>JAXDBW010000072.1:0-2707 GCA_034678405.1 Patescibacteria group bacterium | reverse complement strand
TGTTTGTGGGCGTGGGCACTGCCAGTGCGGCGAAAAACTACGTCGACGTAGACTCCACCTGGAGTTGGATTCCTGATGATGGTGTGTCGGAGGATGTAGGATCCATCACCGTATCTGCTAGAAGTGACTTTGCTTCAGCCCCTGAACACAATAATGTATTTATCGAAATTACCCTGCCCGAGGGCGTCGAGTTCGCTGCTGATCCAGTAATTGAGGATTATGGCTCTCTAGTAGACATCTCTGCTGATACGGCAATCTTTGATACTGACTCTACAACAATCAGCACTGGCCGCACCATATCCAACATCGACCTGGATGTTGACGACGGCATCACCGGCAGCATCAGCGCCACCGTACGTGTTTATGCCATGGTACCTGGCGCTGCTGATCCTGGCGCTGATCCCGAGGATCCTCTCCCCGATAGCAGCCAATTTGCTTTTGATGAAGAAGAAAAGGCCTTGATCGCTAGAATCAGCGGCACTGACATCACCGTAACCGCTGCCAAGGCTAAAAGCCTGTATATAGGCAGCGGCCAGAAGGGTGCCAACCTGACCTTTAAAGAAGTAGGACCGACCGCTTTTGATGGCAACGAAATCAAAGTTACCATTCTTACTTCCGGGGTTACCTGGGATGATGGAGAGGTCAACACCACCTACACCGATGCCAGTTTTAACTGGAGTGATAGTACCGATAAAGTTCTCTACCTTGATATTACCAATGACAATGCCGCTCAGATCAGCAGAGTCGTATTTACTCCTTACTTCAAGGTATCCCCTGCCGCTTCCGGTGAAGTAAAGGTCAGAGTTTCAGGTGACGGCATTGACACCGAGACTTATGTAGTGGGCAATATCGGAGAAAGCGAAGTAGTGGTTACCGTTGAAGATGCTGACGAAGATTTTGTCTACAGAGGACAATTTGCCACCTTTGACGATGTTACCGTAAACCTGGATCCCAAAAATGATGATCTGGATGATACTGACTGGTTCAGCATCACCCTGCCCGAAGGGTTGAAATTTGCCGACGTTGACGATCCGGTTGATGGCGACGGCGTTGCTGTCTACGAAGAACTGATCAAGAATGACAGAACCGCCTGGTTCACTTTCGATGATGAAGAAGGCGTTTCCGATGATTTCGATCTGACCGATTTCGTTATCGTGGCTGATGCCGATGCCCCGCTGGGCGATCTGGCCATCACCTTTGACGGCGCTGTGGAAGGAACCTATGTAATCGGTTCCGTTAAGGACGCCTTCACCGTAACTACTACCCCGTTTGCATTGCAGACCGGGCTGACCAGCGTTCAGGGTGCTGACATCGTCATCACCGAAACCGCTGACGGGGCGCTTAAGCCCAGTGTGGAAGAAGAGTATGCCGCATGGGATGAGGAATACGGATATTGGGATATTGATGGGGATTGGAATGGGTACGGCTGGTTCAGCCTGGTACTGCCGGCCGGAGTTACCTGGGATGGAGTTCCCACCATCGAGGTTACCGAGGGTGACCTGGAAATAGACGATGTATTCCTCGGTGAAGATTTCCGCGAATTATATTTTGAAATCTCTGAACTCAGCAATATCGAGAGCGTTATCACGATTTCCGACGTACAATACACTGTTTTGAGCCAGCCTGGTCTGGGTGATCTCAATATCTTGATCGGTGGCGGCGTGGGCGACTGGGGTTACAATATCGCCAGCTCCAAACCGTTGGTCAAAACAGCCATTGGTACTGTGGCTACCAACCCCACCGCGGTCTATGTGATCGGCGCTCCCACCTTCACCGTTAACGGTGCGGTACAGAGCGTAGTAACTCCCTCTTATATCAAGGATGCCCGCACCTATTTGGCTATCCGCGACATCGCCACCGGATTGGGCATTGACCCCATGAACGTGCTGTGGGATGCGGCTAGCTCCAAAGTGACCCTGATCAAGGGCACCAAGGTTGTCCAGGTTCAGATCGGCAGCAACGTTATGAACGTTAACGGCGTTGTTGTCGCCATGGACGTAGCTCCCGAAATCAGCAACGGCCGCACCATGCTGCCGGCCGCCTTTATTGCTCAGGCATTTGGCGCCACCGCCAGCTGGGATGCTTTGACTCAGACTGTAACCATTAGATAGTCTGCGGTTGAGCTGATAGCAAATGTTTCTTCCGAGGGGCCCGGTGAAAACCGGGCCCCTCATACTATGTAAGGACCCCCAAAGAATGCGAGTGATGGCGGGAGTTATGGTTAGTTCTTTATGGACAAGACTATGGCATTCGGTGGGTATGTAGTTAGGAATGGGAACTTTTTTAAGACTTATGTTGTCTAACCAAGAAGTCAGCCTGGCAGATATAGATTAATCGCCCTTAATTACCAGGCTGGAACCACAGCCGCAAAAGCACATTACATAGGCGGTTTATAAAGGAGGGAAGCGGAGAACCAGAAAAGTTGTCTGTCCCCGGACAGACGATCACCTTTTGGGAGTGGTTTAACCCCCTGATCACCTTACGAACTCATAACATTTTGAAAAAGGAGGAAAAGATTCTTGATTAAAATTAGAAACAAAAGAATTGCGCTGTTGCTGGTTCTGACCATGCTGGCCACCATGTTTGTGGGCGTGGGCACTGCCAGTGCGGCGAAAAACTACGTCGACGTAGACTCCACCTGGAGTTGGATTCCTGATGATGGTGTGTCGGAGGATGTAGGATCCATCACCGTATCTGCTAGAAGTGA
>JAXDBW010000071.1:0-25616 GCA_034678405.1 Patescibacteria group bacterium | reverse complement strand
GGCAAAGAATTGAGCCTTCACATTCCCCTGGTTGTCAAAGACGCGGACCTGGGGAGCGAGGCCGGAGGCGGTGCCGGCAATGATTTCTGCTTTGCTATCTCCGAGGACATTGCCAGCCGCGATGTGGAAACCACCACGAATACGAGAGTCATAGCCGAAGAATGATCGATTCGTCGCGCGGGTCTGAGGAGTCGTCCGGGCACCTGGCACTCCGGGAGCGTCATACGATGACTCTTGGGTACTCGAGGGTGAGCCAGCCCCACTCGCGGCGAGAGCAAATGTCACTGCTCGAGATGCACTGAGGGCTGACACATGTGAGCCGCTAACATACCCATCGGCTGAGACGGTAATGGTAAAAGGCGTATGGTCTGTCTCGGCCGGTGGTTTGCCGGCATACTGATGCGTCACGAGATCGAAGAGCGCAGTACCGCTCCCACTTGAGTTGCCTGATGCAACGACCGTTCCGTTCGCATCACGTATCGTGATGAGTGCGCCAGCGATCGGTGTGCCGCCCTGATTCTGGATCGTGAGACTGAGGTACTCCTCGATCTGCCAGCTCAGCGTCGCCCCGGCTGTCCGATAGGTGATATCAGTCTGTGAAACGCCGCTACCCAGAGTGGAGTCCAGGAAGCGTATATACTCAGAAGGATCGCTGCCTGTATCGAAATGCATGAAATGGAAATTAGTCAGCGCCCCCGTCTGTTCGAATGTATTGGACCGGAAGAGAACATCGCTGCCCGCATCCCAGGAAGCTTGGACGAGATAGTTGTTACTCCGGAAAATATTGTGATGGATATCGAGCTCATTGCCCGCCGGGATTCCGACCAGATTAACTGCTGCCGCTATTTCCCCACTTTCGCTTGTAATAGCGGTAAAGGTGTTGTTATATACCTCGTTGTTTGAGCCCACCCCTACCGTCATATCCAGCGCAAATGCACCGCCATAGCTTCCGCCGGCATTCGCGGTGACAGTATTATCATGAATGCTCGAATTGGTCGTACCTTCAAGTTTGATACCATGTGACCAGCCCCCCGCATACTCAGCATTGGGGCCCTCTTGGACCGTGACGGTGTTGTTGAAGACTTCGATATTATCACGCAGCACATGAATCCCCCGACCATTAGTAGGCGTCAATACATTATCATAGACTTTGAGATTATCGGCATGAGCGCCGATCGAATACGGATTTGCCACGCGAGCGTTTTGGCTAATGGTATTACCATATATTTCGAATCCGGTCTCGCCGCCACTATTGTGTGATAGTCGGATCCCCCACTGCGGACCACCGATGATGGTATTGTTATAAATTTTCGTATTACCACTATCCCGAAGTGATTCGATCACACCCTTTCCCTGGTGACGATTGCTCACTACGGTAGAATTATTATAGGCAGTATTGTCATGGATCAGCACATCACGCGCCCACACAAAATATATATTATCAGTATCATCACCATGTACGGTTGTGATCGTATTATATATTTCAGTACCCAGCCGACCATAGATAGCGTGAGAATTAACTCCGTCTCCAGCGCCCTGAGTAATGCTCCCATTATGGATAATGGCGTTGTTGCCACCGCCAAAAGCTGAGTCGGGCAGGCCAGGAAAATTTGCTCGAGTAATATCGGTCGCATACCCAGGCGGCATAGCCACACCAAACACATTATCCCCCGCTGCCGTGCCATAGGTCACCGTGCGACCATTGAGATTGAGAGTAATATTATCAGCCGCGATGGCGAAGCAGGTGCCGGTCGATGATACATCGTTTTGTAACACATACGTCTCGCCAGCTGTACTCAATACTCCACACGCAGTCACATTCGTGGCCGCAGAGGCTGGAGCGGAAACAAATAAGAGGGTTCCCCCGATGACAATGAGTACGAGTATGTATTTTAACATGTTACTGTTCGTCGACATTAATAATTCGAATGTTTGCGCCACCGTCTGAACGTGGTACAACGACCAGTTCATCCCGTCCATCCCCGTCGGTATCCCCGCCCGCGAGCTGGACGCCACCGAGGAAGCTCGTCGCATAGACGAAGAACTCCTTCTGCCACTCCTCTCGGATGTTAAATACTTTTACAAACGGCGTCGCGTCGTCACCCACCCCGACAATGATTTCTTTTGTCCCATTGCCATCCGTATCCACGCCGGCGACTGATACGCCACCGCGATATCCTGACTCAAAGGCAAAAAATCCAGGGGACAAACGATGGATTGCTCCACTTCGTATTTGAAAAATCTGGACGTGCGGTGCTCCCCACTGAGGCCCGGTAATAATTTCTTCCTTACCGTCACCATCTGCGTCAGCCGTGGTCACCTGAATGCCGCCACGAAACCCGGGATCATAAGCCATGAAGTTGGTGAGGATCTTACCATCTTTATTATACACGAGTACGTGCGGTCCGCCACCCTGCATCGCCGCCACGACTATCTCCTGCGTACCATCACCATCAGTATCGCCACAGGCGAGATTCACTCCACCCGTAAATTTACCATCCAGGACAGAAAAGCCATTATTAATTACGGTGCCATAGCCATCGAATATCTTCACCAGCGGCCATCCTCCCCGGCCCTGGGATGCTACTATTTCGTCGGTGCCATCACCATCGATGTCGCAGGCAGTCACGGTGACTCCATTACGGAGACTACTGTTAAAGGCAAAGAACTGAGACTGCAACGCGCCGCTCTGATCAAAGACACGAACCTGCGGGGCAAAATCTGACGCGGTGCCCATCACGACATCGTCAGCGGCTCCTCCGGTCACGTTTCCTACAGCGACGTGAAAGCCACCACGTAGGCTCGCCTCGTACCCGAGAAATGATGTCCCGGTGGCAATTTTTTCGGGAACGGCCGCCTCGACAAAAACTAATGCATTGGGAATGTTACGACCCGGGCCGACAATATAACTACCGCGATGATAGAGCGCCGACGATCCTCCCCCATCGAGATTCATGGCGTGCGTCATCCCCATCGCCAGCATGGCGCGTCCGAGATCCATGACCGTGGCACTCCGAGCAACTGCTAAATAGACATTGCCATTTTTGAATCCGATGCCTGACCGGTTTGACTTCACCGTCCGCTGCTTATCGTCGAGGTCGCTCTCGGACACGATCAATTGCCCCTCATATACCAGGCCCGGGCCATTAGAAATAGCGGCTGCGAGGGTCGTGTTGTTATTCGCTTCAAATGTCGCTTTACCCGGCCAATCCTTGGCATACCGGAAAAAATGAAAGTTGTTGTCCGTGTCAAAGGCAATGACCGGCCCCTGGTTAAATTGATTTTGATATGAATTGATGAATACATCAGCAACCGAGTCATACCACATCCAGAAATACGACCCGTCTTCACCAGCACAGCTCGCGTAGTCAGCCGGGCAAAAATAACTCCCATTGATGCCAGCGAATCCGCCCACCTCCTGGGCATAGCTGCCTACTGACTGGACGGGACAATTATCCTTGCAATCATAATCGGCGGCCGAGAGGGACTTCACTTGTAGACCCTGGCTGCCGAGATTAATCCGGATAAGCTGGACAGAAATAATGCCTGCACCAGTATCCACTGCGATACTCTCATATCCGCTATCAACGGCGGCTCGACTCTGGTGCCCACACATAAAGACACCCAGGATAACGAGGCAGGCTATACCGACCATGAAACTACATCGCATTAGATTTCATCCACATTAATAACTCGTAAATTTGGTCCGCCACCACCGCGCGGGAGAACTAATAACTCATCTGCACCATCGCCATCCACGTCACCGCCGCTGAGCTGCAGCCCACCGGTAAAGGCGGTACTGTAGACATAAAACTCTTTTTGCCATTCTTCACGAATATTAAATATTTTTACAAAGGGAGTCGCACTCTCTCCCACCCCGACGACCAGTTCCTTGGTTCCGTCACCATCAGTGTCGACGCCAGTCACGGTCACACCACCTTTGTAGTCCCGATTAAAGGCAAGGAAGCCAGGGGAGAGTCGCTTGAGTTCATTGGGCCGGATCTGGAAAATCTGAATATGGGGTGAACCGAAACGTGGGCCGGTGATTATCTCATCACGACCATCGCCATCCATGTCGGCTGTGGTGACGGTGATACCCCCCCGAAAGCCAGGATCATAGGCCATGAAGTTGGTGAGGATCTTACCATCTTTATTATATACGAGGACGTGCGGCCCGCCACCCTGGTCGGCCGCGACCACGATCTCCTGCGTCCCGTCGCCATCAGTGTCACCGCAGGAGAGAAACGCCCCACCCTTAAACTTACCATCCAATGCGAAGAACCCTGCCGTCCGCGGGGTCCCATCAGCATTGAAGATACGGACATGCGGAGCACCACCCGCGCCCGGCACAGTTACGATCTCATCAGTGCCATCGCCGGTCACATCGCAGGCGCTCACCCGGACGCCAGTCCGGAGGGTGGTCGCATAGGCGAAGAATTGAGATTTGAGATTTCCCTGCTCATCAAATACCCGCACCTGGGGGGCGAAACCAACCCCGGTCCCGGTAACAATCTCGTCACGACTATCGCCAGTCACATTCCCGGCCGCGGAGAAAAACCCACCGCGTAAACTAGAATCGTATGGGAAAAACTGACTTGCCGCAGCGGCAATAGGAGGCCCGCTGATCGTCCCCGATGTCTTACCAGAATATGGATAATAATCCCCCGGCACAGTCCCAGCACTATCCGTGATCCCCAGTCCTCGCTCGAGGGTCTGGATTTGGCCGTCGAGATTTTTCACCGTCACATCATACCAGCCCGGGCTCATCTGGGAAAGTGGCAGTTTCACAGCCAGTGACGTACCCGACTGCACATATGTTTTTTCGGCCGGGATATCACCGAAATACGTGACGAGTCCGTAGAGGAAGTTCGTCCCCTGGACTGCCACCTGGAGACCGCTGCCATTGTCCCAGGCGGGATTCACGGCATTTGGTGATACACTCGTCACGGTGGGGGCAGGATTGGCGTAGGGAGCGGTCCCGGTCAGATCTATTCTGCGAATAGTATCGTTAAATGTATCGGCCACATACATGACGCTGTGCGATGGATCAGGGGCGAGGCCCTTGGGACCATTAAATTGCGCGGTCGTTTGGCCACCATTCTTAAACCCCGTCGTGCCCGAGCCAGCGATCAGCTTGGTCAAACCCGTCGCGGGATTGACCTGACGGACCCGCTGCGAGCCACCCTCAGAAAAATAGAGCAGACCATCGCTCCCCATCTTGACATACTCAGGATAGGACAGTCGCGCATCCGTCCCGATGGCTTCACGATAGCCGATGGTTCCATTACCCGCGAGTAGGCTGACCGTATTGGACGTGAGATCAATCCGCCGGATAGAATGGTTATTGGTATCGGCTACATATAAAGTATTGCCTGTACTATCGATGGTTAAACCAAAGGGTTTGTTGAACTGAGCGGCTGAGCCAACGCCGTTTTTGAACCCAGCACTCGAGCCAGCCACCAGCCACGTCTGACCATCAGAGATGCGTACTTTGCGGATCTTATTATTGCCAGTATCTGATACATAGAGATACTGATTGTCGGGACTGATCACGATACCCGACGGCCCACGGAAATATGCACAACCAGCCACACCAGTAGTCTGGACTGTCTCACTACAGCGCGTGCCCTCTGCATAACCATTATCACTCGCGCCAGTCGTATTGATCAGCCCTGCGCCAGTCACGAGGAAGGTGCTCACTGGGCTCGCCTGGAGATTGATGCCCCGGATGCGGTTATTCCACCGGTCGACGACATAGAGCCGGGTGCCGGTCGAATTCATGGTGATGCTCTGGATCGTAGAGAATCTGACTGGTAATGAATCGTAGTCGGTCCCTTCCCCACGATAGTTATCGACACTTGATCCAATCACGTGACTGACGGTTCCGCTGGCGACATCAATCTTGCGAATCTTATTATTGTCCGCAATATACAATGTCTGACCGTCGGCGGACATGGTGATATCGTACGGCCGGCCAAAGAGCGCGCTCGTGACCGAGCCGTTGAGATTGCCAAAGCGATCGGCACCAGCGAACAATGAGTTATTGCTTCCGTCGGTTTTACTAAACCGGTGGACAGTCCCGAGCCCCGCATTCACTACATACACATACGTACTATCTGTGGTAATGCCGGAGGGGTAAATTAATTCATTTTGTCGAGTGTCTTGGTAAATAAGCGACGTCTGATTCGTGGCGATATTAATCTTGCGCACCCGATCGACGATCCAGTCATCATGATCGGTCACATAGAGATAGCTCCCGTCAAGCGTCACGCTCCATACCTGCTCAAACTGAGCACTGGTGCCCGTCCCCTCTTTGTAACCGGACGTACCACTACCAGCAACGACCGCAACTGAGCCTGAGGTCGTATTTACGGCGATGACACGATGCTTGCCGTTTTCTGCGACATATAGTTGTGAGCCGTCAGTGGCGATATCCATACGTCGCGGATCAGATAAACCGCTCGCTACTGTCGTCACAGTTCCGCCGCTTGTGGATACTTTCTTGATGGCGCCATTGCCGGTATCCGTGAAATAGAGCGTACTGCCGTACGGCACGACGCCCTGCGGACCCGATAACCCACTGGCGAGCGTACTGACGCTGCCGCTAGCGATCTTCTTGATTTTGCCATTATTTGTATCAGCGACATACACTGAGCTGTCTGAACCAACGGCCACTCCGCTGGGCAACGCAAACTGGGCGCTCGTCGCGCTCCCGGTCGCATCGCCATACGACCCGCTACCAGCCAGTGTACTAACTGTCCCACCGCTGGAAATTTTGCGAATGACATTATTATAGGTATCGGCAATATAAAAATTCCCCGAGCTATCTCGATCGATATCCCTGGGGAAATCAAAATAGGCATTGAGACGACTGCCCCCATCTCCGCCGTATGGCTTGCCAGCATAGGCGCTGACATCGCCGTAGGCAGCCGCAGCACTCGGCACATTAAAAAGGATAGTTCCGAAAACTATCAGGGTAGCTAAGATGAGGTGCCCAAGGCGCTTCATACGCATAACAAAATAGTTTGTATTTTTTATTTTTGTTCCCCTACAGTATAGCAAATTATTCTCAATAAATCAACCCCCTCCCTCCCCGACAAATAAAAAAGGACCGCACATCATGTGACATACGGTCCGCAAAGGAAAAAAACGTACGAGCGAGATCAGCTCGCGGATACCATGAGGAAGTTATCCCAGGTACCCTCCCGGTCGCGTTTCAACTTGAAGTAGACGCGATCGACATCAAGCGCATAGGCCTTGGGCAGGGCCTCAGGCGCTGTCAGGATAAGGGACGCCCGCACCGACGTCGTCAACGAAATGGACCGAACCACCGTATTGAGCGGGACGGTGCTGTATACTTCGTTGAGCGGCCAGGTGGTCATCGTCACCGAACTGACGTAGAACTCTTGATGGAATACTCGGGTCGGATAGTTAATATCCTTCCACTTGACTACCAACTGAGTCCCTGATCCGACGGCAATCACCGCGTTGTGTTTCCCGTCGGCCGTCAATCCTGGCAGGGAATACTGCACCACCACCTCGATCTGTCGGTCGTTGATCATCCGTGACGAAAGCACGTCGACCTGAAACGGCGGATCAGACTGACTGCATTGCAGCCGAATCGGCTGGTGGGGATTGACCGTCACCGCGGAGGCGAGTTGTGCCTGGGCATCGATCGATCCCCGGGCTATCCTGGTCGTCCCCTGGAGCGGCTGTCGAGGCTGCGCCGGTGGGGGCGACTGCTGCTGGGTCGGCGGCTGTATCATACTGTCGGGATGCTGACTCGGTACCGTACCAGGCTGAGCACCGCTAGTTGTTGACGCAGTGGTGTCAGCGTCGGCCATCAGCGATCGTGACTTCCGATCGGTGTCACCATCTCTCGGTGCCTCGAGCAGCAGCAACTGCATATTATCCAGTCGCAGTTGATAGAGCGCCTTGACTGAATCGATACGCGCTCGCTCAGCATCGGTCGATGAGGACAGACTGTCCAGATCATAGAGGTTAACAACCCCATCATGATTGAGGTCTAGTCTCGGATCATAGTACTGACCGGTGGCCGCCATCGCTCGTTCGAAGAGCTTCAGATCGGCTGAATCGACAACGGAGTCACGGTTGACATCCGCGTACGCCAGATTCTTACCTGTCAATACATCGGCCGCTGTCGTGTCAGAACGCAAGCGCAAATGCCGACGAAGCTCCAACAGGTCGTCATCATTGACCGTGAGGTCAAAGACAACATCCCCCGCCGGTCGTGCGACATCACTATGGACGACACTCGCATAGACGGCATTCTTCACATTACTGACCGCGTGCTGCACTTCCTGGGGGAAGAGCGGCAGCACAGCCGGTATGAGCAATCCGAGGAAATTTACGGCAACTACCAGATAAACATACGTAGCTGCCATCGCCCGGATATGCTTTACGAAAAACCGACCTCGCGAGAAGTCCAGTGCCATCAGACCAACTTCGCCAACCAACACCACCAGATACGCTTCAAGCAAATGCTGTGAGGCAAATGGCCAGAAGTGCAATACGGTGATTATGATACTGGCATTCCAAAAGATGATCTGAGTGACAAGCGCACCAATGGTTTCCAGGACATCGCCCACGTATACCCTTTTGTCAATCGCCGCATACACATGGGCGATCATCGTCACAACTACCAAGAGGTAGGCGGTCAGGGTACTCGTGAAGATGAGCAGCACGATAAAGGTGTATCCGTTCTTGAATCCCAGTAGCGCGCCAAGTGCACACAGAGTCAGGAAGGCCAGGATAGCGATCTGCCACCACACCTCTCCGAGGATCAGACGAATCAGGTCGCGCAGGTTCTTCGCTTCTGTCGTCGCCCGCTCCATGAGCTGCTCGGCAATACGTACGTCGAGCGTCCAGAGGACGAAAAACGCGAACAGCGGAATCTTCAGCGCATCAAAGAGCGCTGTATACCAGCGTTCGGGCCGGTCATCACGACTGGACGATTTTTTCCGGGACTCCGTCGACTGATGCTGCGCATCATTACCTGGAGTCTCATTCGGGTTGACGTGTTCATCAGCCATGAGTAATGCCTCCTTCCGGCCGGACGGTCAGCGCGGACGTGGTTTCGGGTTCAGAGTTGTCATCATCCGTGACAGCGGTCTGACTCAGGTGTCGCAGATAGCGACGGCCGAAGTAGACCACACCGATGACGGTGATCGGAATGAAAATCGTCAGAACACCAGCGAATCCCCATTTCCAGATCGCTGGAGCGACAAATACCATGCAAAATGCGAGCGCACTTGCAATGATCCCCATCCAGTTGGCGGTCCATATCCGACGGCGAAGCGAAAGATTCCGCTTCTGCGCGTCACGAATGCTCCGCTGCAGTCCGGGATGTTCATAATCCCGGATTGATTTCAGGACTTCCGGAATCTTCGTGGTGAAGAATTCCTTCAGTTCGGATCGGGTAACATCCCCGTCCGGCCCATACACCGGCGATCGACCACCACGACGGTCAGTCAACCACTGGTTCAGAGCGCGAAACGTCCCCTCAATCAGAGCCCATGCCCGATCGGCGTGTTTGTCGAACCACTCACGGAATTCTTTCCGCTTGATATACTTAGCGGTCTCGCGCGTGAACTCAGGATCATCCATGAGGAAATTCTTGAGTTCATTGAGAGCGAGTTTGCCCGTAGCGGCGCCCAGGACGACCATGGCGACCTTCTGCCAGAAGGTCATGTTCAAGAAGAACATGTAGATCGTCTGGGCGACACCTTCGCCGAACCCCTCGATCTTATCGACCGTGGCGTTCATCAGTTGTTGCACCCACTCCGGTACGGCGGGTTTTTCATTATCAGCCATTGCTTAATTCTCCTCTTCAGGAAACGGGATAGGAAATGCCGGCTGGCCATTTCTTTCCCGAGATTCATTCACAAACCGGGTAAACCGATTCGCGGCCGCCTTGGTCGGCGGCGTTCCGCGCAGTTTGCTCGGAATCTTCTTGATCGCGCGAGCGATCTTTGTCTTGTAGTTTGGCCTGACGCCAAACCACGTGCGCCGCTCTTCGATCGGCAGCTTCGCGACACGCTTCAAGCTGGCTATCGCCTTCTTGAGCCGTTCTGCGCTTCCGTCACCATAGAGCGCGGCCATGCGGGCATTAAAATTCACTTGATCCTGAGCGGAATCATTAGCGAAGTCGCCCATGACGTGATTTAACGCCTCTTGCACCATCGGCGGACACTCGATAAAGAGCGCTGCCGACTTTTCCGCATTGGTCGTCGGTGAATCATCAGCCTCATCGTCCTCGGGCGTAACCTTTTTATTTAGGTTCAGCTCGTATTCCAGGACTTTGAGCGCTTCGTCATCGTCACCCGCCCGGACCATATCCTGTGCTAGCCGTTCGAGTAGCTGTTTTGAGAGCGATGATATAGCCGCATATGCGCTTTCGCGCTTGCTCGGTGTAATCTTCTCTCTCAGCGCTCGATCAACTATATCACGGAGATGATCCGGCAGGCCGAGGACTGCCAACTTACCCTTGGCAGGATCTCCTGCCTTGGACTGCGGCTGTCCTTTCTTTTGGTTCTGCCTGCCTTTGCCGGCCATATCATCTTCTCCTTCTTTTCTTCCGACCTCTCTCAGCAGATCTTCCAGAAATGGCTCGATCGCTGAACTGATTACCGGATGGTGGCGACTCAGGTTATCGGCCCATTCACGCAGAGCGTTCCGAATGAACTTACCGCCCATGGGCGTCTGTTCGAGAATGATGCGCAATTCGTTTATCGCTTGTTGTGATGCACGATGTTTGCGCAATTCCTTGATTACCTTGTCACCGAGCTTGTCGAAGGTGGTACGAATGATGATACCGCGAAGCGCATTGGGGCGCTTATCTCGGCCTGCCATTATTCATCACCTCCTCCGGCTGTGTAGTCGTCTGAACGACCATACTCACCCCTCCTCTCTGGTGGGTTTCGTATTCTTGATGTTTTACATGCTGGCACCTGGCGCAGCATGGCGGAAACAAATCCGACTCGTGCATACGCACTCTCCTTTCTACTTCCCACATGTATGCGGGAGGTGAGCATTTATTATTGGTTTTCGTTGGTAATTGACTTGTCAATGATCATTGCTGATCTCGGACTATTTTAGACGCAAATTTCACATCCAAAACAGCCCCCTACGTTACTATATACTATGTGATTTGTCAAGCCCGTTAGAGCCTAAGTCTTTAACGGGGTCAAGGGGTGCTGCTGCATACCCCCTCAGCCGGACACCTCACCTGAATGTCCCCCATGTGGTCATTCCGCAATACCTCCGCTCCCACCGCTTCGAGCTTGCGCAGGGTAATTTCATGTGGATGATCAAATGGATTGCCCTCTCCAGACTGAATAATCGCGTAGTCAGGGCTGACCACTGCGAGGAAATCAGCCGAGGATGAATAGCGACTGCCATGATGACCTACTTTGAGATAGTCGCTATCGAGAGTAATGGGTGATTCGGCCATGAGCCCCTCCTCCACCGAGACTGGGGCATCACCCATGAAAAGGAATGAATGATCCTGATACACGAGCCGGGTGACGACCGAACTGTCATTCACATCGTCAAACGATTCTCCCGCAAGACTACTCAATGGAAACAGGACGTCCAGTGTCACATCACCAAAGGTGAATTGCTGACCAGCATAAGCAATCGTCACTTCGCTACCCTCAATCAACCTGGGCCACTCGGTATACTCCGGCGCTGGGTACGTCACATCAGTATAGACCACGCGATGTACGGTATAGCGCTGCAGCACTTGAATGAGTCCGATGAGATGATCGGCATGCGGGTGCGTCAAAATCATCAGGTCTATGTCTCGCTGATAAAATGGCAATGCTCGTCCCAGTTTGCCGAGGATGCTGCGATCCGGTCCGCCATCAATGAGAATCGTCTGGTGCGACGGCGTCTGGATGAGGATGCTGTCACCCTGACCGACATCAAAGAACGTGACACGGAGACTCCCCGCATCGGCCTGCATGACAAAAAACCCAAGCACCGTGAGTAAAAAAAGTGCTTCACTACTGAGAATGAGTATTCGTTTACTACTTGTCTGCATGCGTTGACGAAAGAGGAAAAAATGAAGTACAATACCCTATATGGATAGAAACCTAGCTCTGGAATTTGTCCGAGTGACAGAGGCCGCGGCCATCGCCGCCGCGGAGTGGATTGGGTTTGGCGAAGCGAAGAAAGCCGACGGCGCCGCCGTCAAAGAAATGCGCGACCGATTTAACCAGATCGATTTCCAAGGTACAGTCGTCATCGGCGAGGGAGAGAAGGATGAGGCGCCCCAACTCTATACCGGTGAAACGGTCGGGACCGGGACGGGCCCGGTCATGGATCTTGCCATTGACCCACTCGAATGCACTGACAGCGTCGCCTGGGGACGATACAATGCCGTATCCGTCATCGCCGCTGGAGCCAAGGATTCTCTCTTCACCGGACCGGATACCTATATGGATAAAATCGCCGTGGGTCGAGAAGCGGCAGGCCAGATCGATCTCGATGCCCCGCCAAAAGATAACATCCAGAAAACCGCGAAAGCGCTGGGCAAAGATATCCGTGAAGTGACGGTAGTGGTCATGGATCGCCCCCGCAATGAAGCACTCATCGCGGATATCCGCGCGGCAGGCGCACGCGTGCGCCTGATCACCGACGGTGATATGGCCGCGGCCATTGCCGCGTGTTTTCCGGACAATGAGATTGACATGCTGATGGGCTCGGGTGGCTCAGCTGAATCAGTCCTAGCTGCCGTGGCGGTCAAAATTATGGGCGGACAGCTCCTGGCGCGATTCAAATCACCTGACGAAAAGCACGCCCAGATAGTAGCTGATGCCGGATATGACCAGAAAACCGTATACCCCGCCGCTGAACTTGCAAAGGGCGATCAGCTGACCTTTACTGCCACTGGGATCATTGAGGGGCCGCTGCTCCGCGGGGTTGTCAATCACTCACACTTCATCGAAACACACTCCATGGTGCTGCGTGGCTCGTCGGGTACGCTCCGCTATATCACCACCCATCATGACGCCTACAAAACTAAGTAATCACGTCCTATGAACGAATCACTCCACAACATAGCTAAACACATGGTTGCCGATCACAAGGGCCTCCTCGCCGCCGATGAATCAACGCCCTCTGCTACCAAACGACTCGACTCCATCGGCCTCGAGTCAACTGAGGAAACCCGGCGGCAGTATCGCAATCTCTTCCTCACCACGCCTGAACTCGGTGAATATATATCTGGAGTAATCCTGTATGAGGAAACGCTAACACAGAAAGCTGACGATGGCACGCCATTTCTCGAGGTGCTGAAGAATCACGGCGTCATCCCCGGTATCAAAGTTGACAAAGGCGCACATGACCTGGCTGGCTTCCCCGGAGAAAAAGTAACGGATGGGCTTGATAAGCTGCGTGATCGGTTCGCCGAATACTATGCGATGGGCTGCCGCTTCGCGAAATGGAGGGCGGTCATCAAGATTGATGGCGCTGAGCTCCCCACTGAGCAGTGCCTCAGCGCAAATGCGCATGCCCTCACTCGCTATGCTGCCCTCGCTCAGGAAGCAGGTATCGTCCCGGTCGTCGAGCCAGAAGTACTTATTGAGGGGCCACATGATATCAAACGCAGCGAGGCGGTGACTACCACGACACTCCAGATCATGTTTGACGAATTAAAGAAATACAAGGTCGATCTGAAAGGCCTCATCCTCAAATCGAGCATGGTCATCAGCGGCAATGAATGCCCCGAGCAGGCCACGCCCGAGGAAATTGGTGAGGCGACTATCCGCTGTTTCAAAGATGCAGTGCCAAAAGAAGTGCCGGGCATCGTCTTCCTCTCTGGCGGACAGACTGCCGTCCAAGCAACTGAGAACCTCAATGCCGTGAACAAACTGAATGATGGACCATGGACGATCAGCTTCTCCTTTGCTCGAGCCCTCCAGGGTGACCCGCTCCAGGTCTGGCATGGCAAGGCCGAGAATCTCGCCGCGGCTCAAGCAGAATTCATGAAACGAATGAAGGCTAATCACGCCGCCAATCAGGGTGCCTACACCCCGGACATGGAGAAATAGCAGCGATACAATATTGTCAACGAACAGCCGTCGGCTCCATGCGAGTCGACGGTTTGTGATTATATTTCCATATCAGCAATCCAAACATCGTATACGCCGCGCCAATCCATACCCAGCCCACCACCGGCAACTGCACCGCAATATGTGGCAGCGATCCAAACCACTCTATAATCCCAAGGATGAGGCGGAGTAGTGCCCAGGCCAGCCAGCCAATCATCATCCCGAGCGGAGCAAACAACAGTCCGGCGATGCCGGTCGCAAACCCGAGGGCCATGGCAAAGGGTATCAGTGGCAATATAATCACATTCACTACCGGGGCAATAATCGACAGGCGCCCAAACGTAACAATGATCAGCGGCAGAGTAAACAGAATAGCTGAGAGCGTGGCAGTCAAACTAGAGCGCAGCTCAAACGTCTGAGGCACCCACCGAAACACCCGCTCCAGAATCGGTGAAAAATACACAAGCCCCACGGTGGAGAGAAATGATAATTGAAACCCGGCATCATAGAGCAATACCTGGGGATTGATGAGCACCATGATGACTGCTGCGAGTATGAGCGAATTCGTAATCCGATTCATCCTCCCGAGTTGCCGCGCGAGTAAGACCAGGCCGCCCATGATGCCCGCCCGCGTCACCGAAGCCGGCGCACCGGTCAGCACTACGAAAAACACGATGGCGCAGAGCGAAATCCAAAAGGCATACCGCCGGTGGATCCAGAGCGAGCGGCAGAGATTCTGGATGAAAACCGCGATGATAGTGATATTATAGCCCGACAGGGCAATGATATGCGTCGTCCCCGTCCGACTAAATGCCTCGATGAGGTAAGCAGGTATCGACTTCCGTGACCCGAGAATTAATCCCCCGACAAACGATGCCTCCGGCTCACTAATCGCCTGAGTCACTTGCTCCACAAATTGACTCTTGATATGGAATATCAGAGCCAAGGTTCGGTTGCCCTGGTCATGACCAAGGACGGTGATTGATGGCCGGTAGCAAACCGAGTAGATATGGAACAAGGCGAGGTATTGATCATATTGGAAATCACGCCCACCCTCAGAGCGTATCACCTCCGGCTGCTCGAGGGCACAGGTAATGATGAGCTGGTCGCCATACTGATACTGCGGATACAGCTTGGTGTTTACCAGTACCCGACCATCGACGAGTCGCCGGTCGGCTAGTGACTGAGTAGCTATCGTCAGCTTCACATGATCCGCCCGAGTATCAGGCTCACCGACGACGGTACCGATGAATGTGACCGTTTGATTATTATAGTACTGAATATCTCCGGCCGTCGGCGTTGGCACAGACCACGCATACCGAGCCACACCAAATGAAAGGCCGAGGCACGCCACGGCCAGTACGACTCCCCAGCGCCACCGTCCGAGGACAATAATCACAATTACGCCCATAACAGCGAGACTGAACCACACTACCATGGGGATTACTACTGCCGACCGCACTCCCACCCCAATAAGCACTGCGAGACAACCGACTAAGAAAATGGTACTTTTTTTGACATGCATAAAACCTTCCACGAATACCGGGGAAGGTGTCTATAGCTTACACGAGCAGTAAAAATTGTCAAAAAAAATGAGCGGAACCCATATGAAGTTCCGCCCATACTTGGATATACCGCTGTCTCATCAACCCACAGGATCAATCAGTGGTCTCCGGGACATGCGTGGTCCCTTCACCGGATCGAAAATGATCAGTGGAATACCACGGTTGGGCCATCGCAGTCCGACGTCAAACACGCTGACCGGTATGACCGTGCCATGATCACCCTCGAGTACCACTTCGGTGCCAGACGATGCAATGACCATCCGGCGAATCTCGTCGAATTCCAGGATTTCTCCTGCGAGTATGTCGCCAGATTTGAGGCGCATATAACTCCCCCTTCGTGAGGATTTGTGCAATGGTGCGTTTTTGGGTTGGCTATACATTCTTGGGCTGTCTATGACTGTCCTCCTTTCCGCTCAATGAATTGTATAGTGGTTTTGGAATAACGAAAGATAATATTACAGAAATGATGTGTTGTCAAGGGATACTACTATTCTACCGTCACTGACTTGGCGAGATTACGTGGTTTGTCTGGATCATATCCTTTCAGCACGGCGATTTCATAGGCGAGCAGTTGCAAGGGAATTGTAGCTAAGACCGGGACTAAATGAGCTAGCGTATTGGGTATCTCAATCACCCACTCTGCCATCTTCGCAATGTGCGAGTCTCCTTCATTGACCACGGCGATGATGCGACCACCCCGCGCCCGTACCTCTTCAGCGTTGGAGACGATCTTGTCGTAGCTCGATGGTTCCTCGCTATCATGCGGCGCGATGATGACGACCGGCATGTTCTTATCTATCAGGGCAATCGGTCCATGTTTCATCTCAGCGGCTGAATACCCCTCAGCGTGGATATAGGAGATTTCTTTCAGTTTGAGGGCGCCCTCGAGTGCTATGGGATAGTTATACCCCCTGCCTAAATATAAGAAATGATCACTGTCCTGAAATTCACGGGCGATCTGCTGGACGATGCCCTCTCCCGTTTCCCGATTATATACATGCGCCAGCACTTGCTCGACCTTCGCTGGGAGCGCATTGAGCTCATTCACAATCTTCATATAGTCATCTTTTGGGATGCGGGCTTTTCCGCTCTCGAGGGGTTTTGACTCATCGAGCATGCGCGCGAGCCCCAGGTTTAATATCGATAAAGCAACTACCTGACAGGAGAATGCCTTGGTCGAGGCAACGCCGATTTCCGGGCCAGCATGCAAATACGCGCCACCATCTACCATCCGCGCAATAGTGGAGCCAACGACATTGACGATACCGAGGGTGTAGGCGCCCTTCTCCTGGGCGAGCTCTATGGCGCCCTTCGTATCGGCGGTCTCACCGGACTGGGAAATAGCCACGGCGAGGGTGCGCGGTACGATCACGGGAAATCGATATCGAAATTCTGATGCTTGCTCAGCGGTGACCGGGATACGCAGCATTTTTTCCATCATAAATTGGGCGACGAGTCCCGCGTGCCACGATGTCCCACAGGCGAGTAGCTTCACCGAATCAATAGTCGGCAGTGCTTCGGCAAATCCATTCTCCAGGCAGCGGAGGTGGATGCTGGGCGCATCTGGGTGAACCCGTCCCGACAGCGTCTGACGGATCGCTTCGGGCTGCTCAAAAATCTCTTTCAGCATGAAATGCGGATAGCCCGCCTTTTCGATCTGCTCGAGATCCCAGGTGATCTGCTCTACCTCCTTATTGACGACTTCATTGTCCATGGTCCGGACAGAATACGAATCCCGATCCATCACCACCAGTTCCCCATCATTGAGATAAATAACTTGGCGGGTATATGGCAGCAGCGCCGCTGCATCGGAAGCGATGAAATATTCTTTGTCCGCGATGCCGAGAACAAGGGGGCTGCCATTCCGCGCGGCGACGAGGGTGTTTGGCTCCTTGCTACTGACGACCACGATGCCATAGGCACCCTGGAGTTGGGTAATGGCCCGCTGGACAGCCTCAGCCAGGGGCAGGTCAGTGTGATATTTCTCTATCAGATGAGCGACGACTTCAGTGTCGGTCTCTGAGCGAAACGTATGCCCCTGCTGCTGCAGCAGCTGCCGGAGCGACCGATAGTTCTCGATAATGCCATTATGCACCAGCGCCACGATACCATCTTGACCGGTGTGAGGATGGGCATTCACGTCTGAGGGCTCACCATGCGTGGCCCAGCGAGTATGCGCGATGCCGACAGAACCCGGAAACTGGGTACCACCGAGCTGCTTTTCTAGTTCGGCAATCTTACCCACAGCCTTGCGCACCCGGAGCTCATCGCCCACTGTAGCGATGCCGGCTGAATCGTAGCCACGGTATTCTAAACGTTTGAGGCCATCCATGAGGATGGGTCGCGCTTCTTTGGTTCCGATGTATCCGACGATGCCACACATATAGTTATGATTGTACCGTATCTCGTAGATAGTGCTCAATGAAGCTGTCAAGCTTCCCATCGAGCACCGCCTCGACATCCTGCTCCTCGTAGTTAGTCCGGTGATCCTTAGCGAGTTTATAGGGATGAAGGACATACGAGCGAGCTTGGTTGCCCCAGGCCGCCTCCTGGTACTCACCCCGCAGGGCTTGCTTTTCTTTCTGCTGCTCCTCGAGCTGCAGCGTTTGCAATTTACTCTTGAGAATCTTCAGTGCGGTTTCTTTGTTCTGCTGCTGCGAGCGCTCGTTTTGGCATGACACCGTGATGCCCGTCGGCACGTGCACAATACGGACCGCGGAGTACGTGGTATTCACCGACTGCCCGCCATGCCCTGACGACATGAATGTGTCAATACGGAGATCCTCTTCATTCAGATTGACATCATCAGCGTCGTCCATTTCCGGCAACACTTCGACGAGCGCAAATGAAGTATGACGCATTTTTTCCGCATCATACGGTGAGATGCGGACCAGCCGGTGGACGCCGGCCTCCGCCCGGAGGTGGCCATAGGCATAGCGACCGTTCACTTCAAATGTCGCGCTCTTGATCCCGGCTTCTTGACCGACTGATTCATCGACGACCCGCACTGACCAGCCCTTCTGCTCAGCATACCGCAGATACATCCGCATCAGCATCGCCGCCCAATCCTGGGCATCGACACCGCCAGCGCCGGCGTGGATAGCAACGATCGCATTTCGCGTGTCGTATTTACCCGACAGCATGATGTAGAATTCCAGCGAATCAAACTCTTGCTCTAGCTCAGCCGTACGGTTCTCAATATCCTGCTTCAGGCTATCATCGTTTGCGGTGAGGCTATCCTGCACGAGATGAGTCGCATCATCGACGTCTGCCTTGATTCGCTCCCACTTCTCCAGCTCGGTCTTGATCTCATCGAGCCGTTTGCTTTTTGTCTTGGCCGCCTCGGGATCGTTCCAGAAATCTGGCTCAGCCATCTCAAACTCAAGAGACTTCATTTCGTCCCGTTGTCGATCCAGGTTTAGGATCCGCCAGGTGCGGGTAATCTTCTGGGTGAGCGCCTCCAGTCGTTCAAGTAGTTCTTTCATATCATCTATCATACCGGAAAATAGGGCTTTCTGCCAGCCCATTTGACGCCTCACCTGGCCACCTCTATACTGACGTAATACCAAAAACAAATATGGAAGGAGGAATGTACCAACCAGGGGACTCCCCTGTCTTGCTGATGCAAATATTGTACCTACAACAACCAACTCCCCGTCTGGAGGAATACTATGAAGTATGGAGAAATCAAGGACAAGGAAGGTCTTCTCAAAAAAATGGAAGATGAAAAGATCGCGTTTGTCCGCCTGGGATTTACCGACATCCTCGGCAATGTCAAGGTAGTGACCGCCACCATCGAACAGTTCAAAAGAGTGATCGACGAAGGTCAGTCAATTGACGGCTCGTCCATCGAGGGGTATGCCCGGATCGAAGAGTCAGATCTGATGATCGTTCCGGACATCACGACCTCGGTGACACTGCCATGGCTGGTCGATGATGCGAAGATCGGCTTTGTCTTCTGCGATGTGAAGACGGCCGATGACCAACCCTACCCAGGCGATCCCCGTGGTGCGCTTCGGCGTGCGATCGAGAATCTGCCCGAGGGCACCGTGGCGAATTTCGGCCCTGAGATAGAGTTCTTCTATTTCCGGCCGAATGGCGCTCCCGAACTACTCGACAAAGCCGGCTATTTCGACGCGACGCTCGGCGATCTCGGCACCCGGGCCCGGAAGCGTGCCATGAAGGCACTGATGGAGATGGGTATCGCATTCGAAACCCTCCATCATGAAGTCGCGCCCAGTCAGCACGAGATTGACCCAATCTACGGCGACGCGCTCAGTATCGCGGACAAGATACTACTCATCAAGATGGCCATCAAGGAAACGGCCATGGAGCTCGGAATCATTGCTTCGTTTATGCCGAAGCCTATTGCCGGCATCAACGGCAGCGGGATGCATGTGCACCAGTCGCTCTGCAAGAAAGATGGCGGTGAAAACCTCTTCCATGATCCCGATGATCCCTTCGGCTTGTCCGAGATGGGTCAGCGCTATGTCGGCGGCATCCTGCACCATGTCCAGAGTATGTGCCTGATCACCAATCAGTGGCTGAATTCATACAAGCGACTGGTGCCGGGATTTGAGGCGCCGACGTACATATGCTGTGGCCGCCGCAATCGGTCATCCCTGGTGCGGATACCGCTCAGCAAGTCTGCTCGCGGGACCCGCATCGAGCTTCGGAATCCTGATCCGGCGTGCAATCCGTACCTGGCCCTGACAGCCATGCTGGCAGCCGGCCTCGATGGTATCAAGCAGGAAACGAAGATGCCCGATCCGGTCGAACAGGACATCTTTCATTTGTCTGCTGAAGAAAAGACGAAGCTGGGCATCCAGATGCTCCCCCACACGCTGGAAGGAGCAATTGCTGCATTCAGGGAATCCGAGCTGATGCGTACAGCGCTCGGGCCGCACATTTTCGATCACCTGATCGCAAATAAAGAGCTGGAGCTGCAGTCGCTGCTGACTACGGTGACCGACTTCGAAATCGGTCGATATCTCAGTCTCTGATCTCAATCAGGAGGAACTAAAAAGCCCGAGCACTCAAGAAAGGTGCCCGGGCTCTTTTATTACACGGATTACGCAGCTGTTCGCTGGTCTGCTTCGTGCTCGACGCTGAGCCCCGCTCGATAGTGTGTATTGAATTCTAAATCATCCCCTTCCGGCAACGCGGTCCGGTCGATCAGATGCTCTGCAAATTGATCTGGACTATCAAACTGATGAATAGAATCAACGATATACTCCACTAGTTCGTCCGCCCGAGCCACGGCACCGCCATCTCGGAGCGTATTCGCCATGGCGTTTGTGATCTTCGTTAATTCTCGGCTCTTATCACGCAAATTCGTATAGGGGGTAGTTCCCTCTGGGTCGAGTTGCTTAACCAACCGATATAGCTGCTCAAACACTTCCCGCTGGCTCTCCAATCCCGTGATCTCATCAGCCTCAATCCGTTTTTCTGGCATATCCGCAAGCGGTATCTGTTTGTCGCCTTGGGGCTCGGTAAGTGATGATGGTATTCGTTCGGACATGGATATTATTATTAATTGTCTAATTCCTCAAGAGTGGCCGAGATTGTTTTTTCATCTCCCTTGCTGAGAATCTTCAGGGTTACCGTATCACCTGGTTGATTCTTTTGCAACTCATGCGCCAGACTATGATCTGTGTCGATCTGCACACCATTGACCTCGAGAATGATGTCATTCTCCTGGAGACCAGCTTTATCCGCCGGACTGCCCGGGACGATAGCGAGGTCGGACGGCTGGTCACCGCGGACGATCAGAGCGCCATAGTCGACATCGAGGTTATTCTGTTTAGCAATAGTATCGGTGATCAGTATATACCGTACCCCGAGATACGGCCGGACGATGTGGCCATATTTCTGCACACTTTCAATGACCGTCTTGGCTTGATTAATCGGAATAGCAAAGCCCACCAGCTGACCCTGACTACTGATCGCAGTATTCACACCAACCACTTCCCCAGCCAGATTAAGTAGTGGTCCGCCGGAATTACCAAAATTGATCGCCGCGTCAGTTTGGACGATGTCCTCAAGCGTCTCTGACTGACCACTAGTACTCCCGGCCGTCACCGTCCGCGATAAACCCGAGATAACTCCGCGAGTAACTGTGTTTGAATATTCACCGAGCGCATTACCGATTGCGATCACGGTTTGACCAATTTGCAGTGAATCAGAATCGCCGAGTTTCACCGTTGGTAAATCAGTCGCGTCAATCTTGAGCAGTGCTAAGTCATTAAATGGATCTGTGTCGAGCACCGACGCTTCATACTGGGCACCATCATTCATCACGACGGTATATTCTGCCCCTTGCTCTGACACCACGTGCTTATTTGTCAAGATCATTCCATCAGAGGTTATGATAAATCCAGTGCCAGCGCCGACTTCCTGCTTACCCTCCGGCTGTATTTGTTGGGGGAAATTAAACTGAAAAAAATCATCAAACGGGGTGGCCTGAGGGCCAGTCATATTATATATCTTGCTCAGGTCCTGGGTAATAACGACGCTCACGACGGCTGGCGATACTGCATCGACGGTCGACACGGTCGCCGATTCCTCAGTCGTGACAGGGAGCGTCTGGGACGAAGTGGCAGTGGTCACCGCCTGTGGAGTCGCCCCAAATATATTTTGATCAACCCAATCACCGATGCTGGGATTGGTCCGCACCAGTCCGCTCACCAGGAACCCGGCAGCCCCACCAAAAAGGACACTGATGATCGCGACGGTCACAATCAGCGTCTGGAGTGAGGGGGTCTTTTTATTCGGCTGACTGGAACTCATCGGCTTGGGTGATGATGGGACGGTACTCTGTTGTGGCATATAGTAGAGTATTACTGATTATAACATTAGTCGAGCACGTACGAACGGTACCCCAAAACGTGCATGGCGTGCACTAGATCTATACGCACGAGAGTGCGTTCTATTTCAATCACGGGGTCACCGCTCTACCCTGTTGGCATTCTATATAGTCAAATCCCGTCAAACCCGCGCATGTGCCAGTTTCACCCTGCTCTGCTTCACACTGCTCTAACGCCGCACCTGTTAGCGTGGAACAGTCCACTCCTTGGAGTTGATCCACACAGCGACGAAACAGTTCACTCCCCTGCCAATTACATTTATTATGTACGCAGAGACAATTATCATTGGCAAAGCAGGCGTACTCTTCTTTATATTCACAAGTCGTTACGATCCCGCGCTGCTCATCTCGTGGGACGCAGAGTGTGCCTGAGCACCCCGCGACCATGCAATCGGCATCGGTATAGCATTCGACCGGCTGACCCTCATTGGTAAGTGCGGGCTGACTGGTGGGGATCGGTTCTTGGTTGAGAGTACGGTATGATAAATACACCGCCACAACGGCGAGGACGAGCAATATTCCAATGAGCATCGGCAGGTATCGTTTCATAGCTAGAGACCGAGGTTTGTTTTCAAATTAACTATCTCATATCCCTCATTCTGCAGCTCGGTAATCAAACCAGGAATAATCTCTGCAGTCGTCGCATTAGCAGCCTGCATCAAGATGATGGCTCCATTACCAATAGTATCAAGTACCCGTTGTTTGGAGGTGGCCGCGGTATAATCGGTTGACCAATCAAGTGCGTCGACAGTCCAGGTGACCGTACAGTACCCCTCGTCAGCCGCGGTCTCGACCACGCTCTCATCGGCCGCACCATAGGGTGGCCGGAAAAATGGTTTTCCGGTCCCGCCGCCCGCATCACTGATTGCCGCACTCGCAGTATCGAGTTCATCGACGAGCTCTGCGGCCGAGAGATCGGTCGCCCGCTGGTGACTATAGGTGAGGTTGTAGAGTGGGAACCCCGCCGAATGGATCATAGTGACCAACTCGGGATTCTCTTCGGCAACATCCCCCCGGATAAAGAAATCCGCTGGGACGTTTGCTGATTGGAGGCCCTGCAGGACGGTGCTGAGCTCGCCTTCTTTGGTAGTGCCGACATTGAAGGTGAGGCTCACCTGTTTCTCGGTCGCATCGCCACGTGAAAAAACTCGATCACAGCTCGTTGCCTCGACAGTAGTCACAGCCATATTAGCATTGGCGTTCGAATTGGCATTTGTATTTGTATTGAGATTAGTGTTGCTATTCTCGTTGCTATTGGCTGTATCACTGTTTATCATCACTTCGCTCGTAATCTGATCATTCACAATCGGCTGATTAGTACCATCGACGAGCTCGGGATCACCCGGCCCCCCCAGTACCGCTCGGATGATAAGGTAGAGCACGATGGCAACGCCGACGAGTCCAATAATTTTTCCCCACCGCGAACCGGCGCGGCGTGATGAGGGTGCCGTGGATGAGTAACGAGGCTGGTAACGCTGATATGAAGGCATGAGAATTTGTTATTGGCCTTTTTGCTGAACAAAGGTAAAACGAATCACGTCACCCGGGTGAATCACTCGGGTGTTGATAGGTTCAACTGGCGTGCGATCGTTGATCGCATACTGCCAGTATGAATCGTTTGTACCATTCGTGGCGCTGCCAATGGTTTTTGTCAGATACCCCAGTGGCCCCTGAGCCACCTCGTAATTGAGGTCGAATGCCTGAGTGACGCGCTGCATGATATCATAGACGGTCATGCCTGGGGTCACTGGAAAATCCACCTGCAGCGGTTCGGCGCCAGACTTGTCATCAATAATTACACTCGCCTGACCAATCGGCTCAACCGATACGCCAGCTACTCGCCCCCCTTGCTGAGGCACGGTCACCTGTGGAGTCGCAACGGACAATTGAGTTATGTCTCGATCCACAAAAAATCCGAGCACACTAAACGCCACCAGACCAACGGCGAGCATGCCAAGCATAGTGATGGTGAAGCCAATATGACTAATCCGTTTCATACTATTGATATTATTTGCTTAACCCCTCCTATTTTTTCTTCTTCGCGGTAGTACGCGGAGGAGCTTTTTTATTGATCAATTTTTTGAGCTCTTGCTGGAATGTCTTCGCATCTTTAAATGACCGGTAGACCGAAGCAAAACGGATGTATGCCACCTGGTCTTTGCGCTTCAGGTTACGCATGATTATTTCACCGATCTCACTACTTTTTATTTCATCCTTGCCGGCCATCTGGATATCGCGTTCTATTTTATTGACGAGGCGTTTAAACTCGTCGTGCGTGATGGGGCGCTTTTCAAAGGCTTTCTTCAGGCCCATCTCGAGTTTATCTTTTGAATATGGTTCGCGACGACCATCACGTTTGGTCACCGCGAGATTCAAAATTTCCACCTCTTCATAGGTAGAGAATCGAAAACCACATTTAGCACATTCACGGCGGCGGCGGATCGCCATACCGTCACTAACCAGGCGCGAATCATTGACGCGGGTGTCTTCGTGATGACAGGCTGGACAGCGCATAGGGTATCAGTACACTCAAAAATAATAAGGGAAATAACTCCTCCTGCAGCCGCAGTATACAATAAACACAGGCCTTTGACAAGCAGCGGGCCTCATCAGCACGTATTAAAAATAGCTAAAGATTGCCAAGCCGCGGATTCATTCCGGGCGAACGATAGACATGGAGGGAAAAGATGTGACGCAGGGGAACCGTAGGTGTCCCTTCATTTGTTACATCATTTTCTTCCGAATGAAGGCAGGAATCTCGAGGTCTTCATCATCACTGGAGTCGCTTGACGATTCTGACGGCTCTGGCCGAGTCGGACGCGGCGGCTCAGGTCGTGCCGGGCGCGAGGGTTCATGTATCTCGGTACTTCGGCTAGGACGCGCGGTCGGCTTCGGTCTCATGGAGCTCGAGCTAAAACTCGGTCGAGGCTCGTCTTTTTTTTCAAATTCTCCAAAGCTCATCGGCTCGATCTTTTTTGCCGGCTTCTGCTTGCCACCAAATCCGGTCGCAATGACAGTAATCTTGATCTGATCCTTGAGTGCCTCATCAATCACCGAACCAAAGATAACGCGGGCATTAGGGTCGGCCGATGAGGTGATAATTCGAGCCGC
>JAXDBW010000070.1:0-32202 GCA_034678405.1 Patescibacteria group bacterium | reverse complement strand
CTAAAAATTAACATCACCGCGATGAAAACGGTGATAAAGATGAATACATTCTTCATTAAATTTTTACCCATGGGTTTCGTAACAAGTAACTAAGAATTAGGTACGCGAAATCTGCGTAATGCGCTGTATAGTATACCAAAAAACGCACATTTCGCAAACCATCTGCGATGGATCGGAAACGTGCGTTTAGAGAGACTGGTTATTCCTTATCTTCGTCGGAGGTCTCTGCCGTTTCAGCAGGGGCTGCCTCAGCGGCAGGCTCGGGGTCAGCGGCTTTTTCCTCGGCTGGCGCCGGCTCATTCACTGCCTTGAGTGAGAGACCGAGACGATGCTCGTCTGGTTCGATGCTGAGGATCTTGAACTGATGCTCCTCGCCTGGTTTGACCACGTCATTTGGGTCATTGATCCGTTTGTCAGAGAGCTCGGAGATATGCGCCAGTCCATGGATATCCTGATCGAGTTCGACGAACGCGCCAAAGGGATTGACCTTCAGCACCATGCCGGTGACCACCTGACCAACGTTGTATTTCTCAGCCACATGCTGCCAGGGGTCATCCTGGAGTGCTTTGATCGAGAGGGAGATGCGTGATTTGTCGATACTGATAATCTTCGCTTTCACCGTGTCACCAACTTTGATGTAATCCTTCGGATCGTCGATACGCTGCCACGCGAGCTCGGAGATATGGACGAGGCCTTCGAGATTTTCACCAAATTCGATGAAGGCACCGAAATCGACGACACCCGTGACCGTGCCCTCGATGACATCACCGACGTTGTACTGCGCGATAACCTCGCGCTGCTTGTCTTCCCAGGCGGCTTTTTCGGAAACGATGAGCTTACTGTCTGACTCTTCGACATCAATGACCTTTACCTTCATGTCCTCACCGATAAATTTCGACAGGAGTTCGAGAATGCGATTTTTGTCACCGCCCTCGACTCGCGGATAGTGCTCCACCGTGAGCTGCGAGACCGGGAGGAAACCCTCGATATTGCCAATCTTAATCATCAAACCACCTTTATTCGCATCGGTCACTGGCACACTGATGACTTCGCCTTCGCTGGCGAGACGTTCCAGTTCGTTCCACGCCTTCTGGTGACCAGCCTGGCGGAATGATAATTCCATTTCACCACGCTCATTTTCCAGATCAAGAACGGTCGCTTCGACGACGTCGCCGACGTTTAAATTATCATAGGTACCCGACTCATCGATCATCTCTTTACCACGGATAACGCCGGTGGTGATACCGTCGATATCGACGTGCACCTCATTACTAGAGGCATTGATGACGACGGCGCTGACCACGTCGCCCACGACGGGCAATTGTGGCTGTTCGCCAGAGTCGAGTAGTTCTTGCATTGGTTGTGTAGTTGTGTCTTCGGTCATAGATATGTACCCAACAAAAAAATGGGGTTAACCCGAACGCAGATTTTCTGCGATCAAGCCCATCCGACTCGCCCCATATGCTGCTCCTGGAGGCCGCGATGCCCGAATGGAAAGTTATTAAATAGTAGATTGTTAAGTGCAGCTACCGTACACCATATGGTCTTTTTTGGCAAGGGGTATGACTAGGTTCAGGCAAAAATGCCAAGAAATGCTATACTACATGCGTATTCTATGCCCAGACCTACCACATCCTCATCCAAAACCCCGACCACCCCATCGCGGCCGCTGCCAAAACGGCTGGCGCGCATCCAGGCTGGCACCGCCAAACAAATGGCGAAGAATTTACTGACCGATAAATACGGCCACGCGGTGAGTGATACAAAACTGAAAGAATTCATGAAACAGGACAAAGACCTGAAGAAATTTGTGTACACATCCAAAACATCCACCCTGACCAAGCACGAAGCACAGAAATTCTTCAATAAAGTCGTGGACAGCGCTAGGGCTAGCGAAGGGTTTAAGGTAAGCCGTACTGCGAAGAAAATGGGGATCAAGGATACCGCACCGAAAACAAGTGATGTCCAGCTCGAAAAAATATACAAATCAGCCAGCCAGGCGGAGATAGATGCGATGCCGCACGACACCGGACCGACGCCCGAGGAACTCGCTAAACAAGCTCGCCGCGAAAAGATGCTAAAGACTCTCCACAAACGCGAGCGGGCCGAAGAAATCTCCCGCGAGGAGCGAGCGGAAAAGGAGCAAAAAGGTGATGGCGAACAAAAACCTGCGACAAACGCGAAACCACCGCAGATGGTCGGCACGAGCGGCATCGGGACTATCGGCGGGGGAGGTGGCACGGGCCAGCCAAACACACCGGCCCCAGCCAGCCAGCAACGACAGACGGACAAAACACCCGACCTCCGGCTGATGATTTTCCCCCTCGAAAACCAATCACCGAATATCCCTGGGTTTGAGCTCACTGTCCAGAAACTCAATACCTTCATCCGCCAACATCTCCAGAGTGGAGCGATTATCCCGATCTGCACGGAACAAGAAATGTGGGATGCTATGAATGCCCTGCGCATTGAGACTGTACCGTCGGCCACACAGCTTGACGAATTACGCAGCATTGCCAGACGAGCCAACGTCGGCCTCTTTTTGGTTAGTACTATCAGCCGCCAGGGGCAAACAACTGAACTCACCCTGATGGTTCATAACACGATGAATGCCCACGTGTTCCAGCTGGCCCATCTGAAGGAGCCGCTTACTGATGTGTTTGATTTTCAGCGCCGCCTGGGGTGGCAAATAGACGCTGGATTTCGGGCTCAATCCGAGGACGAAGATACGACCACGCCATCCTCTTCTGACGCTGTAGAATTGCCTATTTAAGGGCTCATTGAGCCTTTACGAGCGGGCCTTTTGTATGGTACGATTATCCTCACTTAAGGATATTTTACGCTATGTATATTACCTGGCTGGGCCAATCGTGCTTCAAAATCCAAACCAAAGACGCGACCCTCATTACTGACCCCTACGAGAAAAAAGTTGGACTGACGTTATCACGCGTCAGCGGCGATATCGTCACTGTCAGCCACGATCACTATGACCATAATAACGCCGGCGCCATCAATGGCGACCCATTTATTATTTCGAATCCTGGCGAATATGAAGTCAAGGGAGTAACCATCCGTGGTGTCGGATCCTACCATGATGACACAGAGGGCGCCGATCGCGGTAGCAATATCATCTACGTCATCGATGCCGAGGACGTCCGCCTCGCCCATCTGGGCGACCTCGGTGCCACCCTCACCGATGCCCAGCTCGAGCACCTCGACCATGTCGATGTCCTGATGATCCCGGTCGGCGGTGTCTACACTATCGACGCGAAGAAAGCTGCCGAAGTCGTCAATCAAATTGAGCCACGCATCATCATCCCTATGCATTACAAAATCCCTGGACTGACCGTGAAGTTGAATGGTGTCGATGATTTTTGTAAAGAAATGGGGATCAAGAAAAACGGTGCCGAAGACAAACTTCGAGTCACTAAGAAAGAGCTCCCTACTGATGACTCACACGTGGTCATCCTTAAACCTTAGTCACCTCTATGCCTGTTGACGCCATCCGCCCACCCAAAAAAAATAAATCATCGGACACTCGGCAGTCCAATAAACGACCGATACCCAAGGAAACCGCTGGCGACCTCTCTCTGGACAACCACAAAACAAAACCAGGCCGCGAACAGCTCGTCTGGATTATTGCCGGGGGGATTACTGGACTTATCTTCATCATCTGGCTCGCTTTTTTTATCGCTGGTCCGAGTACCGATAGTTCATCCAATAGTCTCTTTGGGAAAATTGGCCACTCCCTATCAGAACTGTGGGAGACTGCCCGCACCGACTGGCTAAAACTTGAAAAAAAACTAGACAACCAAAATACTAATAGTAATGCAAACGTTGAGGAAGAACGTATACAGCAACTGGAGGAGCAGGTCTTCCCACAGTTTGACGATCCTAGCAAACACTAACCATGCCAACCAAGAAATCTCCTAAGTCATCTCCGAAAAAGTCGACTCCGAAGTCCGGCAAAGCCGGATCCACCTCCGCCGAGAAAAAATCTGCCACCCCGAGCGAGCCCACCACGACCGAGACTCAGCCGACGGCTCTCGCCCGCGTCCAACCCCAACCGATCGTGGCGGAAATGCAATCATCCTATATCGACTATGCGATGTCGGTGATTGTTTCCCGTGCCTTGCCCGACGTCCGTGATGGCCTGAAGCCGGTCCACCGCCGGATCCTCTACGCGATGTGGTCCCTGGGTCTCCGGTCTGGGGCTAAATATCGAAAATCTGCCACTGTCGTTGGTGAAGTGCTCGGTAAATATCACCCGCATGGTGATTCGGCGGTCTATGACTCGATGGTCCGCATGGCGCAGTGGTTCGCGATGCGCTACATGCTCGTCCATGGCCAGGGTAACTTTGGCTCTATGGATGGGGACTTCGCGGCCGCCATGCGGTATACCGAAGCCAAACTCTATCGCATCACCGAGGAGCTGCTCTATGACATCGACAAGGACACGGTTAATTTCGTCCCGAACTATGACGGTTCACAGAAAGAGCCGCAGGTGCTCCCTGCCAAACTTCCCAATCTCCTCCTGAATGGGACGGTGGGTATCGCGGTCGGCATGGCCACCTCCATCCCCCCGCACAATCTCACTGAAGTAATCGACGGCACCACTCACCTGATTGACCATCCCGACGCTTCGGTCGAGGACCTCATGCAGTTTATTAAGGGCCCCGATTTTCCGACGGGTGGGGTTATTTTCAATAAAAAAGATATCGAACACGCCTATGGCACCGGCAAAGGCTCTATCGTCATGCGCGCCAAGGCTGATATCGTCGAGGAAAAAGCCGGTCAGTTCCGTATCGTGGTCACTGAACTACCCTACCAAGTCAATAAAGCCACCTTGATTGAGTCAATCGCTAAATTAGTCACCGATAAGAAGATTGACGGGATCAAAGATCTCCGCGATGAATCTGACAAAGATGGTGTCCGCGTGGTGATTGAACTGAAAAAAGATGCTTATCCCAAAAAGGTCCTCAATCGGCTCTATACTGTCACGAATCTCCAGACCTCATTCCATGTGAACATGCTGGCGCTCGTCGACGGCATCCAGCCACGGGTACTGAATCTGAAGATGGTCCTCGAAGAATACATCAAACACCGCGAGGAAGTGGTGAAGCGCCGCACGCAGTTTGACCTGGACCGGGCGAAAGAACGCGCCCACATCCTCGAGGGGCTCGTGAAAGCCGTCGATAAGATTGACGCGGTGATCAAGGTGATCAAAGCCTCAAAGGATAAGGATCAGGCTCGCGCGAACCTGATGAAGAAATTCAAATTTGCCGAGCGACAAGCTGAGGCCATCCTCGAGATGAAGCTGTCCCAGCTCGCAAACCTTGAACGACTCAAGATCCAGGGCGAACTGAAAGAAAAGCGCGCCCTGATCAAAGAGCTCGAGTCTATCCTCTCCTCGCGCAAGAGAATGCGTGACGTAATCAAAGACGAACTCAAGGACATCCGTGAGAAATTCGGCGACGAACGCAAGACACAGGTGAGCGCTGGTCCGGTCGGGGAATTTACCCAAGAAGACCTCATCCCGAAAGAGTCGACGGTCATCATGATTACTCGTGATGGATATATTAAACGCATCCCGCCAGAGACATTCAAAGTACAGAAACGTGGCGGTCGCGGAGTTATCGGCCTCACGACCAAGGAGCAAGACACGGTCGACCGACTCATCACTACCAATACCCACGCCGACCTCCTCTTCTTCACCAGTGCCGGCCGCGTCTTCCAGCTGAAAGCCTACGATGTCCCGGCTGCCTCCCGCACTGCGAAGGGTCAAGCCATCGTGAACTTCCTCCAGCTCGGTCCGGAAGAAAAAGTCACCGTCAGTCTGTCACTTGATGAACTGGAAGACTATAAATTCATGGTGCTGGTCACGAAAAACGGCGTCATCAAGAAAGTGAAGATTGACGACTTTAAATCAGTGCGTCGCTCCGGCCTCATTGCTGTCAAACTCCGCAAAGATGATGCGCTCGAATGGGTAAAGGCCTCCACGGGCAAGGATGATATCATCATCGTGACAGAAAAAGGTCAGGCTATCAGATTCAAAGAGTCACAGCTCCGCCCGATGGGACGCAATGCCGCCGGTGTCCGCGCGATCAAACTCAAAGGCGCCGACCAAGTCGCGGGCATGGATATGATTAATGATGGTAAAGCCCTGCAGAACGAACAGCTCCTCGTGGTCATGAGCAAAGGCTATGGCAAACGCAGCAACCTGACCAACTATCGCATCCAGGGCCGGGGTGGCAGCGGCATCAAGACGGCGAAAATCACCGACAAGACTGGCGACATTGTGTCAGCCTTCATCGTCAATGCGAAACTGGAACAAGAAGACATCGTCGTTATCTCGACCAAAGGCCAGGTCATTCGTATGCCACTGAAATCAGTGTCCGTCCTCGGACGCGCTACTCAGGGCGTGAGGCTTATGAAATTCTCAGAGGGTAATGACAAGGTTGCGTCAGTGACGTTTGTCTAAAGGTATTATAGATAAGCCCCTGGCCAGATACTGGTCAGGGGCTTTTTCGTCCAGAACGTGCGTAGTTACTCTTCTGGATTGATGAGCTGCTCGAAAACGAACGGTTTGGCGGAAATGCCCGCGGTACAAAGACTGCAGACCCCATGATAGAAGCGGCCTGTCCGGGCAAGCTCGCTGCCGGGCCATACGAAGACACCGGTAATCCGGGGATGCCGACATCCGCTTCGCTTCGCTGCGTCCAGCACCTGGAGCGCCGAGCGGAGTACAAAATCGCGCAGTCCGGGGTCATCACCGATGGTACGTGGCACTGTATCAGCCATGATATCTCCTCTTTCTTTTGACAATATGCGTGGTATCCGCTACCATACGACAACTACGCAAGCCTTGTCAAACCCCTAAACAATCGCTATACTCAATACCGAACACATATGGTACAAGCAAAAAAACGAACCAAACAGCAGAAGCGTGAACGGCGCTCACATCACAGCCTGACACCGCTGACACTTTCGACATCATCGAAGAGTGGCACGCCGCACCGCCCCCACCACGTCAACCCCGTGGACGGGTTTTATCGCGGTCGCGATGTCCTAAAACTGGATGAAAAAGCCTCTCGCAAGGAGAAGAAAGTGAAGAAGAAAGAAGACAAAGCAAAAAACCGCTAAGCTATGTCAAATCGCCACCTCTCCCGGACGATCGCCATGCAGTCGCTCTATGAGTGGGATTTCAATAAGCTCAAAGAGGCCGATGTGCCGTCTTTGGTTTCCGAAAATACGAAGAATTTTGCCCCGGATTTCAATGATAACGGCTTCGCCGCGCACATCGTGAAAGGAGTGATGAACAATCTCACTGATATCAATGACCTCATCACCAAATACGCCCCAGAGTGGCCGCTGGAGCAGATTACCGTCGTCGACCGCAATGTCCTGCGGATCGGCATATACGAGCTGAGATTTTCTAAAGGCGAAATCCCCCCAAAAGTTGCTATCAATGAAGCTATCGAGCTGGCGAAGACATTTGGCGGGGAATCATCCGGCAAATTCATCAATGGTGTCCTGGGCAGCATTTACAAAGACATGGTCGAGAACGGCGAAGCGGCCATCAGCGAGGATCCCAGCAAACCACAGCCATCATCTAAAACATCATCTGAAACGAGCGGTGGCCAATAGTTGGTAACCGTTGGTTTGAGGTGATCAGTATATAATCTATGAACGATCATACCTCACTCGAAAAATCTCTCGGCATTACATTTACAAACAAAGATATCCTGCGCCAAGCGCTCGTCCACCGGTCCTATCTCAATGAGAATAGGAATTTTCCCCTAGGTCACAATGAGCGGCTCGAGTTCCTCGGCGACGCAGTACTCGAACTCGTCGTGACGGAGTACCTCTACCATAACTACGAGAATCCCGAGGGCGAACTCACCAACTGGCGGGCTGCCCTGGTCAATGCGAAGACACTCTCTGACATAGCTGAGAAATTTCACATCTACGATCAGCTCTACCTCTCGAAGGGGGAGTCAAAAGACAGCAGCGAAAAGGCGCGGAGCTATATCCTTGCCAATGCTTTTGAAGCGGTCATTGGCGCTATTTACGTCGACCAGGGCTGGGACGCGGCCAAAGCGTTTATCACCCAGCACGTGCTCTCGCTCCTGAAAGAAATCCTTGAGAAGAAACTATACATCGATCCGAAGAGTCGATTCCAGGAGGCGAGCCAGGAGCACCTCGGCATTACCCCAAGCTATCGCGTCCTCGATGAGCATGGCCCCGACCATGCGAAAGAATTCGTCATTGGCGTCTATCTCGACAGCGAACTGGTCGCCACCGGCGAGGGCACCTCGAAACAGGAAGCGCAAGTCGCTGCGGCGGAAAACGGCCTTACTGCCAAAGGGTGGTAGATCATCCTCTTGACTACATATTGTCATTCGACTATACTCGATTGTTTTTACGCTCTTTTTAACCATCAAACGCTAGGGAGGTTTTTGTGCGACGACAGGCAGTCGACCAGGCAGAAGATGTAGATCATCTAAATCTGTTACGCCAGCTTGCATTTGTCTGTAGGATCGATGCGGTATCCCTCATCCTCAAAAAAAGAAAGGACGGACGGCCGCAGGTCGTCACTATCGAACGACCGCGATTCGTCGAAACCCCACGCGGATTGTACATCCGCAATGGCACTAGAGCATTTGCTCCGAGGACACAAATACTGAGTATCGTCATGACGTGTTCCACGCCGCAGTGTCAAGATACACTGTATCAAGAAAAGTGGGTCAGAATCCCCGAACTCGGTTTTGTCCAGACCAAATCACGGCGGGTGCAGACCACCCAACGCGACCATCGCCGGATCTGGCGTCGCCATCAAGTTTCTGCATGACCCTCCCTGGGTTCATGTATGTGCTGCCCGCACTGTCTCTCTGAGAGAGTGCGGGATTTTTTTTTAATTTGACAGCATGGTATCTAATACGGTACATTAAGACATCGAAAAAAATATACAGAGTTCTCTCTACATAAAAAACAACCCTCTCACAACGGAGTGTGAAACATGGCAGATGCAGACATGGCTCGGGCCAGCCAGACCGAGCTCAAAGCCCGAGTGTGCAACGTATTCGGTAACCATTGCGTGGGGATCAAGCTCACGACCGGCCGGATTGTTATCGGCAGCGATTTGAACTTCTTCAAAGCAGAACCGCAGGTACGCACCTCGCGCGCGGCGGATGAATTCATCCACCACGAAACCGTTACCTCGATGGAGATCAACCATCGCAGAGTGCACCAGGTCACCGTCATCAACCGGCCCGGCACAGGGTCGGGCAAGGCACTCGAGGTCATCTACCCAGATGAAGAAGATCCGGTCATTGTGAACGACCGCCGCGTCGCCGTCGAGTTGCAGCGCATCCCGCCGCAGGGCGCGGAAGTGACTCGCTACAGAGCGAGCTAGCAGCAGATCAACCCATCACTCTCTCACCCTCAAACCACAAGGAGGTGCCCCATGGCCCAAGGAGAACTCGTTCCGGTCGGCCACGTTTTCGAACAGTTTCCGGGCAAGTACGGCCCGTACATCGGCATTGAAGTACGGGAAAACGGCTTCGGCCACCATGACGAGCTGACCCTCGTTTCGGGCGACCAGGAAGCGAAAGTGTCCGTCTCGAGCATCGAGATTGATCGGCAACGGATGAACATCGTGAAGCCCGGCGACAAATGCGCCATCAAACCGGCCCATCCGCTCCCGGATGGATTCAACCTCTCCGGCGAAGTCACCGTACACGTCACCAAAGCCGCCTCTATCAAAGCGGCCTCCGTGCCGCAGCAGGCCACGCCACGCCCGCCGCGCTTCTCCGACATCCGCAAGGAAGAAGGTCATCATCACGGCAGCTTCACCCGCTGACCCTTCATCTATCAGTTTTGTACATGGCGCACCATCACGGTGCGCCATCTTTTTATACTTTACACGCCCTAGAATCCTTGGTATGCTGCCTAGGAGACAATTTACTAAAACTATGCGCCGCGATACTTGCCACAACTCAATCTTCATTTGGAAGCGGTGAGCTATTCCCCAAAAATGGGGAATTTTTTTTAAACACATAATTAGTGACGACGTCCTATGCCTACCTTCGATGGTCGAGACGTACTCTCGATACGCGACTTTTCCAAAGCGGATATCCTCCATATCCTGAAAACTGCGAAGAAATTCAAACAAAAAACCCACCCGAGCCTGCTCTCAGGCAAAATCATGGCGAGCCTTTTCTTCGAGCCCTCGACCCGGACTAGGTTCTCATTTGAATCAGCCATGGAGCGCCTGGGCGGATCAATCATCTCCCTGGCTGACGCGAAGGCGAGCTCATCGGCAAAGGGTGAATCCGTCGCTGACTCTATCCGCATCGTCGAGAAATACTGTGACATCATCGTCATGCGGCATTCACTCGAGGGCTCGGCCCGGCTCGCCGCCGAAGTGTCTAATAACCCCATCCTCAATGGAGGCGACGGCGCCAACCAACACCCGACACAGACCTTCCTCGACCTCTTCTCCATCCTCGAGACACAGGGGACGCTGGAGAAACTCAATGTCGCCATCGTCGGCGACCTCAAATACGGCCGCACGACTCACTCACTGGCCTACGCGCTGGGCTTGTTTAATTCCAAACTGCACTTCATCGCCCCCACTGCTCTGCAAATGCCCGACCATGTCACCACCGAACTGAAGAAGATGAAGGTGAAATACAATACCCACAAACGGCCCGAGCCAATCATGCCAAAACTGGATGTCTTCTACGCCACTCGCATCCAGAAGGAGCGCTTTGCCGACGCCATGGAATACGAAAAGGTGAAGGACACCTACGTCATTACCAATAAACTCCTGACGAAGGTGAAGAAAAATTTCCGCATCCTGCATCCACTACCCCGCGTCAATGAAATCAACTATGAAGTAGATGACACGCCGTATGCCTACTATTTCCAGCAGGCGAATAATGGACTGTATGTACGTGAAGCTTTACTCGCGCTTGCCCTCGGCAAGGTTAAATAACCAACACCACTATGGCTACCAAGAAAAAATCCACTCCAAAGCAAAAACCCACCGGGCAATCAGAGAAACTACGGACATTCAAAGTCTATGCCCTGAAAAACGGCACGGTGATTGACCATATCCCCGCTGGTAAGGGCGTGGAAATTATTGAGCTCCTCAAGCTCAAACAATGGAACAAGATCGTCACGCTGGGCATGAATTTCAAGAGTAAGAAAATGGGGTCAAAGGACATCGTCAAAATCGAGAATAAAGAGCTTGATATCAATGAAGCGAATAAGGTCGCGGTCATTGCTCCGACAGCCACACTGAATATCATTCGCAATTTCGAGCGGACGAAAAAAACTCGTCTGACGGTGCCCGATGTCATCGAAGGTATCATCAAATGCCCCAACCCTGCTTGCATCACGAATCACGAACCGGTCAAAACCAGATTTACGAAAGAACCGCAAAAAGCCCTCCGCGTCTGCTGTGCCTACTGCGAGCGCTACTTCAACGCTGATGAAATAGAAATTCTCTAAGCATGGACCTCCGGACGACTATTGGCAAACTTGAGCTCCAGAACCCCACCATGCTGGCGTCGGGCATCCTCGGAGTGTCCCGCGCCTCACTGAAAAACGTCATCGAACATGGCGCGGGTGCGGCCGTCATCAAATCCATCAGTCTGGAGGAGCGCGGCGGACACAAGGCCCCCAACATGATCACCTATGAGGGTGGCATGCTCAATGCCGTCGGCTACTCCAATGCCGGCGTGGCTGAGGCAAAAGAAGAATTTACCGACCTCGAGTCCCTCGGTGCGCCAATCATCGCCAGTATCATCGGTCAGAATGCCGAAGAATTTGGTCGGATGGCCGAGCAATTGCTGCCGGGCGAATTTAGCGCGGTCGAAGTCGTACTCTCCTGCCCCCACACCCCCGGCTACGGTACGATGGCTGGCCAGAATTCGCCGAGCAGCACTGAGGAAATAGCGAAGACCGTCCGCACAAAGACTGACCTGCCAATGTTTGTAAAACTCTCACCCGACAGCCCCGCGATCGGCGAAGTGGCGAAGGCTGCCGAGGCTGGTGGCGCAGACGCCATCACCGCCACCAATACCATGGGGCCGGGAATGATCGTGGATGTGAAGACCGGCCAGCCGATTCTCGACTTCAAAATGGGCGGCGTCTCTGGCGCAGCGCTCAGGCCGATTAGCGTCCGCTGCATTTATGATATTTACAAAGCCGTACAGATCCCCATCATCGGCTGCGGCGGCGTCACGACTGGCCGCGACGCCCTCGAAATGATGATGGTGGGTGCGCGCGCTGTCCAGATTGGTACTGCTATCTACCACCGTGGTGTCGAGGTATTCACACATGTTACTGACGAATTATCCGCCGAACTCGGCGCTCAGGGAAAAACGCTCGAGGATATCATTGGCCTGACTCATAAACTCGAGGAATAATGAAACCACTCAATCAATACGAACAACCGACCAGCCTGCCAATAAAAAAAATTGTGCAGGAAAATGAAAACGTCCGGACGTTCTACTTTGACGTAGAGCTCGGCTCGCAGCCGGGTCAATTTGTCATCATGTGGATCCCCCGGGTGGATGAGAAGCCATTTAGCATCGCTACCGACAAAGACGGGGTCCTGGGGCTAAGCATTGCCACGGTCGGACCCTTTACTGAGAAACTATTTGAGCTGAAAGAGGGCGACCTCGTCGGCATCCGCGGTCCCTACGGCGCCTACTTCACACTCGCGGAGGGCGACCAGCGGATATTGCTGATTGGTGGCGGCTATGGCACCGCGCCACTGGCGACCCTAGCTGAAGCAGCCGTTGCCCGGGGCATGACCGTCGATTTCTGCAATGGCGCCCGGACAAAGGATTTGCTCCTCTTCGAAAAACGATTAGAAAAAATTGGCGGCCACAACCACTACAGCACCAACGACGGCAGCTATGGCACACAGGGGACAACGGTAGATATAGCCACCGAGCTCATGAAAAAAAATCAGTACGACCGCGTGTACACCTGTGGCCCCGAGCTGATGGAATACGCCGTCACTAAACTCGCTGCCGAACACGACGTCCCCTGCCAAGTCAGCGTCGAGCGCTATATGAAATGTGGCTTCGGGATCTGCGGCCAGTGTTGCCTGGATGGCGACGGCAAACGGATGTGCCTCGAAGGGCCAGTCGTCAGCGGCGAGTACGCTCTGTCCCAGAAAGAATTTGGTCAGTATCATCGCGGGAAGAGCGGTAAAAAAGTGTTTTTTTAATTCCTAATGATGACTTTCTAATTTCTAATGAATCCCCAATGCCTAATTAATAATTAGACATTGCTTAACTGAAAATTGATTAGAAATTAGATATTAGGAATTAGAAATTACCATGAGTCTTATATTAAAAAATTGCGCTCTCGCTGACAGCTCAATTACCGACATCCTCATCGCTGAGGGTAAAATCAAGCGGCTCGGAACTGGATTGACGGCCGACAAAACAATTGACATTCACAACCAACTGGTCCTACCTGGTGTCATTGATATCCACGTCCATTTCCGACAGCCCGGCGGCGAGCAAAAAGAGACGTGGCGCACGGGATCACAGGCCGCGGTGGCTGGTGGCGTGACGACGGTCGTCGACATGCCCAATACCATGCCACCGACCACCAACCAGGCCACGCTCGACATGAAACGGGGACTGGCTGCGCCCAGCCTCTGTAACTATGGGTTCCATCTCGGCGCCACGACTGATAATCACGAGTCGCTGGAGGATGTCCAAGGCATTGCGGGCATCAAAGTCTATGTCGGATCATCGACCGGCACGTTGCTCGTCGCTGCCGATGAAGAAATCAAAAAACTATTTACTATCCCCGGTCGCTTTTGGATGATTCATGCCGAGGACGAGCCAACCATCCAGGCACATGCCGAGGCACTGGCTGGCCACGATGAACCAGAGATACACTCCCGCGTCCGTGATCGTGATGCGGCCATCACAGCAGTCGAGCGGGTAATCAGCATCGCCCAAGATATGGACGCCCGGATCCACATCTGCCACCTCAGTACTGCCGAGGAAGTCGAGCTCGTACGCCAGGCGAAGCGCGACGGCATATCTGTCTCCTGTGAGGTGAGCCCACACCATTTATTTCTGAATGAAACGGCATACGAAAAGTTTGGCAACCTGGTGAAAGTAAACCCGCCGCTCCGCACTAAACATGACAACGAAGTCCTGATGGCCGCTCTGGCTGACGGGACCATCGACATCGTGGCCACTGACCACGCCCCGCATACTCTGGATGAAAAACACAAGGCATACCCCGACGCACCCTCTGGCATACCCGAAGTCCAAACCTCCCTGCCATTACTCGTACGTGCGGTGAAACAGGGGAAGATCACCATGCGGAGATTGGTGGAGGCAATGGCGACCACACCCGCACAACTGCTCAACATCAAATCAAAAGGAGAAATAAAAGCAGGCTTTGATGCTGACCTGGTCGTGGTGAATGAACAACCGCACCTGCTACAGAAAAAAGAACTCTACTCAAAAGCCGGCTACAGCCCCTATGAAGGTTGGGAGCTCCCGATGCCCGTCATGACGCTAGTGAATGGGAATGTTGTCTTTGACCATGGCACTATCAACGAACAATTTACCGGTAAAGAAATTACGTATGGAACAATATAAGCAAGACTTTATCGAATTTCTCGCCACCTCCGGCGCTCTCCTCTTCGGCGACTTTACCCTGAAGAGCGGCCGCCAGTCGCCCTACTTCGTGAATACCGGCCTTTTCGAAACCGGGCAGCAGATTGCCCGACTGGGAAAATACTACGCGGCCGCGATCAAAGACGCCTATGGCGACGATTTCGACTTCCTGTATGGCCCTGCGTACAAGGGTATCTCCCTCTGCGTCGCCACGGCCATGTCACTGGCCAATGATTTCGATATTAATAAAGGTTACACCTTTAATCGCAAAGAGGTGAAGGACCACGGGGACAAGAAACTACTACTCGGACACACGCCAGCCGACGGCGATCGGGTCGTCATCATCGACGACGTGATCACCGATGGTGGGGCCCTGGTCGAATCCATGGACCTGCTCCAGGGCGTTGCCAAGCTTGAATACACTGGCGTCATCCTCTCCGTCAATCGCCAAGAAAAAACCAAGGAGGGGAAAAATGCCGTAGAGAATTTCCAGAACAACTATCACATGCCGATCAATTTTATCGTGACAGTGAGCGAAGTGATGGAGCATCTCCACGATCGGGAGATTAATGGCCAGGTTCTGCTCGACGATGCAAAACTGCAACAGATGCACGACTATCTGAAAGAATACGGCGTATGACCAGCTACTCTGAGCGCGCGAACGTGGTAAAAAACCCTGTCGCGAAAAAATTACTTCAGCTGATGGATGAGAAGGAGACCAATCTCTGCCTGGCTAATGATGAAACCAACGCCGAAAAAATGCTGGAGCACGCTGATGCAGTCGGCCCGCACATCTGTGTCCTGAAGACCCACATTGACGCGCTAGAAAATTTCACACCCGCCATCATCGAGCAGCTCACGGACCTGGCGAAGCAGCACAACTTTCTGATTTTCGAAGATCGTAAATTTGCCGACATCGGCAATACGGTGAAAATGCAGTACGCTAAGGGCGTCCATCACATCGTGGAATGGTCAGATATGACGAATGCCCACGTCGTACCCGGACCAGGCATCATCGAGGGCTTGCGAGAAGTAGCGAACACATCGGGAAAAGAACGGGGACTGATACTCCTGGCGCAGATGAGTTCATCTGGCAATCTCGCTACTGATACATATACCGCGGCGACGATTGCCATGGCCAAGGAATACAGCGACTTCGTCATTGGCTTTATTGGTAATGGCGGGGACGTAACTGAACTTGCGAAACTGGTACAGCAATCCGATCCGGAATTTATCATCCTCACTCCCGGTGTGAAGCTCGGTGGTGGTAGTGACACACTGGGTCAGCGCTATACTACGCCTGCAGATGTGATCACCGCCGGCTCTGACGTCATCATCGTGGGACGTGGTATCTATGGCGCAGACGATCCTGCTGCTGCGGCCGAAGAGTATCGACACGCGGGATGGGAAGCATACCAAAATAGAATTAAGAATTCCTAATATCTAATTTCTAATGAATACCCAATACCTTAATGAGCTCATTGAATAGCTAAACATTTGAAATTCAATAGAAATTAGAAATTTATTAATTAGAAATTATTGTATGAAACATTGCCTCCACCTGAAAGATTGGTCCGCTGACGATATCCGTGGTGTCATCGAGCGAGCCATGGAAATCAAGAAAAACCCTGAGCAGTACGGGGACGTGCTGAAAAACAAGAACATGATCATGCTCTTCCAGAAGGGCTCGACCCGGACTCGCCTGTCTTTTGAAGCGGGGATGACTCAGCTCGGTGGCCATGGTATCTTCGTCGATCAGAAAACGACGCAGTTTGCTCTGACCGAATTCCGCGATGAAATTCGGGCGGTCATGCGCTTTGCCGATATCCTGATGTTCCGCGCGAAGGAGTACAAAGACGTGGAAACCGCCGCCTCATTTGACCAGGTACCGGTCATCGATGCCTGCTCAGAGAAATATCACCCCTGCCAGGCTATCAGCGACCTGCTGACTATGGCTGAGCATTCCGGGGGATTAGATAACGTAAAAAAAATCGTCTGGCTCGGCATTGAAAATAATGTATCGAATACTCTGAAGCTCGCGGCTGGTAAGCTCGGCATCGATATATATCTGGTCACGCCCAAGGTCCACGAGATCAGTGTGGATGAAGAGCTCAATACAATGGCGGACGAGACTGGTCACGTGCATAAAACCGATGATCTCGCCGAAGCGATGAAAGATGCAGACTATGTCCATACCGATACGTGGATGGACATGGAATTCTTTGAAGACGGTCAGGTCAAACCGGAATACAAAGAGGAATACGAGAAACGCATTGAACTATTTAAGCCACTCCAGATCAATGCTGCCCTGCTCGAGAAATATAACCCCCAGACAAAAATCATGCACTGCATGCCGTGCCATGTCGGCTATGAGATAACCGAGGACGCCATCAACCATCCGAACTCAGTCATCTTTGACCAGGCTGAGAACCGCATGCACGCTCAAAAGGCGATTACCCTCTTCCTCCTCGGGAAATAATTTCTCCACTTCGCAAAACCGCCTGTCTCGTAACGGGCGGTTTTTTATTGACGGAAACCAATGATACTGATACAGTGAATGACTAAAAAAACAAAGAAACAAAGTACCATTAACAACAGACCCTATAGAGAAAGAAGAGGTAACACGTGATCTACCAATTCTATCGGACGCCCGCGCTTTCGGTACAACGACAAGCGGAGCTGCTCACCGATATCCAGCGGCACGTCTCACCCGACATCGCCTCGATCAATACCGAGTGGGTGTTTTACGTGGAAGCCGGCGGCAAGCTGAGTGCGAACGAACGCAGCATTGTGGAGTGGATCCTGAAGGAGACATATGAGCCGGAAAAATTCGGTCCTGACAGCTTCCTGGGATCATCCGGATGCATCGAGGTCGGCCCGCGACTCGCTATTGTATCGCCGTGGTCGACAAACGCAGTTGCCAGCTGCCACGCGTGCGGTGTGAGATCCATCACCCGCATTGAGCGCGCCCGGCGTTTTACGTTTACGCGCGGGGACGGCGAGAGTATCTCCGTCGAACTGGAGAAAAAACTGTTGCCGCGCCTGCACGACCGCATGACCGAGGAACGGTACCCGCGGCCAATCACCACGTTCGACTTCGGCATCACGTCGCCGCCGGTCGAGCACATCCCCGTCCTGGCAGAAAGTCGGACTGCCCTCGAACGATTCAATGCCGTCCAGGGGCTCGGTCTGACTGACTATCTGATCGACTACTTGCTGCAGCACTGTCTCGAGGTGATCCACCGTGACGTGACTGACGCTGAATACTTCATGTACGGGCAACTCAATTCCCAACACTGTCGGCACCATGATTTCCAGGCCGAATACGTCATCGACGGAATCGTCATGCCGCATTCACCTATGGACCTGGTCCGCCAGACCGTATCGAGAAAACCCGGCAACGTGGACAAGGCGTTCAATGACAACGCTGGCGCCATAGCCAGACATCTCGTGACAGCATTTGTTCCGTCACAACCCGGCCATCCGTCAGCCTACCACTATCAGTCGGCGGAGTACTGTATCATCGTAAAGGTGGAGACGCACAACCACCCAACCGGCGTGGAGCCCTACAACGGGGCGGCTACCGGCACGGGCGGCGAGATCAGAGATCGCCAAGCATTCGGTCGCGGCGGTCTATTTAAGACCGCCTTGGCCTGCTACTACGTCTCTCACCTGCGACTGGACGACTACCACCTGCCCTGGGAAACCACGGTGTGCGAATATTCGCCCAGCATCGCTCCAGCTGCAGCCATCCTCATCCAGGCGTCGAATGGCGCCTCTAATTATGGCAACTGCATTGGTCAACCGATCATTCTCGGCACTACCCGCTCATTCGAACAGCTAGTAGGTGATGAGATGCTCGGCTATACCAAGCCGATCATGGTCGCCGGGGGCGTTGGCCTCGCCCGAACCGAACATCTGGAAAAGCTCTCTCCTGAAAAAGGATGGCTCGTGGTCCAGATCGGCGGAGACGCCTATCACATCGGGCTCGGTGGTGCCGGACGATCCAGCGTGGACAGCGGCTCCGAAGGAGACGCAGCTGCACTGGATTTCGCCTCGGTCCAACGCGCCAATCCAGAAATGGAGCAGCGCATTGACCGCGTGATTCGGACCTGTGTAGAGCTCGGTCAGGATAATCCCATCGAAACCATCCAGGACCTCGGTGCCGGCGGTGATTCTGTAGCAGTACCGGAAATAGTCCATCCATCGGGAGCACGCATTTACCTGCGGCGCATCCCGTCTGGTGACCAAACCATGAGCGTCATGGTACTCGTATGCAACGAGAGCCAAGAACGCCTGGTGATGCTCATCCGCCCGGAAAACATGAGCCACTTCCAGTCTATCTGTCAGCGTGAACGTTGTCCGATGGCTGTCATCGGCGACTGTACCGACGACGGGTACATCACGTTTGCGGATGACGACGGTTCAACGCCGATCCATCTGTCGCTGGATTTCCTACTATCCAAACTGCCGCAGAAGCGTATCGAAGCGACACGCGTCCCGCGCGAACTCGCTCCGCTACGACTACCGGATAAGCTCCTCATTCCTGAGGCGCTGGATCGGGTACTCCGTCTGGTGGATGTCGGATCAAAAGGATTCCTCACCCGCAAAGTCGACCGCTCGGTCGGTGGGTGCGTGGTCCAGCAGCAATGTGTGGGACCGCTCCAACTGACCATGGCTGACTATGCCGTGACCGCAGATGGCATGTCCGGACTGACCGGCGCTGCTCAATCAATCGGCGAACAGCCAATCAAGGGTATCGTCGATAACGCGGCTGGTATCCGTATGTCGGTGGCCGAAGGCCTGACGAACATCATGTTTGCAAAGGTCAATGGTCTGGATTCGATTAGCTGCTCCGCGACCTGGCAATGGCCGGCCGGCCATCCAGGTGAAGACGCGCGCCTGTACGAAGCGGTGCAGACCGCGACCGGTGGACTATTCAGCGACACGCTTGGCGTGCGGATCTTCGTTGGCAAAGACTCACTGTCTATGGCCAGCAAAGCGATGCGCGATGGCATGAAAACGGTTATCAAAGCTCCGGGCACCGTCCAGTTCTTCACTGTGGCACCGATGGATGATGTCACCCGCACGGTGACGCCTGATATCAAGCGGCCCGGCAACAGCCAGCTACTGTTCCTCGACTTTGCTCATGGAAGCATGCGGCTGGGCGGGTCGGCACTTGCCAGAGTGTACAACCAGCTCGGTAATGAATCGCCGGACGTGGATGATCCCGACTTCTTCAAGCGGGCTATGTCAGCGGTCCAAGAGCTGGTGCATCGCGGGCTCATCCTGGCCGGCCACGACCGCTCCGACGGTGGGCTTATCACCACCCTGTTAGAGATGGCCTTCGCCGGTAACTGTGGATTCAGACTCCGGCTGCCAGATGCCGTCTCAGACGACGACCTGCTGCCATATCTTTTTAACGAAGAATGCGGCGCGGTCATCGAAGTCCAGCTTCAGGACTTGTCAGAAATCGGACGCATTGTGGATGCGCACGGAGTGAGATCAATGTACCACCTGCTCGGCAGAACCACCTGCGAACAGCAGATTCGCATTACTCGTATGGGTACGCCTGTGTTCGACGAGGATATGCGTATCCTGCGCGATCTCTGGCAAGAGACATCGTATGCGCTCGACCGACGACAAACGCACGCCTCCCTGGTAGAATCCGAACGCCAAGTCAACTATGACCGACGCGGCCCGGCCTACCGCTTGAGCTATACTCCGACGCCGACCGACATCGTGACACTGACCATGTCGCGCAAACCACGCGTGGCCATCATGCGCGAGGCCGGTACCAACGGCGACCGAGAAATGGCGGAAGCCTTTTTCTACGCCGGATTTGAGGTCACGGACGTGACCATGACCGACCTGGCTGATGGGCGAATCACACTCGACGAATTCCGTGGTCTGGTCCTGTGCGGTGGGTTTTCTAACCGTGACGTACCCGACGCCGGAAAAAGTTGGGCGGCCGCCATACGGCACAACGAGCGAATCAAGGCAGCGTTCGACCGTTTCTACGGTCGGGTGGACACCTTCTCGCTCGGCGTATGTAACGGCTGCCAGGTCATGACACTGATGGGCGTGGTACCGTTCCCGGGCCTCGAGATCGAACGGCAGCCACGATTTATCCGCAACACCTCCGAGATCTTCGAATCGCGGTTTAGCACCGTCACCGTCCACAGCAGCTCCTCAATATTCTTCCGGAGCATGATCGGATCGGTACTTGGTATCTGGGTGGCTCATGGTGAAGGGCGTCTACACTGCCCTGACGACACGATCTTGGAGCAGATCATCACCCAACAACTCGCACCGCTGCGGTTCGCGGATGATGACGGTCGTGCCACGGAGTGCTATCCGTTCAATCCGAATGGATCCCCACTCGGCATTACCGCCCTGTGCTCGCCCGACGGCCGACATCTTGCCATGATGCCCCACGCCGAACGCTTGTTCCTGAAGTGGCAGTGGCCCTGGACGCCTGCCGAGTGGCAGAGTGTGGCGGCCAGCCCATGGCTGACTTTCTTCCAAAACGCATATTATTGGTGTACCCACTAGGAGGACGGTACCCCTCATGTTCTTTCCGCCGTATCTCACATATGAGATGCGGCGGTTTTTTATTGCCACCGGGGGTTGACACAGTGCCCTACTCTGAGCTACACTCTCCCATCCACTGCATACACTCTTAGCATAGGAGGTGCTTATGCAGATTGGCTCTTTAACCATCCCGCCGCTCCTCGTGGCCCTTCTCGGACTGCTGGTTGTCTTCGGCATACTTTCCTTTTTCCGGAGAGTGACCCATGACGGGAAGTGGGAAATGGGCACACATTCACGTCACGCGTGGACTGACAAGTGCACCGGCACATCGTTTGCCAGCACCCGGAGGGTTCTCATGCCAAATGAGCTCGGCAGCCGCCGGGCGAAATTCGGTAAATCCACCTGGAGTTGGCCCATCACTGTCGTGGTGCTCGGCCTCATTGGTCTCGCCCTGCATGCGTTTGGTGCATTCTAACGCACCGCGCTCGCCATAAACATCCGCCGTACTTCATCCCCTGAAGTACGGCGCTATTTTTTGGTATTTCCGCTTTGATATTTCTCTCAAATCTGGTATAATCGCATGCATGAAGGGCATATCATCCATGCCCTATTCCGTTATCACGCATTATGTATCTCCAACGAATAGTCATCCAGGGTTTCAAATCATTCGCGAACAAATCAACACTCGAATTCAAGCCGGGCATCACCGCTATCGTTGGCCCGAATGGTTCGGGTAAATCAAACATTGCTGACGCCGTCCGATGGGTACTCGGCGAGCAAAGCCTCAAATCAATCCGCGGTAAGAAATCCGGGGATGTAATTTTTGCTGGCTCGGACAAGAAGACCCGCCTGGGGTACTGCCAGGTCGATATGGTTTTGAATAATGAAGATCGCAAAGCTCCGCTCGACTACTCCGAGATCGTCATTTCTCGCCGGATGTCCCGCGATGGTGAGGGTGAATATTACATCAATAAATCACGGGTCCGTCTGCAGGACATCCTCATGCTCCTGGCGAAATCCAACTTCGGCCAGCGTACCTACAGCATCATCGGCCAGGGAACGGTGGATGCCTTCCTCGCGGCTACCCCGACTCAGCGCAAAGAATATTTCGATGAAGCGGCTGGCGTACGCCAATACCAAATCAAGAAAGAGCAGGCTGAGCATAAGCTCAACGCCACCCGCGAAAACCTCCAGCAGGCCGAGCTCCTCATCCAGGAGATCGAACCCCGCCTCCGCTCCCTCACCCGCCAGGTGCACCGCCTGGAGAAGCGCGAAGAAATACTGACTGAGCTGAAGCAGATCCAGCACACCTACTATGTCGGCGCCTGGCACGATCTACAGAAACAGCTCCACACTCAGCAAGACCAGTATCAGTCCGTCGATACGAAACGCAGCGCCGTCGAGGATGACATGGACGCCCTCCAGCAAGAAATGCACGAACTCGCCATCGGCTCCTCCCGCCAGGACGCCTTCACCCAGCTCCAGGAACGCTACGCCACTGTCCTCTCCGAGAAAAATAAATTACTCCGGGAGCAAGCCAGTCTGAAAGGCCGACTCGACAGCGACCGACAGCAATCCGGCGACGGCGACACTGTCTGGCTGGAACGCCGTTACGAACAGCTCAGCGAATCAGTGGAATCAACCACCCGCCTACTAAAAGAAGCTCAAGGCGCTGTCGCCGAACACACGAAGACAGTGGAACGTGCCGAAACAGAACGAAACAAACTCAACACTCAGTACGAAGCAACAAAAGCTAAACTAATGCAGGCGAAGGATGCTCTCGCCTCGAAGAAATCAATCACAGTACCGGAAATCGCCTCTGAACTCGACAGCATCTACCAGAACCAAAAATCCCTCCTCGAGAAAATCGAAGCCACCGCTGACCTCGAGGAACTCCGCGCCATCTCAGCCGACGCCCAGACGGTCACGAGTCAGCTGGCGCAGCTCCGACACAAGGTCCAAACGACCGGCACCGGCGACCCTGAGCTCGTGATTGAGCTCCAGGACACCATCACTGAGCTCCTTCAGCAAAAAGATGATGCTCTCGGCACTATCAAAGAAGCATCAGTCCTGCTGCAGGTGGCGAAAGAGAAGGAAACCATGCTCCAGGGTCAGCTCGATCAGGTATCGGGCGAGCTCGAGGGCGTGCAGAAAGAGCTCGGACGGAGCGGGAAATCGCCTGAAGAGCTGCGGGCCGACCTATCCGCCGAAGCCAAACAGCTCTCCAGTCAGGTAGAGGCGCTCGACACCGAACTCCAGTCAATTAACAAAGAAATGGCTGGATTTAATGAAACTGAACAGGAGAAAAAAGAGCAGGTATTTGCCCTGCAGAATAAACAGCAGGATAAGCAACGCGCGCTGAATGATATCAGCAATCAGCTCAATGATATCAAAGTCGAACTCGCCAAGCTCGAAACCCGCCAGGAAGACCTCGAGCGAGAAATGGTCGATGAATTATCCGATGAAGAGCGTGATCGGATCTACCACGCGGAGAAACCGGGCCCAGCCAAACCTGAGCTCTACAATGAAATCCAAAAACTCAAAAAACAGATTGAACTGATCGGCGGCATCGACCCCCAGGTCGCCCAAGAGTACAAAGAAACTAAGGAGCGCTACGAATTCCTGACAACCCAAAGTGACGATCTGAATAAAGCCATTGCCGATCTCGAACGAATTATCGATGAACTCAACGAAACGATCAAAAAGCAATTTGCTAAAGCCTTTGAGCAAATTAGCAAACACTTCACTGAGTATTTCAAAATTCTCTTCCGGGGCGGCAATGCCAGCCTCAGTCTCGTCCGTGAAGAAATCAAACCAGAGAGCGACGATGACGATCTGGAAGATGATGACGATACTGACGACGAAGAGGAGAAAGAATCCCCAGCCACAAATACGCCGGCAGGGGAAAAGGTAATTACCGGTATCGATATCCACGCCACCCCACCCGGCAAACGCCTCCGCGGTATCAGCATGCTATCCGGTGGAGAGCGCGCCATGACCTCTATCGCCCTGCTCTGCGCCATTATTCACAATAACCCCTCTCCATTCGTCATTTTGGATGAGGTGGATGCGGCTCTGGATGAGTCAAATTCTCTCCGCTTTGCCTCGATTATTGAGAAATTATCCAGCAAAACCCAGTTTGTCGTCGTCACGCACAATCGGGCCACCATGAATAACGCTCGTCTCCTCTATGGCATCACGATGGGTGATGATGGGGTGTCGAAGCTGCTCTCCATGAATATGGAGGAGGCTGAAGCCATGGTAAACCGATAGCAAATTTCCAATATCGAATTTCTAATTTCGAATAAATACCTAATGTCCCAATCTGTTAATTAGGGAATGAAGGCATTGAGATTTTATTAGATATTTGTTATTAGTAATTAGAAATTATCTCAATATAATCAAGCTAATAGGGCAAAAAAGTAAGCACGCCCACATTCCTTGACACTGTATACCAAATACACTATCATACCTCTACTATGTTAATGATTCGATTATCCCGCGTCGGAAAAAAGCACCATCCTGTCTACCGGGTCGTGGTCTCAGAAAAGACCAAAGACACTGTCGGAGACTATCTGGAGCTGGTCGGCACCTACGATCCGCATGCTAACCAAGCAGATCTGAAAGCTGATCGCATCAAATATTGGATAGAGCACGGCGCCCAACCATCGGGTACAGTTCATAATCTCCTCGTCGATCAGAAGGTGATCTCGGGCGAGAAACGAGCTGTCGCCAATATCAAGAAAAAAGCCACTCCCGAGGGAGAGGGTGCGGCAGCCGCTGCGAAACCCGCCGAGGGTGAAAAGCCGGCTGAACAGCCCGCTGCAGAAACTAAGCCAGCTGAAGAAACTAAGCCAGCTGAAGAAAAGCCGGCTGAAACCGCTCCCGCTGAGCAGTCAGCCACCCCAGGCAGCGCCGGCCGGAGCTAAAACAGAATAAACCCGGGGCGCCCTCCTCGAATAACAAAAACTTCCCTTTATATAACGTATGAGCGAACGGAGGGAACGGCTTTTATTATTAAATACCTGAGCACTCCTATGCTTAAAAAAATTTCCAGTCTCACATTACTTATAGTGATCGGGCTGTTTTTCAGCATCCCCTCCTCCCAGGCACTGACCAGAACCTTCCTGCCGCTGCCGGGCGATGTCGATGATACTCCGACTGTTGTGTTAAATCCGGCGTCGTGTGTCACCCCGACTGTCGGTATGGTCATTACCCAGGACACAATCCTGTGTCCCGGCACCTATGACTTCCCCGCACTCACCAGCGACCTGATAACGATAGGAGCAGACAACGTCATGCTCGACTGCAACGGAGCGGTGTTGTCTATACCCGCCGGATCAAATGACATAACCGGATGGTATGCCATCCGCTCATACAACTACGACAACCTGGAAATTAAAAACTGTACCATCCAGAACAACCCGGTTCCCATTACCATCCTGAATAGTGAGCAAAGCAGCATCCATGACTGCGAATTTAACTTAGGCGCCATTTCCCTCTATAACTTCAATAACGGCTCCATCTACAACCTGACCAAACATGCCGACACTCGCAACAGTACTTTTCTCGGTATTTGGACATCAAGTTATAATCACATTTACGGCAACCAGATCTCCAGCGACGGTGTGCTCGGCAGTCCACACATGACCATCGGCATCTCCCTCAATGAAGCGGTTGGCAACACCATATATGACAACACACTGGAGAGTAACGACATTTCCATCCAAATCAACGGAACGAGCCATGATAATGACATCTTCGAAAACAATATCCTCCATGCGCCCTGGAATGGCATTATTGTATGGCCGAGCAGCACGACCGGATTGCCACACCTGAATAGCATCCACGATAACCTGCTCGAGGATAACTACCGCGACATCGTTGTCGGCCCCGGCGTCCACGATAATTCGTTCGATCACAATGTCATGACCGGCACCCAGGATAAATCCATTTACCTCTGGCACGACGACGGATTTAGCATTACCGCGCCCGCGACCGGTAATCAATTTACCGATAATGCAATACTCGGCAGCGGTCCGACTGGAATCGAAATCATGCCCAAGGCCGCGGTCAATGCATACTTCGGAGGGAATACGATTGCGAACCGGCAGGTGGGTATTACGGTCGGCAGCCAGAACACTGCAACCGGTTTTGTGCTGAACGATGTACGCGATAACGGCACGTCGGCAACGAATAACGACGCTAGTACCTATTTCGACAATGGCATCAGCGGAAACTACTGGAGCGATTATGACGAACCTAGTGAAGGATGCGCCGATACGAACGCTGACGCCGTGTGTGACCTCCCCTACACCGGAGTTCTCGGCAGTGGAGGGGTCAGCGATCACCGTGCCTTAACCGGTGCGCCAGTTGTCCAGCCGATTGCCAACCAAACGATTGCCGAAGGCGATACGCTCCATCTAACCATAGCCGCGACTGATCCAAATGATCCAAAGGTGACCTTTGAAGCACAATACCCAAGTGGTAGTTTCGGGGCTTTTTTGGCCGATAATGGGAATAATACCGCCACCTTCAGCTGGAGACCGTGGTATAACCAGGCTGGGACCGGTTACGATGTTGTCATTACCGCCTCTGACGGAAGCCATACAGCCGAAACTGCCTTTACCATCGATGTGTCCAATACCATTGTTCCGCCGCCGACGATCTCCCTGGACATCAGTAGCCAGAGCGTCGTGGCTGGCCAGTCATTCACCTTAACGGTAAGCGGCTCATCCGAGGAGGCCCTGAAATCGGTCTGGTGGGGCGTCAGGGAAGCAGGTACAACTGACTTTGTCACGATTCCCGGCTCGAACAACGGCACCGCTGTCAATCTGTCGGCTGCTCAAGATGTCACGATATGCGATGGCCAGACGTACTGTGAATACACCCGCACGGTAATTATCGACGATCCCGGGAATTATGAAATCTGGGCAAATGCCCGCGATACTATCTACTTCTCGGTTACTGGTGAACCGCATCAAGCGTCCGAAGGCATTGGTTTGGCCATCGCGGGTATAAACGTGGTCCCGACATTCGCCAGCCTGCCAGATACGATACTGACAATCGCTGGCCAACCACTCAACCTGCTGGTGTCCGCCTCTGATGAAAATGGTGACGCCATGACCCTGACTATGATCGGATCGATTCCTGGGGCGAGCTTCACAACCAGCGAAATCAACATCGCTGCTGACGGCACTAGTACTGTGAGCGGTACGTTCTCCTTGACACCATCACGCTTCACCGTCGGCAACTACATAGTGCGATTCCAAGTCACTGACGAAAAGGGGGGTATAACCACCAGCCCTGCCGTCGAAATAGTAGTCCGAAGCCTCACGACTGCTACCACCAAATAATGTAATGAATGAACGAAAGAGAGTGAACGAAACATTGCTAACAGGGTTGACACCCCACTGGGGCATGATATCCTGTCAGTACATCCAGTTCTGCTTTTGGTCGACAGACTGGTGATGAACATTTTAGAGAATATAATTCAGCACTAACGTAACGACGAACATGGCCGCAGAAAAAGATCAAGAGTTTGTCGAGTACGTGGTAAAAGCACTCGTTGACCGCCCGGAGGATGTCTCCACGGATCGGTCAGTCGACGAAATGGGCGTCCTGATCACCCTCAAGGTGAATCCCCAGGACCTCGGACAGGTGATTGGCCGTCAGGGCCAAACGGCGAAGGCCGTTCGCACCTTGCTCCGCGTCGTCGGTGCGAAGAACCACGCACGCGTCAACTTGAAGATCCACGAACCAGAAGGTTTCCGCAAAGGCAACCGCGGTGGATCCTCACGAGAAGAAGAAGCTGACACTTCAGCTGTCGACGATCTCAAAATATAAATTCAACTTTTGAAAAGTTGCCAACGAACCGCCCATGGTATACCACCGGCGGTTTTTGGTTTATACTGAAATTATTAACACTATTAAAAATAATATATGACAAATGATTCTCGTCCGAAATATACGGCGCTCCTGTGGATTGGCGTTATCTTTCTAGCGCTGGGGGGGATGGGGCTCCTCTCACAATTTGTTATCGGTGGGTGTACGTACGGCGGTGATATGTACTTTGCCATTGAATCAAGCGACCCGGCAGGTACCACTGCAGCGCTTACCTGCACCGACCTAGAGGTAAATGGCACCGTCGTAGCAGGGTTTAACACGAGCAATGCAAACGTTACGGTCACCGGTGAACTGAGTCGTCCTCACTCAATATTTCAAAAAGCGGAATCAATAACAATCTCAGGCACGCTTCCCAATACAAACCAGACGATCAATGTCACGGGGCGCGTTGCCTACAACGTCATCGGCTATATTCTTTCGGGTTGGTACCTACTTGTCTTACTTGCCCTGATACTTTTGAGTATACGCGCTATACTGCGGCGCAAACAGCGCCCGGCCAACGCAGCGCCCAACACAAACGTAACCCCCAACCAGCCATCATGATGCGTTTCGACCTCCTCACTATTTTTCCCGACATTTACGACTCGTATGTAAACGAGAGTATTTTGAAGCGGGCGCAAAAAAATAAGAAGATCAGCATCCACGTCCACGACATCAGGAAATATGCCACAGACAAACACCACACCACCGACGACCGCCCGTACGGTGGTGGGCCCGGCATGGTGATGAAAGTCGAGCCAATCTATCGCTGCTTGAAATCAATCCGCAAGCGGAAGAAATCCCGCACCATCCTCCTCTCAGCCAAAGGCAAAACATTTGATCAAAAAATGGCTCAGAGCTACGCGAAGAAGTATGATCAGCTGATTCTGATCGCTGGACACTACGAGGGTGTCGACGAACGAGTCTTACAGTACGTCGATGAGGAAGTATCGATCGGTAACTATGTCCTCACGGGTGGGGAATTACCATCTCTGATAATAACTGATGCGGTGGCGCGGCTTATTCCTGGGGTGCTCGGGGATAACGAGTCAGCGAGCGAGGAATCGCATAGCACAGCCGGTTACCTCGAATACCCTCAATATACCCGGCCAGAGATATTCCAGAGTAAACGGGTACCCAAGGAGCTCCTGTCGGGCAATCACAAGGAAATCAAGGCCTGGCGCCAGAAACATTCAAAAAATAAGTAATAGTATGGGGACATACTGGGGGCAAATCAAATCCTTGACACTATTTCGGATATAGCCTACAATAATCCATACCACTTAACTGTGGCGAAAATTCGCTAAGTTGACATAAAAGAAAGGAACACGCCTAGCGAGCAAAATATAGACAACATATCAGTTTTCAAGCCATATTTGTCAGATATTTTGCATCCCGGGTAGCGGGATTTTTTAAAACCCCAAATGCTATCCTACAGCGTACCCTTCTAAGTGGTGTCCGTTGACAACTGAAAAGTGGTAAGAACATTACCAGATTCCACGGTTATTATCACGCGCTTATGGCGCTGGTAATTAATCACAACCTGTTGATCGTACAGGTATAAAAAACGATCACCAATTATTCAAAGAGCTACTCTATCTTGTTTCCCAAGATAGACAACCTCTCTTTTTGAGAGTTTTCCGGCGAAGCCGGACCCGGCTCTGCCGGGGATCCTATTTCGATGAGTCTACAAGACTCATTGAAATCTTAGTTGGAAAATTTTCATCTTTTTGAGAGTTTGATCCTGGCTCAGGATGAACGCTGGCGGCGTGTCTAAGGCATGCAAGTCGAACGCCCCACACCTTTTGGCCTTTGTGGTAAGATGACATTATGCACTACGTATACGTTCTCAAGAGTATCAAGTGGCCCAATAAATTATACATTGGGTTTACCAAGGATATCGACAAACGAATTACACAGCATAACAACGGCGAAACTGCTTACACTAAACAATTTCGTCCGTGGAAAATCATTTACTACGAAGCATATTCAGATAAACGAGATGCGGAAAAACGCGAGAATCAATTGAAGAAACATGCGAAAGCATGGGGACAATTGAAACGACGTATTACCTATTCTAAATCTGAAGGCTAAAAGGTGTGGGGAGTGGCAGACGGGAGCGTAACACATTGGTAACCTACCCCAAAGCTCGGCATAACTCACCGAAAGGTGTGCTAATTCCGGATGTGTCCTCGCACCACATGGTGTGAGGGTAAAGATTTATCACTTTGGGAGGGGCCTATGGTCTATCAGCTTGTTGGTGAGGTAACGGCTCACCAAGGCTCTGACGGATACCGGGTGTGAGAGCATGACCCGGCTCACTGGGACTGAGACACTGCCCAGACTCCTACGGGAGGCTGCAGTCAAGAATCTTCCCCAATGGACGAAAGTCTGAGGGAGCGACGCCGCGTGTAGGAAGAAGCTTTTCGGAGTGTAAACTACTTTTCTCAGGGAAAAACTAATGATGGTACCTGAGGAATAAGGGGCTGCTAACTTCGTGCCAGCAGCAGCGGTAATACGAAGGCCCCAAGCGTTATCCGGATTTACTGGGCGTAAAGAGCTCAACGGTGGTATGCTAAGTTCTCTGTCAAATATGCAGGCTCAACCTGGATGCAGCAGAGAATACTGGCACACTCGAGGGCAGAAGAGGCAGACGGAATTGCCGGTGTAGTAGTAAAATGCGTTAATATCGGCAAGAACACCAAATGCGAAGGCAGTCTGCTGGGATGACCCTGACACTATAGAGCGAAAGCGTGGGGAGCGAATGGGATTAGATACCCCAGTAGTCCACGCTGTAAACGCTGGATACTAGGCATTGGGAGTGTCGACCCTTTCAGTGTCGGTTAATAAGCTAACGCTTTAAGTATCCCGCCTGGGGAGTACGGCCGCAAGGCTAAAACTCAAAGGAATTGACGGGAACCCGCACAAGCGGTGGAGCATGTGGTTTAATTCGACGATAACCGAGGAACCTCACCAGGGCTTGAAATCCTAGCTGCACGGCCGCAGAAACGTGGCTTTCCTTCGAGGGTGCTAGGACAGGTGCTGCATGGTTGTCGTCAGCTCGTGTCGTGAGATATCGGGTTAAGTCCTTTAACGAGCGCAACCCCTATGATATGTTACATTGTTCATATCAGACTGCCTCGGATAACGAGGAGGAAGGTGGGGATGACGTCAAATCAGCATGGTCCTCTGACGCCCTGGGCTACACACGTGCTACAATGGATCGTACAATGGGCCGCCAAGTCGTAAGACGGAGCTAATCCCATTCAAAACGGTCCCCAGTTCGGATTGAGGGCTGCAACTCGCCCTCATGAAGCCGGAATCGCTAGTAATCGCGTATCAGATATGGCGCGGTGAATACGTTCTCGGGTTTTGTACACACCGCCCGTCACGCCAAGAGAGTCGGCAATACCCGAAGTCCCCAGGTTTCTGGGGCCGAAGGTAGGGCTGATGATAGGGGCGAAGTCGTAACAAGGCATCGGTAGCGGAAGCTGTCGATGGATCACCTCCTTTCTAAGGAGTATTCTTTCTAGGATACATTATCTTAGAAGTATGGTCGTCTATCCCGCATCGCGGGATAAACAATCCGGAATTCTGGCCAATTCTTACCGCTTTTCAGCTGTCATACGGGCACGCATCAGATGACACAGCTATGTCGTTGCAATTCTTCGGAAAACTGGGTAGAATGTGAACCAATTGATAGCTGTGTTTTTTTATTTTTGTACGGGCGATTAGCTTCCCGTAGACTCCTCACTTTGTTCGTCGTAACGGGACAGGCAGCTTTGATAAGTAAAACCTGTACAGAGTGGGCGATTAGCTCAGCTGGTTAGAGCGTCTCACTGATAATGAGGAGGTCCGAGGTTCGAGTCCTCGATCGCCCACTCTGTACAGGTGGCTAGCGTCCCTGCCCCGTAAGTGAGCGTCAGCGAACGCTTCGGGGTCACTGATAATGAGGAGGTCCAGGCACCGTCCTGAGCGAAAGCGAAGGATCCGGTCCTCGATCGCCCACCACGATGACCAGAGGCAGCGAAGTGGGCCGAGGCCACGAGTGAACTGAATGGTTTCAGTTCACGAGGAGCCGAGGCGGACACGAGGATGCGCTGAGCAAAGCCGA
>JAXDBW010000069.1:0-9782 GCA_034678405.1 Patescibacteria group bacterium | reverse complement strand
AAAAAGTTGTCAGACGGAGTGACAAACGCCACAGGATGATATTTATGAATGATGCGAGCAATAAGTCGATCGCAGATGTGTTTGTAGCGCATCTTTATATCATCTAGTGCTGGGTCATTAAACACTGAGAAACTGTCGACTCCTTTTGGGAATAGATCAATGCCCACATAGCGAAATGGAACAGCCTCGATTACCATAAGCTCAAAGGAATCGTTTGCCCGTTTGAGTGCCTCGATGTCTTGAGCAAAGAAGTGATTGAAGATAATTATAAGTGGCTTGTTACCACGAACGGCTGGGAATTTACGGAAAATGAGCAGCCAATATACGAGATCATAGTAGTAATCTCTGAATATTGCCTTAGCGATAGCACCGATAATATGTTTCATTCGCTGAGTGTTTTTTGTTTAACATCTTTATTGATATGTTTCACATCCGGGTGCTCATCCAACCATGTGTAGGCATCTTGGATGGCGATGGGGGAGCCATGGTAGAGTGCGTCATAGATTGCAGACATCAAGCGGTAATCTTCTAGGGTATCGAGTGTCAATCTGAGATCAGGGCGTTGTAGGGCGGTGGGCATAGGCACGCTGGTGGTGGTAAATGTATTACTGGGGTTTTCTCGCATTATTAAAGTGACATGTTCACGATATCGATGGGAGTCAGCCTCCCGAGCTGCACGCATTAACGCTTGATGGGTAAATGCCTCGACGTCTAATCCATGTGGGATCGTCCGCTCGAGTACGTTGCTTGCATAATCGGCACCACCCAGCGCCGCGCCGACTAGATCAATAACCGCCGGATCAACTAGCGGACAGTCAGCGGTAATGCGTATGTATGATTCGGCCGGATGATAGTTGGCGGCTAACACAAATCGAGATAGTACATCATCAATATCTCCTCGAACAACTGGTACTTGCCACTGCTGGCAATGTTTAGCAATTTGGGTATCATCATCACGAGTCGATGTAGCTACAATTACCGTTTTAGCCTTGGCGCGGCGACAGCGATCAATGACGTGCCAGAGCACTTCCTTACCCGCGAGTCGTTTCAATACTTTACCGGGAAGTCGAGTAGAGCTAGTTCGTGCCTGAATAATAATGTTGGTTGAGGGCATAACTATGAGCGATTGATAAGTGACCATGACAGAGGAGTACCTGCCTCGATATTACGTGCAGCAGTTTTGTTTAGTATTCTTTTGATTTCATACGTTGGTAGCCCATGATGCGGTCTGATTGAGCGTATATTTTCACGAGTAAAACGTTCTCCTTTCTGTATATCCTGTACGGCAAATAATGACCTGCCAAAGACACGGTTTTTCTTTGAGCTCCCCTTTGGTGAGTAAGTGGCTTTTCCTATTGCTTTCTCCGCATCTCTTACCGCCTGTACCATTTCGGTGAATTCATGGGGGTCAAGTGAAAAAGCTGCATCAGGTCCTCCTAGTTTATGATCAAGGATCATATGCTTCTCGATAATGTGCGCTCCGAGCGTAGTTGCTACCACTGGAGACACGATGCCAGTAGTATGGTCAGAGAGACCAGCCATGATACCAAATTTTTTCTGCATATCAGGAATCGTCGCTAAGTTTGCATCTTCGATTTTCGCTGGGTAAGAGGATGTACACTTAAGCAGTGCGATCTGGTGATTACCAACTCGGTGACATGCCTTGATGGCAGCACGAATATCTAACATGGTAGCAATGCCTGTCGAAATAATAATCGGTTTTTTTTTGCTGGCGACATATTCGATCAAAGGGATGTCCGTGATTTCGAAGGAGGCAATTTTATAAGCAGGTACCCGCATCTTTTCTAGGAAATCTACGGCCGTTGGGTCAAACGGAGACGAAAAACACTCAAGGCCAAGCCGATTAGCCAGTTTCTTGAGCTTGGGCTGCCAGTGCCAGGGGGTGTAGGCTTCTTGATAGAGGTCATGCAAGGTGCGCCCATCCCAGAGTGTACCGCCACCAATGCGGAAGTATTTCTTGTCACTCTTCATCGTGATAGTATCAGCAGTATAGGTTTGTAACTTAATGGCATCAGCCCCTGCTTTTGCCGCTGCACGAATGGTCTGAGCAGCGATGCTGTATTTCTGGCCGTGGTTGGCTGACAGTTCAGCTATGATAAATGTCGGGTGTCCATCACCAATTGTTTTTTTACCGATCTTAAGTTTCATAATCGTGGTAGCGTGAGTATATATTTTTTTGCTGGTTGTTTTTTTTGAGAAGTATTTTCAACAAATTGAAAGTTAAATTTTTCAAATAATCTTATTGATGGGATATTTTCTGGTCGGATAAATGCGTTGATTGTTCGAATTTCAGGGTGGGATTTAGTTAATTCCGTAACCCCTAGTTTGAGCAACACTTTTCCGAGCCCACGACTTCGGTAGGAATCCGTGATGCTGATGCCAATAGTCGAATTAGTATGGTCGATATCAAATCGAACTTGACCTGCAAACATGTTTCTATGGAAAGCCAGTAGGAGCAGAAAATTCGCATCATGCATCCGTTTGGAATACCATTGTGTGTGCTCTGAATACGTGATTTCTGCTGACGAAAAAGAGTTCTTTCTTACAACCGGATCCATCGCCAGATCATATACCAGGCGTACGTCATCGGCAGTCGCTGGTCGCATGATTATATCATTCTCCGTCAATTTGGTTTGTTCCATAGATGTTGTTATATTGTTTCCTTGATTTGCCGTACGATCCGCATTGCGCCATGTCCGTCAATAATTTTTTGACCGGCATCACTCATTTTTTTTCTGATATTTTTTGGCGTTACACTTTCAATTTTTTTGTGGAGTTCCGTCGTTAAGGTCTTGGAATAACCTTTCCGCCCATCAATGTATTGAATAAAGCCGCGCTTGTTCCAGGTCTGTGCGTGTAGCTCTTGATTATCTGCAACTATTGTTGCAATGGTAGGTACACCGATGCGGGCGAGCTCATTCAAAGTTTGTCCAGCCGCTGTGATTGCAAGGTCTGACTTGAGCATAAATTGCTTCATATCTGAGGCGGTTGCTTTTTCTATGATGCTAATATTCCCGTTTCCTATGGCAGCGTCCATAGTTGCTTCCTTATTTTCATTTCGGAACCCAGGACCGATTATCACATTAATGCGCCAATCGGGATATAGCCCGGTTAACGTGGTGACAACCTGCGGCGTGAATGAACGCAAGTCGGTGGCTCCAAAACTAACCATCACAATGCTGATCTGCTGCCGCACTTCATATGTTGGAGTGTTAGTAAATTCTTTCCGGAGAAGCACCTCATACCACGTTGCAGGTAAGTTGTGTCCATGCACTACTTTTATTGGGTGTGGTCCAGTATTGGCTTGCCATTCCATTTTCAAGACCACCGATTGTGGAGGATAGGGGACGCGTCCGTAGTCGTCTATGCAAATGACAAGTCGCACCTTGTCCACTAGTTCCTGATAAAGCTCCAGAGGGGCATGGTATGAATCGATAATTACACAATCAGCATCAGAAAGCATCGATGCGCGAAAGTCTGAATCGTGGATCCAATCGCCCAGAGTCGCGGGAAGTCCGGATAATGCTGATCGAACTTCGTCAGTTCCGTCAATTACCAACGTGGCCCGGTTACCAGAAGTTTGTATTGCATCATAGAGTGCACTGCAGCGGGTAATATGTCCAAAGCCTTTATCGCCACTACCTTCCGTTAATATTGTTGCAGAAAAAGATTTCATGTTGCAAGCGTAAATCGTTTACGAGTGGGGATCCCCTTAGCTGCTAGATATTCTTTTGCTTCCAGTGGAGTCTGTTCAGTAAAATGGAAGATGCTCGCCGCTGCTACTGCAGTCGCGCCACCTTCGGATATTGCTTGATACATATCTTCATAATTTCCCGCGCCTCCAGAGGCGATGACGGGGATCGTTACCGCAGCTGAGACTTTTTTGATAAGGTCAATGTCATAGCCATTCATTTCGCCATCATGGGGGATTGAGGTTAATAGAATTTCACCTGCGCCGCGTGATTCAGCCTGAACAGCCCAGGCTTCAGGTGTTCTCCCAGAATCCTTTGTACCTGAGTGAGTAAAAACGTGGTAATCATTTCCTACTTTTTTTACATCGATACTTACCACTATACATTGGGCTCCAAAAAGACGTGCTCCATCGGAGATGAGTTGCGGGTTGCTTACAGCACCGGTGTTTATTGATACTTTATCAGCCCCGGCACGCAACATTTTTTTGATATGTTCTGTTGATTGAATACCGCCACCGACGGTAAATGGAAAAAAGCACTCGTTAGAGAAATCTTTAATCGTTTCAAAATCAGGCTGGTCCCCATTTTTACTTGCCTCAATATCCACTAGAATGAGCTCGTCTACTTGGCGGGTATTATACACGCGCACCGCGGGAATGACGCTCCCAACTCGACGCCAGCTATCAAAGCCCTTACCTTTTACCACCCCGACGTCTTTCCACAGGAGAGTGGGAATGACTCGAGTCTTAAGTCCGTTATACATTGAGGAAGTTCTTTAGTACCTGTAGTCCTGCGCCCTGACTTTTCTCTGGATGGAACTGTGTGGCAAAGGTATTTCCTTTTTGCAGAACCGATGCAAAGTCAGTACAGTATGGAGTGCGACCGATTACCCACCGGTTGTCTTGTTCCTGGAAGTAGTAACTATGCACAAAATAAAATTCGGTGCGGTCGGGTACGCGCTCAAATAGGGGACTTGGCTTAATAATCTGTACTTCGTTCCATCCGATATGTGGGATACGCTCTCCACTCTGAGGAGAGAATTTGACTACCGTGCCAGGCATAATCCCGAGTCCTTGGTGCTGGCCGCCCTCTTCGCCATCATCAGCCAGGAGCTGCAGTCCAAGACAGATGCCGAGGAAGGGGATGTCATTCTTTATTGTTGCTCTGATTGGCTCGACCCACCCGCCATTGATCAGGTTTGTCATAGCGTCACCAAATGCCCCTACACCAGGTAGTATAATATGAGTAGCAGACGCGAGGTCGGCTGGATTGGTCGTAACCTGAACAGCCGCACCTATCTCTTCGACAGCCTGACGAATAGAACCGAGATTGCTCATGCCGTAGTCAATGATGAGCGCGTCCATATCTACGGTTCTGGATAATACAGTTTTGTCAGGGAACCGTGTCGGTCTTTTATTAGGTTGCCCTGAGCATCGGTTTTAAATATTTTTTTGTTGGTATATCGGTCACAGGTTTTGATAAACTCTTCCATCGACATATCGATGTACTCTAAAATTTCTTCCAGCGGTTTGCCGAGGTACGAGCTGGGGAATTTACCCTCATTACGTTTTACCATTTCGATGGCATCCTGTCGGGAGATACGGCCACGTCTGATGTGCAGCGAGGCATTATCAGTGGCGCGACCAAAACCAAACTTCAGATATTTGAAGTACTCGTGGATGCCGACCTGGTAATTGTCGAGGTTTTCATAATTGACTACCGAACCTTCGGTAACGGTCTCAAATGAGCGGAATCCAAACGCCTGTGAAAAGAGCGCGTTTGAATATCCATCCCATGGTAGGTAGTAGCCGAGAAAAATACCGGTCACCCCAACTTTTTCTAATTCTTCATTCGAGGGGTATTGATATGGTAGCAAATCTTTTTCTTGGATACCTTCGAGACCAGCAAGATCGGAAACGCGCAATCCTAGTAGTCCTCCAAATTCTTCCAGCCAGCGTCGTGTGAGAGTATTGTTTGCACTATCAGCGGCTGGGCCGCCATATTCATTCTGTGAATTTTCGCCCCAGATGATAAGGGGGATTTGATATTGTACCGCTACTTTAACCGGTATTGTGAAAATGCCAACGTGTTCTGGCCAAGAGATATCGCCAACTTGAATAAGCCCTACATGATTAAGTTTTGCTCGTACCTGTGGGTTTGGAGAAAATTCGATCATGTCTACGCCCAGTTTTTTGATATTCTCGATATTTTTTTTACCAATGATTGTGGGATGACAGGTGGTAGCAACCACACACAATGGGTTCATGCCGAGTTGCAGCATGCGGACAACCTGGTATGTGCTATCTTTTCCACCACTGACTGGCACTATGCAATCCCAGTTAGATCCATTTTTCGATTTATATCGATCAAGTATTTCGACCAGTTCTTTTTTTCGGGCAGCCCAATCTATTTCCTTGCGCTTTTCATAGCTGCGACAGGCGTTACAAACATCTTCAGTATCAAGGATTAGGTCCGGCTTGGTGTCTGGGAGTAGACAGCGACTGCAATATTTCATAAATATAGCTATTGTTTAATTATTTTTTTTACAGTATCAATGATATACTCAACGTCTTCATTTGAAAGGTCTGGGTATAGTGGCATGCTGAGCGCCCCCGCATAATAGGTCTCAGCCTTTGGGAACATACCTGGTTTTGTACCATAGGTTGATTGGTAGTAGGGCTGAGTGTGGACTGGGATGTAGTGTACTTGAGTGCCAATCCCAGCGTCCTGCAATTCTTGCATTATTTCAGCTCGAGTCTTATTAATCGCGGCAAAGTCAAAATGGAGTACATACAAGTGAAAAACTGATTGGACTCCCGGCGCTTCGTATGGAGTGGTTAGGTGAGATGTATCAGCAAACCCAGCATTATATCTATTAACAAGCTCTCTACGGCGTGCTGTAAAGGCATCTAATTTGCGCATTTGACTAATGCCCAGAGCGGCGTGTATATCCGAAAGTCGATAGTTGTACCCGAGCAAATGCATTTCGTGATACCATGGACCAGGATTTTGTGTGAGTATAGTTGGGTCCTTGGTAATGCCGTGTGTGCGGAGCATAAGCAGTTTTTGATACAGCGAATCATCATTTGTGGTAATAGCACCGCCCTCAGCGGTGGTTACGGTTTTGACTGGATGAAATGAAAAGGTTGTCAGATCTGCGTATGTATTTGATCCAACTGCGGTTCCGTCGGCATACCGTGAGCCAATGGCATGAGCCGCATCCTCAATTACGCGAAGGCCATGCTTATCGGCGATAGCTTTAATACGTGGCATATTGGCCGGCTGGCCAGCAAAATGAACGGGGATAAGCACTTTTGTATTGCGAGTTATTTGCTTCTCAATTTCGTCGGGGTCAATACAATAAGTGCGAGTATCAATATCAGCAAATCGTGGTGTATGACCGCAGTAGGCAATGCAGTTTGCAGACGCCACAAAAGTATTTGGGCTAGTTATACCCTCTGATCCGGGAGGTAGTTCGAGTGCTGCCACAGCGAGATGTAGAGCCGCCGTTCCATTTGCTACGGCTACACAGTATCGGGCACCAGTATAGTCACAAATTGTTTTTTCGAGTTCGTCAATGCGTGGTCCCTGGGTGAGGTAGTCACTCTGGAGTACATCAATGACCGCTTGGATGTCCTCTTGGTCTATATGTTGCTTACCGTAAGAAAAGCTTCGTTCCATGGATGTATACTGTTAGTACACAATATCTATGTCTTTGAGACGATCTGCTATGGTTGGCTGATCAAGCCATTGGTCATTCTTGTCTGACGAGTAGCGGAACCCTTCTGTGACACGGGTACCACCTTTTTTTAGATGTTCTTCAAGTATCCACCAGTCGAAGTTTGGGTAGATGATGTAGTGATCGCCGTAGTCATATGTCGTGCGGGAGTCCTCAACGGTAATCATAGCTTCATGTACTTTTTCTCCTTCCCGGATACCCACCTCTTTGAGTATGGCGTCTGGCTTCATTGCCTTAGCTAGGTCAGTAATTTTTACTGATGGGATCTTCGAGACGTAGATTTCACCACCTTTTGCCTCACGGATGGCGCGGAATACCAGATCAACCCCCTGGTCTAATGTAATCCAAAATCGAGTCATTTCCATATCAGTGATGGGGAGTTCATCAGCGCCTTGATCAATAAGTGTTTTGAAGAATGGTATCACCGAACCACGACTGCCAACTACATTACCATACCGCACAACACTGAAAGTGGTATCTTTCCCCCCCACGTATGCGTTTGCTGAGACAAATAGTTTGTCTGAAACTAGTTTTGTGGCGCCGTACAAGTTAATGGGGTTGACTGCCTTGTCGGTGGAGAGGGCAACAATACTTTTTACGCCCTTGTTAATTGATGCATTGATGACGTTGCGTGCCCCATTAATATTAGTTTTCACGGCCTCCATGGGATTGTACTCCGCAGCAGGTACATGCTTGAGTGCGGCTGCGTGAATGACAACGTCTACACCATCTAAGGCTCGCTCAAGACGTTCACCGTCTCGTACATCCCCGATGAAGTAGCGCATGTACTCATCGTATTGAGCATATTGTTTGCGCATGAGGTATTGTTTGTATTCATCTCGCGAGTAGATAATGACCCGCTTTGGCTTATATTCGGCGAAGATTCGCTCTGTGAACTTCTTGCCAAATGACCCGGTTCCACCGGTAATGAGGATTGATTTTCCGCTAAGCATAGTTCCGTCGTTTCTCACTAGGAGTTAGTTCTAAAATAAGGATTTTTCTGGTCAAAATACCAAAAACCCTAGTTGATATTATACTAATTTTTCTATTATTTGCAAGCGCTCTGATGATACTGCTCATATGGTTGCTCAACTAGCTTCAATTGACTACACTTAAAGTAAATATTATGTCTCAATGTATCGTATTGTAGTATTGTATGGAAGACCTTCATCGTAAAAAAATTATTATCATAATAGTTACTGTGATAGCTATTATGGTGATTGGAGCAGCGGTAATAAATGTGACCAGACAGCGGTCTGCAAATAGTCTGGCGGAAAATACAAACTCCAGTGTTCTTAACACGAATTCGATGAGAAATAGTAGTATAACTAGCGGGACGGTCAATGTAGCCATGCCCACAACCTCCGAAACAATCGAAGAGGGTGCCGATGCAAACCCCGATCAAACAAATAAGAATATAAACCACGCAGTGTCGCTTGTGAACAATGCTGATCAGTACCCGTCGTTGCGAAATGCAGATACCTATCGGTGGAGCGTGCAAGATGCATATTACCCACCGGGAAGCCTCACCATCATCAACGGCTTTACCGGACCGTACGGTATCACCATAGATGAGCAAGGGGATCTGTATGTATCTGACCTGAAAGAAGGTAGGGTTGTGCGTATCACAAATGATTTTGGTTATGCAGGTTGGCTCGGCTTGTCGCAGGACGGCGATACGCAAAACCCATCGGGCTGGCATCAGACCGAGACAGTAGTTCGCGGTGGCGAAACGGGTGCACTGAAGATGCCGCATCACGTAGACTTCGATGCAGCTGGAAACATGCTGGTGGCTGATTATCAAAATGGACGTATCCAGCGGTATACTGCCAATGCTGAGTATATTGGTTTATTTTTTGGGGGCGTGTCGGGTGACCTAGCATTTGTTGGCCCACCAAGCGCCGTTGTAGATAAGGATAACAATATATGGGTGGCAGATTTCGACGGCAACCGTGTTTACAAATTCTCTCCCGGGGGCACCTTCATTGGATGGATTGGTGCGCGCCCTGATGACACCATTACCGATGGATTTGCCACAACCGGCGTGGCGGCTCAATCAAGCGCACTCGGTGGCTTCTATAAGCCACACATGGTACAGATCGATACTGATGGGAATATTTATGTGGTAGAGACGGGTAATCACCGAGTGCAGAAATTTGATCCCGAAGGACACGTGATTGGATGGATAGGGGCCCGAGAAGACGGCAGTATAACTAATGGTTGGGTATCGAGTGGTGCGGCTGCAGCTAGTGCAGAGCCTGGTGGGTTTAACCAGCCAGTTTCTCTGCGACTCTACGGAAATGAATTCTATATTGCTGACAACGGAAACA
>JAXDBW010000068.1:0-3968 GCA_034678405.1 Patescibacteria group bacterium | reverse complement strand
TTCAGTGGCACGGCGTACGATCTGACGCTCAATAATGATTTAGCTCAAAATTATTTCGTAATCGTACAGGGCAGCGACGGCGATGGTTCTGGCATTGGTAATCGCGGGCCAGATGAAAATTACATTGCCTTGACCGGCGACCCGTTTGGCACTGGAGACCTGAATACTACGAGCAGTACAAATATTATTAGCCTCACCCGGCAGTCAGCGGTTGACTCATGGGTAGGAGTGGTGACGGTCGTCGAGTGTGTACAGAATTGTGACACGGCCGGATTTACGCTCGATGATGTCCAGCGAGTGACGCACTCAAATACGACGACCAGCGGGACGGATACGAGCGCTAGCTGGACCAATCTCACTCAAGTGATGCTCATGGCGGGATTCAACGGTGCGGGATGTGATACGACTCAGAGCAATGTGAATAATACAAAAGTGTGTCATACCAGAATCTGGCCATCCGGTACGAATACAATCAACTGGGAGCGAAGCAATGCCGGGGCAACGATGAGCACCGCTACTAGCACTGTCATGGTCGTGGAGTGGGGGAGCGAATGGACTGTCCAACGAGCCACGGTGACCGGGGCTGCTGGTGGAGATGGCGCTGACGCGACCAGTGAATACAATACCGCATCTATCAATCCAGTCGACCGTGAGCATACCTGGGTTTGGGGCGGGGGCGTCACGGCCGGGACGGGTGTGGGCGGTGGAGCTGAAGGCACCCTCATCACCCTGGGTGATGGTGTCAATCAAAATGCCACCGAATCGACGGTCGCCATCGGACAAGAATACTCCAATAACCGCACTGTGGACGTCTACGCAGTGACCCATCCGCTACTGCAGGTTGACTACCGGTTTAAAAATGATGGCAATGATGCTGATGTGACCTACGATGTGACAGTCGACATGACTAGTGACGCGAGCGGTCGCATCGCCCTCGTCACCAATGGACAAAATGGCACGACTATGGCGTACCCCCGCCCGATGTTTTCGGCGCGGTATTATAATGACACCACTATCCGACTCGAACGGCGACGGAGTGGGGCGGCCTGGCCCGCCTGGATACAGGGTGTGAACTTCTCCTCAGTGGTACCGAACTGGTGGGATACGAGCTACGCCTATCGGGCCCCACTGACCATTTCGACTGGACCAAATGCCCCCGCCAATAGCTATGCGGGATATACCGTACACGTTTCGCTCAATACAAATCCTGCTATCAGCCAAGGAAAGATGCAGGCAAACTGTAACGACCTCCGTATCGTTCGTGACACCGGGAGCGGCTGGCAAGAGCTGGACCGACAGGTAGTCGACTGTGGTAGCAGCACGACCGACGTACGGTTCAAACTAGTGGCTGATATCGCTGATAACAGCAGCGACACTTCCTACTATATGTATTATGGAAATATTTCTGCCGGCGCGCCCGCGGCACTTGGCACGACAAATATATATCTCTGGTATGACGACGCCACGTCCAATCTTTTGAGCAGCTATGTCCTCGGTCGCTGTGATGCTTGGGAGGGCACTGGCTATACGCCATGGACGTATAACGGCGCGGGGTACTACGCGATTGATACCGGTGATAATGTGACGAGCTGTTTCCGCTACCCCACAAACGAGCGAGATGCCTATATCGAGGCGGAGCTGTATCACATCCGCTGCTACCCTGACAACATGAGTACGGGTCTTATTGGTCGCTATACCGTCGACTCCGGAACCGGGGGGAGCGAAGATTCAAATACCTACTACGCCTCAAATCGTGCCGAGCAGTCTTCCTGTGGTAAGGGCTACCCCCATGATGGTGATATCTGTGAGGGAGGTCGTTGCCCCCTCGGTATCGATGGTAAAAATCCCAAAGCAATTGCCACTGACCAATGGCGGAAACAGGCGCTAGCCCTCTGGGGCATCAATAGCACCCAGGCACGGTTTTGGGATGAAGATACCGTTAGTGCATTTGGCCCGATCGGATGGCCATCAACAAAAGTAGCTACCAGTGGCAGCGATGCTAGTGATATAGAGACGAGCGGGGCGTGGGGCATCATCGCTACTCAGGACGACTTACGAGTTCGCAATGTCCTGATCCGCCGCTATACTGATCCTGAGCCGAGCGTGTCGATCGGCGGTGAAGAAACGCAATAATATGTATACTCGAGCCCACATCATGGCGCGTCGTTTTACGAATCAACGAGGATTCACGCTGTTTGAGCTGCTCATCTATATTGCGTTAGCGAGTATTTTGATCGGAGCGATTTCGACATTACTCTTCATCACGCTCAATGCGCGGGTAAAAAACCAAACCATCGGCGAGGTCGAGCAGCAGGGGAGCCTCGCTATGCGGATGATAACCCAGTCGATTCGTAATGCCGATGCTATCACCAGCCCCACGAGCAGTAGTGCCAGCACACTGGTACTCGATGTGGTCACAGTGGCGGATGATCCCACAGTCTTTGATCTCAGTGGCACCACCCTCGAAAAAACCGCAGGGGCCGCTCCTGCCGTGACCCTAACAAACAATCGCGTGGAGGTATCTGATCTGACGTTTACTAATATCAGCCAGAGTGGGGCGCCAGGTACGATCCGTATCCAGTTTACGATGACGCATGTGAATACGAGTGGTCGCCAGGAGTATTCATACGCGAAGACGTTTTACGGCACGGCTAATCTCCGCTAACTATGCAGATATCGCACCCCAACCAAAAAGGCTATGTGATCTTGATCAGCGTACTGGTCGTGAGTATTGTGGGGTTGGCCATCGCTGCCTCCGTGATCACGCTGGGGATTGGCAGCAGTCAGACAGCCCTCTCGAGCCAGCAGTCTTTCCAGGCGCGGGCCTTAGCTGACGCCTGTGCGGAGCACGCGCTCAATGAGCTGCGGCAAAGTACCGGATATAGTGGAAGTGAGACGCTGAGCTTCGGCTCAGGCTCATGTGATATCCTCGCTATCAGTGGCAGTGGTAATACCAACCGCACTATCCAGGTGTCCGGTACCGTGGATACGCTCGTGCGAAAAGTAGTAGTGACCGTGGCGGAAGTCCAACCACAGCTGATCGTCAGTCAGTGGCAGGAAGTGGCTGATTTCTGAAGTCGTCACGCAGTGTGTCAGTCTGAGCTCTTTGATGCAAATTTCTTGAGTTCAGCTTCACTCATGGAGTCATACATTGTTTTGGCCGCACCCTTCAGGCCACTAGACTTACGCTGCACTCGTTTGGCGGAGAGCGCTGCGCCTGCGGCTTTGCGTTGTTTTTCTGATGTTGCTGGCATAGAATTAAAAGAGTACTGATGCAAGATAAGAGAGTACGGCAAGCACAATGCTGAAGAGTATTGCCCACCCAATGTTACGGATTTTAAAGCCAGGAACGATTGCGGACACAAGCATAAGCATCAGTGCATTGATGACGAGCGCGAAAAGACCAAGCGTCAGAATAGTAAGAGGAAGAGCGAGCAGCAGTATGAATGGCTCAATAAACGCATTGACGAGCCCGATGCCAAGTGCTGCGAGCAATGCGCTTCCAAACCCACGGATCTGGATACCCGGAAGTAATGTGGCGCCAAGCATCAGTCCGAGCGCGGCAATAAGCCAAGTGACGAGTAATTGTGCTATATCCATATGTGTAAATTCCCAATGATTCTATGATGTGTTGCGATATTATTTATGCCGTGCTTTCTGAGCTTTCTTGATATTGTTTTGTCGGGCTCGACGCTGAGCGGGGGTGGGCTTGTCTGTTTCGGCCACGTTTTTCCTCGGCTTCGCTTCGAATATATCTCCTTTGACATGTGTTATCGGGCCGCGGAGTTGACTGAGTGCGCCGCGTACTTTTGGGTCAGTAATCACGAGTCGTCCGTTATCAGCGACACGTGCATCAGATTTATGGACGAGCCACTTCTGAGTGGCCCATCCTCCGCTGGACCGTCGACCCGCGACGCGCTCGGTATGACCACTCCGGCCGACGTCCTGGGTTCGAAATGAGGTAAATG
>JAXDBW010000067.1:0-13665 GCA_034678405.1 Patescibacteria group bacterium | reverse complement strand
AAATAGCCAGGGCGTCATCAATGCACTCGAACTAGCTAGACAGTACCAGGCAAAGTTTTTACTGGCCTCCTCGGCGGTGGTCTATGGACCTCGTTTTGCAAATGCGCCACTCTATAACGAAGAGTATGCTGGGTATGTTGATCAGACGAGTCCGCGAGCGTGTTTTGATGAGGGGAAGCGATTTGCCGAAAGCGCCACGATTACCTATCGAGATGTTTACAATTTAGATACAAAGATTGCTCGAATATTTCGGACGTATGGCCCTCGCCTCGCGTTGTTTGACGGGCACATGGTGGCGGATTTTGTCCTGCAGGCACTCAATAATAAACCACTGGTGATTTACGGAGACGAGACGTTTTCCACGTCGCTGTGCTACATTTCAGATATCGTCGAAGCACTCGTCAAGCTGATGGCATCTCACGAAACCGACCCCATCAATCTCGGCCATTACGAAGAGTTAAAAATGGTAGATATTGCCAATACTATAAAGTCCATGACGAATTCACAGTCACCGGTACAGTATCGATCGTCATTATTATTCATGTCGCCACTTGGTTTGCCTGATATCTCTAAGGCGAAAGAAAAGCTAGGCTGGTACCCACTTGTTTCATTAAATGAAGGGCTATTGCAAACTATCGAATATGTGAAAGCAAACCAGAACATTTTGCAGCCACAACTAAGCAAGTATGACGAGGAACAAGAGTAGGCTATGAGCACTGTTTTAGTGACGGGTGGTGCTGGTTTCATTGGTTCACATCTCGTAGAAGCGCTTGTCAAGCGCAAGCATCGGGTTGTGGTCGCTGATAACCTGAGTGTAGGAAAGAAAGAGTATGTTTCCTCACGAGCACTGTTTTATAAACGGGACATCACGACTGCTCAGGTTGCAGATGTTTTCCGTAAACATCGGATTGAGTATATATATCATCTCGCCGCCCAAAAGAACTTACAAGTATCTAAAAAGCAGCCCCTGCACGATGCCGACGTCAATGTGCTTGGTACGGTTCGTTTACTCGAACTAGCACGTCGGCATAGAGTCAAAAAAATAGTGTTTTATTCGACGGCTGCAGTCTACAGTCCCGATGCACAGCCGCCAAACACAGAGTCGGAACCACCACAGCCAGTTACTCCCTATGGCATTGGTAAATACGCGAGCGAGCTATACATTACTCATAGCGGCACTCCATATACCATCCTCCGCCTCTCAAATGTATATGGACCACGACAGGATGCGTATGGCGAGGGGGGAGTAGTGGCAATCTTTGCCACCCACATGGCCCGTCACCAAGCCTGTCGCATCAATAACACAGGGAATCAGACTCGTGATTACGTATATGTCGGGGATGTGGTTACCGCATCTATCAAATCCCTCCACAAAGCTTCGAGTGAGGTTTTAAATATAAGCACCGGACGGGAAACGAGCGTCAGAAAAGTGCATGCTCTTCTCCAGTCAATAAGTCACACAGAGTATGATCCTGGGCATGGACACGTCGCTGAACAATATCGAAGCGCGCTCAACCCGAGACGCGCCCGTCGGGTACTCTCGTGGCACGCTACGACAGACTTGAGTCAAGGGTTAGCTGATACGTATAAGTGGTTTAATGAACACTATGCCAATTAAAAAAAGAAAAGGTAAAAACATCCAGTCAACGCGTCGCAAGAAAGAAATTGTTACTATCGTTGGCATTGGATATGTTGGTCTACCGCTCGCTTGTCTCTGTGGCGAAAAGGGCTATCAGACTTTTGGTATCTCAAAAGACCGGAAAAAAGTTAACAATATTAATAAGGGGATTTCACCTATCAAAGGGGACGAAGATTTAGATGGCTGGGTAGCCAAAAAATCATTTACCGCCACGACAAGTTATGACTCGATTCCGAAATCAGACATCATAGTCATCTGTGTCCCCACGCCGATTGACGAACGTCATAATCCCGACTTGACACCCGTTCGCGATGCTAGTAAGAAGATTGCCAAATATCTCAAAAAAGGCCAGCTCGTTATTATGGAATCTACTGTCAATCCTGGTGTGTGCGAAGAAGTCATCAGACCTATCCTCGAAAAAGGATCTGGCCTTGAGGCGGGAAAAGATTTTTATTTAGCCCACGCTCCCGAGCGCATCAATCCCGGCGACCCCCAGTGGAACGTTAGGAATATTCCTCGGTGTGTTGGCGCACTGAGCAAGCGAGGGCTACAATTAGCACTGAAGTTCTATCGGCGCATTATTTCTGCTGAAATCCGGCCAATGAAATCGATAAAAGCTGCCGAGGCGACCAAAATTATTGAGAATTCATTTCGCGATATTAATATTGCATTTGTTAATGAGTTGGCTAAATCGTTTGAAGTACTAGGCATTGATCTGGTTGATGTAATTGATGGAGCGAAAACAAAACCATTTGCCTTTATGGCACATTACCCATCATGTGGCGTGGGCGGTCACTGTATTCCCGTTGACCCGTATTACCTCATTGAGCGCGCACGGGTAGCTGGTTTCGATCATCGTTTTCTCAAGCTTGCCCGTGAAATAAACAACAGCATGCCTGCTTATACCGTTGGGCAATTGATGAAGGGGTTGAATGAGATTAAGAAACCACTAAAAGGAACTAAGGTTGGTTTACTCGGTTTATCATATAAAGCAAATATTGATGACCTGCGTGAGAGTCCAGCGCTCGATATTTTGAAACTACTAAAGAAAGAAGGCGCAGAGGTTATCGTATTTGATCCCTATTTCCCCCAGCAATCAGATGTGCCCACCCTTGAGGCACTATTGAAGCGAGTAGATGCAGTAGTGATCGCCACTAACCATCGGGAGTTTGTTTCTCTCACGCCCAGTATGCTGAAGAAAAATGGGGTAAAAGTAGTAGTTGACGGTAAAAACTGTCTGGATAAACAACGCATTCAAGGTGCCAAGATTATTTATCGTGGTATTGGTCGATGAATGTGTTTGTCATTATTCCAGCGCTGAATGAAGCTCAATCCATTGGGCGAGTTGTACGCGATGTCCGTCAGCGATATGACCATGTTGTTGTTGTCGACGACGGATCTGATGATGGTACTGCAGACGTGGCACGAGAGGCGGGCGCGCATGTGGTAACACATTTCATAAATCGCGGGCAAGGAGCATCACTCAAGACGGGGATTCAGTTCGCGCTTGATTCTGGTGCCGACCTAATCGTTACATATGATGCAGACGGCCAACATAGTAGTAATGATATAGTCAAGCTACTTGAACCTCTTGAAAGAGGAAAATTTGACGTCGCGCTGGGATCACGATTTTTAGGTAATTCCGCTCTGAATATCCCGACTTTCAGGAAAATAATGCTGAAAGCCGCCGTCTTCTTTACTCGCTTTGCATCCGGTTTGCGGGTCAGTGATACTCATAATGGATTACGGGCATTCAGTCGCGAGGCTGCGCACAAAATTCGTATTCGTCAGGATCGTATGGCGCATGCTTCAGAGATTCTCGATGAAATAAATCGTCATCAGCTTCGTTATGTGGAAGTGCCCGTTACCATAACCTATACTGAGTATTCGAAAGGAAAGGGGCAAAGTTCGCTTGCCTTTGGGAAAGTATTATTTAAATATATTCTCGGGAGACTTATGAAATGATAATAAAAATACTTATATCTCTATTCGCTTTTTTTGCTGTCTCACGAGCATATTTGCGCTTCCGTGACGGTTCGGTAAAATTAGCCGCGCTACTTATTTGGAGTGTCATATGGGCGGGTATAGTTTTTTTTGCCTGGTGGCCAAAGTTTAGTGATATTATTGCCGAGAGCGTTGGCGTGGGACGTGGTGTAGATGTGCTCGTATATATTTCGATTATTGCTCTATTTTATGGGGTATTTCGAATATATGTAAAGCTTGAATTTATTGAACGAGAGATTACCAGTCTTGTCCGACGTCTCGCGCTCAACGGTCACGAGGATGCAAAAGGCCATCATATCGAGCAGTCTGAGCGGGAACGTAAATGAGCATAACAGCGGTGCACTTCGTAAATTGGGTTTTCTGGCTTTCGTTAATATTGCTGATCTGGCAGTTCATTGGATATCCAGCCCTCCTTTTGTTAATTACATTCAAATCTCTACGACGTACGCCCCGGGAGGTTGGGGCAGCGTTGCCACGTGTCAGTATAATGATTCTGGCATATAATGAAGCTGCAGTAATTGCAAAAAAAATCGAAAACACCCTCTCGCTTACGTATCCTCCGGAATTGCTCGAGGTCTTAGTGGTTGATAGCGCATCAAATGATGGCACGTCGGTGGTAGTTTCTCAGTATACAGATCGTGGGGTGAAGTATATTTCACAAAAACGCCGTGAAGGTAAAGCATCGGCTATTCAGTTTGGAATAGCACATGCACGTCATGAGGTTATTGTAGCAACTGATGCCAATGCTTTCTTTGCACCAGATGTTTTGCAACAGACTATGCGCTACTTCAATAATCCAGAAATTGGCGGAGTCACCGCTGCCATGCATCAGCGCGCGGGAGACCAGGGAGGTGTTTCCTTTGGGGGAGGACTATACTGGAGAGTTGAACAATGGTTGCGGGGACGGGAATCAAGAATTCACTCCGTGATTGGCATGAGTGGTGAGTTCGCTGCTTTTCGAGCAAGTATATTTCGTTCAGTGCCACTTAATGCATGGTACATCCCTGGAAGCGCTGACGATTTTTCAATGAGTCTCTATATAATAAGGTCAGGGAAACGCATTGCTTATGTTTCCGATGCAAGTGTCTGGGAGCGCGCCCCTAGTAATCCACAAGACTTATTAAAGCAAAAAGTCCGTATTATAACTCAAACGCTTGTGAATGTATTCCATCGGTTGCCAGCGGGCGGTCACCGTCCGATGAGCTATTTCTGGTTTATTTACCCATCTCATAAAGTGTTACCGTTATTTGCACCACTGTTGCTTCTCTTTTTATTGGTGACTTCAGCAGGGCTGACTGCTGCAGAGCCGAATGTTTTAATTAGTATAGTCTTAATACTGCAGGTTATTATTTATTTGTTTGCGGCACTACATAAATTAGTGCTCAAATCATGGCGAATATCCCAAACCTGTTACTTTTTTTTCCTTATACAATGGAGTATTATTTTAGGGTGGCGTGATTATTTATTAAAAAAAGATTATACTGTTTGGGATAAAATTTCTACCTCGAGAGTATGAAATTGAAAATAATGCAAAGGTTACCTAAAATTGATAAAGGCATGCTACTGGTAGGGTTGCTTGTCATCGTTCAACTGATTGGTGCGATTATGCTCTTTTCTCAAATGCCTCCGTTCCCGACAGGTTGGGATGCTCCTTACTACATTTCACATTCACGAATTTTTCTTGAATCAGGTGACCTCGGTGTCCGGTTTGGCAGCGTTTCCATTATGTCTGTTGCACATAGCCTTACCGGTATTAGTCTAATAAATTTGTATCGCATATATCCAATTTTCTTATCCTTCTTATTGGCAGCGGGTACGGCCGTTTTGACAGCTAGCTTCTTTAAGGAAAGGCAGGTAGTGTTTGGGTTAGTATTTATCTTTACCTTTTGGTATCAGAGCTACTTCGTTTTAAGTTTATCTACATACGACAACGCGCTTGCGCTGGGGCTTACGCTATTTTCACTTTTTAGTTTACGATTTGCAGATAGGGGTTGGCGTTTCACTATCCCATTTTTTTTATTATCTAGCGCTGTCGCACTCATACACTTTGAGACTTTTATTTTTCTGCTTATTGTGCTCAGTGTCTATTATATCGGTGCAATGATACTATCAAAAAGCATTATTACGGCGGTACTCACACACATGCGGTCAATGGCGGTGACTATCGCCACTATTGTGATTGGTTTTATTCAGTGGCAAGACAGTGTAGCTAAACTTATACGAAGTTACACGACTCGTGCAACTGAGTCTGGCAACGCCGCTATACCGTATGTGACCAATAGTAATATGAGTGAGTTTTTGCGATATGCAAAATCTGGTATAAGCGACAACTTAACTCTCCTTTTTGTTTTGCTCGGAGCTATTATGATAGTTAGTATCATATGGTCAGTGAGACGCTCTGAGCGTAGTTTCATTTTGAGCGCATATTTGCTCGCAAGTTATGGCTTATTGGCCTTTTCAGTGTTTCGGGGAAGTATTCCGATAAATCGTAGTGTATTATTGTTGCCAGTACCATTACTCGTAGCTATCGGAATATATTTGTTCACGAAGATACTTTACCGACAACCCCGCTCAGCTATACTATTTCCCATGGCCGCTCTGATTCTCCTTTTTATCGTTATAAATCCAATTCCTGCAGCTCAGGCATATATTACTTCATTTCCATTGGCAATAGAAGAAAAGACATATGAAGGACTTGTCGAACTTAATACATATCTAGAGAAGGAGGATATTACCCAATACGTGGTTTTAACTAATACTCCAAACGAATATAAAGCCGCAAGCGCGTATTATAATTTATGGAGAAACTGGGGCAGGTCCATATTACCATTGTCAGTTGCGCGTGGTCTTGAGCCATGCTTTTTTTTCGGAAACGCAGCTGACCTATTTGCAACGCGTAGTACTATCAGGTCCGATAATGATGAGTATACCGCTATCAGTTCAGCGAGTGTCAAATGTGTTCGTACCATGAGCATAGATGATGTACCAGTATTTGTGATTGATAGAATATACAAAAATGCTACTCCGCCATCGCTTGGGGAGGGTTATGAGCTCATACCAATCGGCGATCACGTCCTACAAGTTATACCCGCTGCTTAGACCAGCGCTGATGAAAAACATCATGAGCAACGCGGTAAAGAAGATGCACGGGAAATTTTTTATTTTTGAGTGTATATCGAAGCGTCATTCCCGCACAATAGTAGAAAAGATAGGCAAGTATGAAAGAGGGATAATGGTACCATCGACTATGTTTTTTGAAGAGTAGTATTTTGTTTCTGAGGAAATAATAGAAATAAGTGTTTGAAAAATATCCAGTTGTTTTAGCGGAGTGATGTTCAACTCGAGAATCAAACGCTCTCCCTAATCGGATGCCCTGCTGCTGAGCGCGCAGACAGAGGTCAACTTCTTCGTTGTACAGAAAAAAACGTTTATCAAACCCTTTGGTTTCTTGGTAGGCTTTCCGTGAAATTAATAATGAGCAGCCCGAAATATAGTCTAGCTGCTCTGTTTGTAATCGGTTGTGATGAAGACGGTCAATGCCAGTCCATTTATTGTAGCGCCCACCAATTTCACAGTACGTATCTTCTGATTCCCAGTAATTAATATGCGAACCCACCAAGCCACAGTGGCCTGTTTCAGCTACGGTGACCATAGCGGATAAAGCATCAGGCATAACTCGCGTATCATTATTGAGTATCCAGTAATAGTCATAGTCTTGTTCATTTCGTGCATACGAGAGACCTCGATTGTTACCGCCCGCGTAGCCTTCGTTATTAGAATTTTCAACTATAGTGACCGTATCTCCAAATTGCTCTCGAAATCGAAGCACGTCGTCTCCCGATGAGTGATTATCAACAATATAGATGCGTATTGTGGGGTAGGTCAGACGCTGTAGTGATTGCACACAGGTAATGGTATCGTCTGCACCATTCCAATTTAGTACTATGATAGCCACCGTTCTATGCATCCGCATATTTTCCAGCAATAGTGTTTAAGGTCACCTCAGCAGTATGTCTCCAATTGAAGTGTGCCGCACGTTCTAGACCCTTAGCACGGAGTGTTGCATGCGTCTGTTGATCGGTAAGTTTTTTCATAGCTGTTACGATTGTAGCGGTATCGTGTGGAGTGATGAAGAGTGCAGAATCACCGGCTACCTCTGGCAGAGACGTTACTGGGGATGTAACAGTAGGGATGCCGCATGCCATCGCTTCAAGCACTGGCAGTCCGAATCCCTCATAGTCGGATATATAGAAAAACGCATACGCATGTTGGTACAGTGTTATGAGCTCGGCGTCGGTACGTCTTGGTATAAGGAGTACCGCTCGACGTGAGAGTGCGTTATTTGCCCCTCGGACAATATGAGAAAAATCTATATATGGATGCGATTCATTTTCGCCACGGATCGCCAACTGAAAAGCGGTTGCGGGATATTTTTTCTGAAATTGTGTAAAAGCGTGGATTAATGTATCTACGTGTCGGCGATTGAGTAATTTTCCGACAAATAGAAAATATGGCCCAGAAATACCGAGACTACCCAGTATATCAGAGGGAGCAGTGTTGGGGTCTGTCAGAGGACTGAATTCTGGCCCGACAGCAAGGGGAGTAATGCATATACTACTTGCATTAAGAGACGGGATATATTTTAAAATCTCATTTTTTGAGTATTGAGATACTGTAAATACAGTCCGAGCGTAAGGCGCTCGTTTTTTTGACAAGATGGTGCACACTAACCTATACGTCCGTGAAAACCACTCTGGGTGTGCCAGGTATGAGACATCATGTATTGTCATAAATCCAGGACACGGTAATCGTATGGGTAGAAAATAATCAGCAGAAAAGAACGAAGATACTTGATATCTTGCCAGGAGACGAGGAAGTGTAACATTGTACCACCACATATATCGGAGCCCACGTAGTGTTTTGGGCACCTCAATAATTTCAACACTTGGGTGGTCAAGAAACGAATGCTCAGATAGTTCTGACTTCGGGAAGGGAAGAAAAAGAAAAAAATGATAACCCTGAGAATCTTCTGTCCAGTAGCTGAGAAGTTGGGACAGATACTGTCCTACACCGGTTTTTTTATTTGTGAGATGCCTTCCGTTTATTCCAACGCGCATATAAATTATATAGCGATTCGTATTGGTTTATTTTTTGCCATCCCTGGTAATCACTACGTTTTGGGCTTAGCAATGGGTATAAAGCCTCAAAGAGTAATTGGTGTCCGATTCCGGTAAAATGAATACCATCAGGGGTTATGGTTTGTGTTTTGTTATTAATCTGGGACGCTGTGTCGAAATAATGAATAGCCGGGTATTCATCGGCCAACTTTTTCATTATTAAGTTATATTTATTTATGCTTACCTGGGTGCCTGGGGCTCTTTGTTCTACCCAGTCAGCTATATCAGTGATCCCTACTAGAATAATGCGCTGCACAGGGGTGTCAGCGAAAATTTTCTTCACTATATCGTGCAAAGCAAATCGAAAAGTCCGTGGCGACACCCAGCGCCACTTTAGTCCACTAGCATATAGGATGCGCTCGAGAGACTTATAAGATTGCTTAGCTACATATAATATGCCGCGCATGATTGGCCCATTGTAGGAACGGTTTATTATAGAGTTATTCCAGGCGTTCATTGAAAAAATATTTTGTAGCCAGCGTGGTCGTGCACGGTATGTTGCTTCGACGATACCAAAATGTATGATAACGTAGTCAGGATAGTGCCGAATGCACTCATCCTCGAGATACTGATATACATCAGTTATTACGGCGGACTGCTTCTCCGCATGGATTACACGACACCCAGACCTCTCTAGCAGCTCACCGTACGTGCGATCTTGGTGATTTGTCCGAAAAGGCTGAATGAGTAGGGGAACTGAGTTACCAATTATGCAAACTTTTTTTTCACTCATATTTTTTTGACATCATGTCAGTAAAACGATCTGTGTAGCTTTTAGCACCAAATATCATCTGAATAATGAAATCGAGATCAGAGTGTTTGCCTTTTTTTAACTCCGCCTCGTCATGATAGTTAAATGCTGTAAGTTCACCGCCCTCAGTTGTGGTGCGCTCTTTCACTACCGAAGATAACGGTATCATATAACCAAAAAAGAAGAAATACGCATATTTCCTTGCCTCTGACACATACATCTGATCAAATGGGATACTGTCTGGATTATGTACATAGCTGGCGTACTGATCAATACTGGTGATGTTGGCAGTAAATCCTGCCCTACGGTAATGCGATCGACCAGCTACCAGCACCCTTTTCCCCATGATAGCCGATTCTAAGCCAACGGTTGAAGCGTAGACCAGCACGAGATTCGCGAGGTCGGATAGAGGATAGGAGCTAATCTTACTTTCCGGCGGAATAATGTGTACATTTGGTGGTAATTCTGGGTAATGCTCTATAATCGTATCTAGTATTTTTTCTTTGCTCTCGATGGCCGGGGGATTTACTTCGGCAGGATGTATGCGGATGACCAAAGTTCGACTGGGGAGCGACTTGTACAGATTAATAGTGTGGAGAATCCAATTAACTTGGTTTTTAAATGCAATGTCTGAATTTAGCTGCGTTGAGTCCCACTGTAGATTAGTAAATAGTACATCAGGAATGACATTTGGCTCGATGCCGATTTCCTTTCGTATGGCCGCATGGTCGAAGACGGGCTTGCCGTAGTAGTCAAGTACACAATTTTGGCCGAGGCTTCGCTCGGTCAGATATGAGTCGAGTGTTTGTTGCTGAGATTGTGATAGCCGATATGTAGCATATTCTCTCGGCAGATATTTTTGCATGGGATAGGTAATAGTGGGCTCATTTTCAGCAATTACGATGGAATTAAGCATAAAACCTGCTTCAAACGTTACTACCCGAATGTTGCGTTTGGTAGCGAGGGCTAGTTGGATGCGGCTATCGATAAAGCTCCCATTAAGAGTAAAAATGATGTCAGGTTGTAGCTCATCCAGGGCATGCTCGAGGGTGTCAGTAAGAATCATGCCGATTGCTAGGTAGTCACGGTACCCCTCTATCTCTTCTTGAGTAAAGGTGGCGCCCCCGCGCCGGTAATAGTGCATGACGGAGTTATAGGTCATATCGCCGAGTGGCAAGTCGTGATAAGTATACGCTAAGCACTCTTTATAGGTGAGTTTAGAAACTTGATCGCGATACTGAGCAAAAGAAGCAGTTGATCCATATACACTGTATGGTTTACTGGGCAGGCGTAAATTGTTTAGTAACGTACGATTGTATAAGTTTTGATAAGCGCTCGCGTAGCGTCCATCGTAAACGTCGTAGTAAAGAGTATTTTTTCTTGGGAATTCAAAATCGAGGGGCATGAAAGTAACTTGGTGCCCTCGAACTGCACACGCTTTGGCTATAGAAGTTTGCCATGCCAACCCACGATCCAGGTGATATATTGTTGGGAAGAGTATATGTTTACGCTCAGTCCCGGGCAATTGATCAGGATCGGTGGGAGTTATTTTCTTCCCCTGGAAAATAAATTTATTAGGATGGAGAATCTGGTCTAACCAAAACTTACAATAGAGGAATACTCTATTTTTTATTAAAGCGGAATTAATGAGTCGATGTGCTATATCAGACATATATACTATGGGCTGGTAGTTTTACGAACTAATGAACGGAGGGTACTTTTCTCATCACTACCGAGAGAAAAGAAATACATCATAACGAAGAAGACGATATACATAAGAGCTGCAACAATTCCAATATTCCAGAATGAGGTCAGATCAAGCGCTGCATGTCCTGCAATCATGACTGCCAGTGCACCAATACTAGGTGAGATAAGCCTAAAGAGTACTTCTTTGAAAAAATGCCAGTGGGGTATAATAAATGTTTTATTGGCGATATAAATGTAAGCGAGAGAAGAAAGACTATAGGCGATAACCGTAGCTAGAATCAAGCCAGTTATTTTTAAAGAGGGTACGGTTATAACACTGATTCCGAGATTGAGTACCGCAGCAAAAATGGATACCTTGAGTACTTTTCCAACTTTATTGATGCCGACAAACATCGTCGAGCTTACACCAACTAGCATAGTCAAAAAGATATGACTTGAGTACAGCCGAACCAGGGGGGCCAGGTGAGCAAATCCATCTCCCACCCACGCAATGAGCATTTCAGTCGGGTATGCCATAAGCAAGATTAAGGCGGGGAGCACAAGTCCTACCGAGTACTTCGTCGCGCGGAGCAATAGTATGCGTAAAGTGTGTGTATCATGCTTAGCAGAGAATTCTGAGCTGGCAGGCAGTACTACTTGATTAACGATGGATAGTAATGACAATAAAATAATATGTAATTTATTAACAATGTCATAATCAGTCTGGAATGAAACCGTCAGGAATATGGCGATAAGCAATTTATCCGTATTATTAAATATGAGGCCAACGATTTTTGAGGCAAACAATTTAGATGACAAATTGAAGAGAAGCCGAAAGGTATCTTTGCTGATATGTCTGAGACGTATAGAAATTGTTGGGAGTAGCCGTTTTGTAATGTATGCATACAACAGAGTTACCAAGATTGCCGTCACTATTGTGACGATAGTAATGAACACGATACCGTTTGTTTCATTGAGATAGAAGAGTAAAATTGCGTTACTGAGAAGTGTTGTCAAAATTGTAACCCCACGAAGGTAGTCATATCGCTGCACCCCTTGGATGATGGCTGAATACCCCAGCGCGGGAAACTGAAAGATAAAACTGATGGCTATGAGATTAATGAGCATTCGAACCACTGCAATCTGATCGGTGGGTAGATTAAATACGTCGGTTAGGAAAAAGGCATTAATAATGAGTACGATGGCAGCACCTATGACACCAACAATAAAGAAAAAGAGAATTGTTGCTGAGACTATTTGACTGAGTCGTTCATTGTCTTTTGCACCTAAAAATTCTGCTACATACTTCGTTGCCGCACCCTGCAGCCCCAGATCTAAAAGTGAAAAATATCCCGTAACTGTGAAGATGCTTAAGAAGACCCATATGCCGTAGTCTTCATTTCCTAACCGACTAAGGATCACGGGAGTCATGGCATACGCCACCACAAAAGAAATCACTGTATTGAGCAGATTGTAGAGTGTGTTAGAAAATATGGGGTGTCGACTATGAAGCATGGTTGTGAATAATTCGGGAGATTTCTCCGAATGTTCTTTGTGCTGATCTGCCGTCTACAATTGATAGGTATTCCGCTACGAATTCATCTCGCGCAGCGCGAGCAGCTGGACTAATAGTCGATTCTTTAAATGTCACATTCAGCATCTCCAATAACTTCTCTGGCGACTGTGCTACATGTACGCCGGGGCTTTCATGAAATGGAATCAAATCAGCAGACCATTTTTCTCGGGCGTCACCCCAATATGTATAGATGATGGGCTTATCAGTTACCATACTTTCAATTAATGCAGTGGTTTGAAATCCTAGAACTACATCAGCATTTATGATCAGTTGATTTGAAAGGGCGACCCCAGTAACCAAGAAAAGATTGGAAAGATTCTGAGAGTTGATCGACTCTCGGACCGAGTCTATGTCACTCTGCTGGGGGTGGACTTTAATTATGACATCAATTTCAGGATGTTGTCTGGCAAAGGTATAAACAACTTCATCGGTCTGATGTCGGAGCTGCTCCCAGTTCATCTCACCTTTCTTCACCATGTATTCCGGAGTGTAGCTCCAGGGATCATAGCTAAAGAATAGGAGTACCTGACTATCCTGACGGAGTCCTGGGATGTCGAGCTGATTGCGCTTCATCCAGCGATTGGGTTGTTTCCAGAAATCAGAGCGAGGCTGACCAATCACGCGAATTTTTTCCGGAGGTGTGCCTGCATGTTCCCAGAATAATTTCTGTCGAGGGCTCCACACAAAAATGTAATCCGAGATGGAGGGGGAGGTCTCCTTGATATACCGTGCAAAATGCTTGAAATATGCTGGACAAATCGTTCCTTCTTTGTCAGAAACAATACAGGGAATATGTTTATCTTGAAATGAACGAATAATCTGACGAATGTAG
>JAXDBW010000066.1:0-60824 GCA_034678405.1 Patescibacteria group bacterium | reverse complement strand
TAACACACCATATCTCGGTATGTCAAAAAACCGTGCAGAAATTATCAAACAGCGTGATTTCCTTATCGAGCAAATCACTAAGTACTGCCCAGTCATTGAGCAGTTTTTTGAGCTGGACATGAAGCTCAGGGACTATCATGGGTTCTTGTATAAATTCCAGATCGACCCTATCCATCAGCAGCGCCAGGAATTAGTAAAGGATAACATTCGCGCGAAGCTATCTACACTATTCGGTGCTGACTACGCGACGAAATTTCAGGTGAATCTCGATGGTAAACTCGCATGTAATATTGCTGACCATCATCAAGTTATCAATCATCCGTTTCTCGCCTCGGCTAATATCATTGGGAACACTCGGAGGCTACTCCAGCCACAGAAACAAGATGCAATAATTGTTTTATCTAGCGGGGACGTCCCGCCAAATAACTATTTCAGTAAAAACGGGTTTATGCTGCACGGTAAGCGGGTGCCGCTCTTTAGCAATGCGGAACGGGAAAAATCGTCATACTACATACCTCGGCGTGATTTCAATATGACCGAGCGGCTCCAGACATCAGATCGCTGGAACGATTTTTCGGCCGAGGAGCAGGCGTTTCTCACCGCTGAGGAAGAGCGGATGCGGTCATTTGACTATAGCCAGTGCCGAGATTACTGTGATCAGATTACGGTAATAGTGAAGAATACATGGCCGCGTCTCTTCGAGACGAAACTTCGGGAGACCCTGCCGGAATTATTGTATGTGACCCAAGAGGAGATTACAACCCAGTGTTTGATTACCTTGCTTGAAGAAGATACGATGATCAGTCGGTGTCTGTTTGATCCGGATTTTCGTGAGGCAGTCCTGGATAATTTCCGCGGCAATGTCGTTACGTGGCAGGAGTCGGATCAGCGGGGCACACACTTCTTCTGGCGGAAATACCCTGGACGCAGTCAGTCTCTGCGGATGTATGTCGATGGCGATACGCTGCGGCCGGCTGACCAGCGATTTACTGATTTGACGATCTCTCTCGAAAAAGACGAAATTATTCGCTTACTGCGAGCACGAGAAATATATCCCAGCCTGTTTATGATTTTTGGAGTATTACATTTTTATGCCGGGGTGAAGCCACTAGTTGGCTATGGGTCGGTCATGTATCTGCACCTGATGAAGCAGGCCTGGCTGAAGACATTGTCGCAGTTTGGCATGGATGAGGAGGCGCGACTAGTCACTGAGGTGGAAACAAACGGATTTACCGCCGGATTGGCCTTATTTTTCCAAAAAGTAAATAATGATCTCCGCACCCTCTATGCCTATGATATTTTTTATGAAGGGGGCATGTCAGAGGAATACCTCAAAAAGATTTTGGATATGAAATTCGGCGAGATTCTCTCAGTTGGGGTGGCTGATATGTACGATTACTATTCCCAGAAATACATCCCGGTAGCCGAGCGGATCCAGCCAGCCATAAACTTCGATGACTTATCTCATTTAGCCTTTGACTGGATATGAGTAGTCAACTGATAGGCTTGGCGATCATAGATACCGGTGCCCGCAATCAGCGAGCAGTAAATGCTGAGCAGGTTCGTGATCTTCGTCGGCTGTTATCCAGCTTTTCTGTATCGGTGTGTTCGTGGACTTCATCAGGGCGCATGCGCCTCCGTACTAATTTTGATCGAGGGGCATTTGCCGTTGTGTTAAAAAATGCATACGGTCGAGATCATCAGAATGATGTCGAACAATTCCTCGAGCGCTACCATATCCCATATCTCGGTTCTGACGCACGTGCCGTTCATCTCGGCACCTCTAAATATCTGTCAAAAAGAGCGTTTCGTCGGGCGGGATTGTCAGTAGCTGATGATATATGTATTCGACATGCCACGCGGGTCTCTCCTGGGATACTTAGTCGCATGCAACGGCAGATTGGTTATCCGTGTGTGATCAAGGACGTGCACGGCACCGATAGCCGTGGTCTCTATTTAGTTCGTACACCACGTGAATGCCAGCAGACCATCGAGCGGATCCAGCGGAGTGGTCACGATGTGCTAGTCGAGGAGTATATCAGAGCCGATGCAGAAGTGACGTGCATGGTCGTTGGCAATGCCCGACCGACTGCGTATGAGCCAGTCGGTATGGAGCGACCAGTGACCGAGGCGCTGCTATCAGCTAAACATAAGGATTTGATGTCATGTACGGTCAGCGCCCCCGCTCGGCTCTCACCCGCAGTTCGAGCTCGGGTCAAGAAGCTGTCAGTCGCGGCGCACCGGGCTCTGGGTTGCCGGACATTTTCGCGAGCTGATATACTGATACGCGGTGGCCGGTTGTACTTATTGGAGGTTGATGTGCATCCTGGTTTCCGTGCTCGCAGTGCCACTACCCTTAGTGCAGAGTATCGAGGAGAGTCACTCAATGATCTCTTTTTGAAATTTTATCAATTATCGTTACGGTCATAATCCCATGAATCGAGAACGAATGCCCATTGCTGATTTCCATCAGGATACCCTGAATCCTCAACTTGCAGAAATTTTAGAAAATCCAGAATTGGACCATGCGCGGGAACGGAACAAACAGTTACCCCGAGAGGGCCTGGCCAAGCTGGATCTTATTTTTTCGTCAGTGTACCGACGACTTACCGAAACTGAACAGCAGGCCGCCACGAGTGGTGATACATCCGGCCTCGAACAACTACGGGCAGACGAGTCGGCGCTACTTGATTTTTACAATGCCAGTGAAGATTTTCGGATTATCACGCGACCAGAGGATCTGCACATTGAGCGAACCCCAGATGCCCATTCGGTCGTCCTACACAAAGAAGGTGGCGATATTATTAGTGATCCGGCAGTCGTGAGTGAGCTGTATGAACGAGGTGTCAGGTCGGTCGGACCACTCTATAATCACGATAATCAGCTCGGAGGTGGCGCTCGTGGAGACAAGAGGCGCGGACTCACTGACCTCGGGAAACGAATTATCGACAGCTTGATGGAAAAAGGCATGATTATTGATATTGCCCACGCCAATCGTAAGACAGCCCAGGATATTTTGGAACGGGTGCGTAATTATGAAAAAATTGCCGCGACGCATACCGCCCTTGGATCATCCGAGCGTATGATCGATGAGAAGCTGTTGCGCGCCATTGCCGATCGGGGTGGAGTAGTGGGGTTTACCCCAAACCAGGCATTTTTTCCATCACTGGAAAAGTTTATCGAAACATTCAAACAGGCAAGTGATAGTGCCGGCTCTGCCAAGCATGTAGCTGTTGGCAGCGATTTCGGTGGCGTGGATGCTGATCAGCTATTTACTCAGTTAGACAACGTCGGCAAAATGTCTGTTATTGCCGAAAAACTTTCGGAAGAAGGACATTTCACTGACGACGAAATCCGCGATATTATGTATGGTAATATCGCGCGTATCGTTGCTCGGCTCTAACCAGGCTACGTGGTTATGCCGCTTTTTGGGAATCGATGTGATTTTATTTGGTTTGCCAGCTTTTCTATGGATGCTGCCACAACGCGGTTGTTTTTCTGGTTTTCGCGATACCCTAGTACACTAGGTCGGCGGGCATTCGATAAGGCAAAAATTAAGGCAGATGTCCCATAACGGGTTTCGGCCAATTTTGTTTCAGACTATTTATTTCCTGTAATAATCCCGAGCACGTCACTCGCAGAATGCTCCCCCATAGTTCCCTCGAAGAACCGTAGCCGGTCAAATTCATGTAATAGCCAAATGACCAGGATGACGGATGTACTAAATGACGCCTTTAGTATGGTATTGAGTAATACGCCGGCTGAGGGTATGATGGTCACGGTGATAAAAAGGAGAATGCCTAGGAAATAGACCAATCCCCATTGTGGCCGAGGGATACGTTCGGCCTGGAGCGCAACCATACGTTTTCGGCTGATTTGGAGTGACTCGAGGCTGGTCATGATGGAGGCGAGGGATTCGTTCTGCTGGGAAGGAAGTTTCTGATCCCCGCAGTATTCAGTCAGCGTTCGGTGAATGGAAGTGATAGTTGTTGATGGATGTACGAAATGGTAGTCCCAAGCATGGTGGGAGAGTATTTTTTCGTAATGATCTTTGACGATAGCGCCGATGGCGTGCTGGGTTTTTTCGCCGAAATGTCCGCTGTGTCGATAGATCGATGATAGGGCGCCATCAAAATGAGTGATGACATCTCGAATTTCGCTGTAGCGGTTTCCCTGTCGGGAAATGAAAAATCCGGTAAAAATCGCGAAAAGAAAACTAGAGATGGTCAGAAAAATCTCAGAAAATGTCACGACGCCGAAGTCGACAAAATAGTACAACAGCGATACGCCGATGAATAAGGCTGCCCCAAATAATATGAACATATAAGTATGTTATTGATTAAATCAGCGGGCGGCGCTCAGTTTACGCTGCGGTACGCGATTGAGTTTCATTGACGAAGATATCCTCAACTTCATCAGATACCTGGTCCTTCCATTTTCTTGCGCGTTTCGAGCGCGCTCCGATCTGGAAGCGTAGCGCTTTGTCAGCGGCTCGGGCGGCCGTCGGATTATTCAAGACAAATCGACCTATTTTGTAGGCTGGTTTGTACATCTGGCGGGGGAGTCCGACTTTGCGCATCAGTGCCGCGGTACGCGTCATCAATTTTCCGGCTTTGACGCTCTTGCCGAGTGCGCCGAGACCGGTCAGGTCAAGCGCGAGGAAAGCTACGCCACTCGTCGCGTGCAGCGCCCGACTCCAGCTTTTCAGCTCTTTGCCGTTGAAGGTAGACCCTTTTGTGCTTTCAGCAATCATCTTAACCGGGCCGATGACCGGGATGAAATCAACCCCCTCAATAGCCAAACTGATAAGGCGTCGTTTGCGGTTTTGGCTTTTTTCTTGGCCAGCCTTGGCCATCAGGTCATCATATTCTTGGAACCATTCGTCAGCTTTGTCGCCGAAGTATTTTTCACTTTTCTGTCTGACATCCGAGAGGAATTTGCTTGCTAGTTCTTGAGCTTCGGGGATAAGATTTTTATTGATGAGTTCATTGAGCTCCTCGGCGATTTTGTCAAATTCTTCACGATGCTCAGCGAAAAAGCGCTTAGCCATTTCTAGTGGACTGGCCTTTTCCTCTGCCTCTGCAGCTTGCTCGGCGCGTTCTTGCTCGGCTTTGGCGTACGCTTCGGTTCCCGCGTCAATTTCATCTATCATTTCTTGCTGCTCTTCTGGAGAAAACTCTTGCTCAAAAGCCGCCTCTGCCGCTTCTGTTTCCGCGGGTTCGACGGACTCAGGCATTTCGGCCGACTTCACTGCTTCAGTATCTTCTGGCCCAGACTGCATGTCTCGTATCTCTTCGATTGGTTGAGTCTCCTCAGACTCCAGCTCGAGAGCCTCCTCTACTTCCTCGTCAGATCGAGGGATCTTATCTAATTCAGTTTCTTTTTTGTGGGATCCCTCCTGTGGCGGGAATTCAAACTTATTCATAAGACTCGGGTGATTATTTATTGAGTAATATTATTATAGGATAACGGACTATTATATTATATACCATCAATCATGTCAATGCTATATCAGAGAGAATTTCGTATTTGTTTCTCCAGTTCGTCAATTTCTCGTTCTGCGTCTGCGAGCGCCCGGTCTACGCCTCGTTTGAAGAACCATACCGTAAAAGTCATTGACGGAAACACATTGAGGAAGGGGAGTAGCTCGATGATCGGCATGGTCAGCCACATCCAGATCCGCCGAGCAATAGCCTTCTTGATTGCATATTTGGCGCGGGCGATGAAGCGGAAGCGGTACAAGAGTTTTTGCAGCCAGCCTTTGTGAATGATAATCCACATGATAACCGAAATAACTGTAGTCGTGATCCATGTCGTGACTGTGCCGGCGTCGATGAAGTCCAGAAATCCGTCGCCCAAATCTTTGGCCAGCGCAACCCCGAGGGCCAGAGCGTAGCCAAATCCGCCGGTACTAGTCAAGAATGAACTTTTGTATAATTTGCTTACCTTGAGTGCTTCACGGATGGCCTGTCGGCGCTCATCGGTACCCGATTCCGTCTCTAGGATTTTTGCCAATTTCTTAGTGTCAGGATCTAGATTGGCCGCGGAAAGGTCACCCGTGTGCATTTTTATAATTTCTTTGAGCCGTTGTTCTCGCATGGGACCCCGGAGCTGATTGAGCCGGTCAGTCCGGAGCTGGTTTCCCCATTCTTGTTCCTGCTCCTCAGTAGGACCGGCATCATCGTCATCGGTCGCGGACTGGGTGCGTGAGCGGCCAACGCCGCTCGGTATTGTTACTGGTCGTCCTAAAGCAGTCTTTCCCAGTCCAGTTCGATTCGACTGAGGGCCGCGCTGGGCTCGCTGTAGCTCACTTTGCCACTGCTGTTCTTGCTCTGCTTGAGACAGTTTCGGTTGGGTGGGGGTAGCATTGATTGGAGTGGGCACCATTCCACTATTTGGCGCTTGATCCAATTGATTGATCTGTGCCGGTTCCTGTTGCGGTAGACTGTCTGGTTGAGTCGCCGTTGGGGTTTGAGTTGCTGGCTGCGTCTTTGATGTTGTAACAGTCGGTGCCGCTGGATCCAGGCGCTCGACGGGGATAGAGCGTGTTGTTTGTGATGAGGGAGTAGCGCCAGCTGTCAGCGTTTGGTCGAGCGAAGAATCTCGCTCCGATATTATTTTTTCTGTGTTCTCAATGTCAATGTTGAAGCGTTTTCGTTTAGACTCAATTTTTCGCAAGCCTCTGGTAAGTGCTCCTTCTATTCGTTCATTTTTAGCTATGGCCCGACCGGCTTTGTAGACAGGTTTGTAGAGGCGGCGACTGAGTCCTATCTTCCGGGCCAATGCGGCATTCCGAGTTAGTAGTTTAGATGCCCGTAGCCCGCCCTTGGCAGCTGCGCCACCCGTCCCGAGAGTCGCCGAGTCAAGCAGGAGGTAGACACCCCCTTCGAGTGCATGAATTGCACGTTGCTTATTCGTTAGTTGTGTGCCCTGGAATGTCTTTCCTCTCGCCGCCTCTGTCAGCATCTTTGCCGAACCGACAAATGGTATAAAGTCAACTGCCTCGATAGCTACTTTCTTGATTGCTTCTTTTTTGTTGGCGCTCGGCTGTCGGTTTGTTTGAGAGAGGATGCGATCGTAGTGCTGAAACCATTTCTGTGTCGATGCGCCGAGGGTATTGTTCGTTTGCTCCCGACCCCGGTCGATAGCTGTGAGCGCGGCGTCCCGAGCCTCTGTCTCACGTCCCTGCTGCCGGAGCTGATCTATGGTTGCGGCCGCGGAGGTAAATATCTTGTTTAGAGAGTTCGAGAGTGAGCCGATTTTGTCGCCAATAGTTTCGCCCATGGCACGGCCCATTTCCTGGCTTGCTCGGGCATATTGGTCGGTAAAGTCCTTGAATCCTTCATTGATGAGCTCTGCAGCTTGCTGCAGGTTTGCGTTTTCTGCGGTCGCGTCCCCCGTTGTGTGGGTACCCAATGATGAAGAAGGCCGCACCTCTTCCATGCCACCAGTATCCGAGTGTGAGCCGCTGTTCATGTTTGCTAGTTCTCGTTCGAGAAGTTGTTCAATATCATCATCTTCATTGGCGGATGTGTGGGGGCTGGTTGGAGGGTTCGCAGAACCCCCACCACTAGAAAGTCCGCCCGGTTGGTCCGGGGACTGGCCAGAGTTTTTTCTATTTTGGAGCCGCTGTTTTTCTATTTCAATGTCAGCCATAGTATGTTTAGCATGCCATTTTTTTCGTAAATAAGCAATTATATGGTTGGGTAGTGCGGTGGTATTGTATGGTTTGATTTTATGAGGAAATTATGCTATAATGAATCCACTTTCCTGAAGTTTTTTTTCAGGAAATTACACTAATTTTGATATCTTGACGCACCGCGGGTAATAGGACTTCAGGTGATCGCAAATGGGCATAAAAAAATAATAAAATACACTACGGATGCATCATCCAGTGATGCTCCACCTCATCTGGCCCATGCCAAACGACCAAAACCAAAACGACTGGCAGCACGGATTCCTCGTGAAGGACACCTCAGGTCGCTTTACCAAAGTGACTGATGATTCGTCGTTAGATTTGGACGAGTCAGCTCCTCAAGAAAAACCTCAGGCACCCGCTGCGTCATCCACTCCCCAGACCCGGCCACCAGTGCCAAAACCAGTGTCGCCAGCGTCACCACCACCCGCGCCCCCTACACCACCCGCCCCCCAGCCTCCTGTCAGTCAGCAGAGCCCCGCGCCGGTGCAGTTCGATGATGAAGAAGATGCAGCTGAGATTAAGCAGCATCAGGAGGCATTGCAGCGGATGGTGAGTCAACCGAAACCAGATGTGTCCTCGCGAGTTGAGTCGATTGTGTCAGGGATTATTAATTCTCAGCATCTGACATTTGCCAATGATGTACTCCAAAAACGTTTTGAAAAAGTGTTGGAGTCCCGACTACGAAACCTTCGCAATTCAATAGAGACAGCAGATGTCCTCACTCGTCCCGAAAAAATCGGCGGGTTACATCTGTCACAAGAGCAGGCCGATCAAGTTATCCAGAGGCTCGAGGCAGAAATTCCAGATCTGCAAGGACAGGGACGGAAACAGCCATCCCCGACGCCCCCGCCAGCCCAGCCGAAGCCAACTAAGCCTTCGTCAGGGGAGGCGCTCTATTCGAGCGCGCCGCCAGCTTTTGTCCCACGTCCTGGCGGAGCCGCCTCACCGTCGCCAGCCCAGCCGAAGCCAACTCTTCCCGCAACTGATGCGCAGGCTGAAGTTCAGGCGCAGCTCGCGGAACTGCAGAAATCTACTGCCCCAGCCACCCCCCCTCCTGCTCCACCGAAACCGCAGCCCACTCCTCCACCGACGGCACCACAGCCTCGTCCCATTCCGAGCGATGAGCCCCACGAGCTCTATGGTCAGCCAGCAGAAGAAATGCCTCGGATTCGTCCCTTGCGCTCAGACAAGCCACACGTGGTCGATATCCGGCAGCCGAGCCAGGTCATCGGTCCAGTTGAAGAGATCAGGCAGATTGATCTCAAAGAATTTCGTCGGATGGGTACCAATCCGACCGAATCAGCTGAAAAGGTAAAAGAGAAAATTGATCTGCTCGAGGAAGAATCATGGGAGATGCGGGTCCAGGGCATCCGTGCTTGGAAGGAGTCTCCAGTGTTTTCACTATATGTTGCTATTGGACGAGCTAGTCTCGATACCAACTCCTCGGTAGAGAATATTATTATCAAGCGCACAGAAGAGCAAAAAGCATTTTTACTGGCAGAAGAGTTTTACGCTATTAATGAATTAAATATGTCGATGCAGATTTAGTATGCAGCAGTTTATCGTTCCCCAATTTCTCGATGTCGAGAGTAAGATTATTGGGCCGCTGACGGTCCGACAGTTTATTACGTTTTTGATAGGAGCGGGTGCGATTTTTCTGGTATTTAAACTCGCCACCTTTTGGGCAGCGGCAATTGAAGGGGTTCTCATCTTTGCGGTGACGGGCATCTTCGCTTTCGCAAAAATCAATGGACGCCCATTTCATCATTTTCTTCTGAACATGCTGCAAACGCTGCGCCGGCCATCAATGACCGTCTGGCACAAACACTATGAGATGGGCAAGGTCAAAGAAGAAAAAGAGAAAGCCCCACCACCCAAACCCACCAAAAAGCAGCGACTCACCGAATCACGTTTAAGTGATCTGTCTCTCGTCGTGGATACGGGAGGAGCCTATCAGGAGGGTCTTGAGGATCAGAATTAATTTCATCTATGGCTGAGGAAAAGATCAACAAACAAACCACCGCCGTTCAGTCGACACAGCAATACATGAATATCCTGGAGATCAAGGATAATACCGTCATCCTGAAAGATGGCACGCTTCGTTCGGTCGTACTGGTATCATCGATTAATTTCGCTCTCAAATCAGAAGACGAACAAAATGCCGTCATCCAGGGGTATGTACAATTTCTGAATTCCATCGAGTTTCCTCTCCAAATATTAATCCAATCTCGCAAACTGAATATTGATGAATACCTCGAGCGATTAAAAACGGTAGAGAAAGAACAGACCAACGAGCTCCTAAAAGTCCAAACGCGTGAGTATCGGCAGTACATCCAGGAACTCGTCTCGCTCGCTGACATCATGAGCAAACGATTCTACATCGTCGTGCCCTATGCCAGCGGCACGATCAAAGCCAAGGGGTTTTTCTCGCGGCTGAAGGAAGTCCTCTCACCGACGAACGTGATCACTATCAAGCAGAAGAAATTTGAGGAACACCGAATCGAAATGGCCAAGCGCATTGAATTTATTATTGATGGCTTGAGCTCTATCGGCCTCAAGGCCGTCCAGCTCGATACGCAGAGTCTCATCGAACTCTACTATAACACATACAATCCTGATACGTATGATCAGCAGAAGCTGGTCGACGTCAGTAAACTGAATGTCGAATAACTATGGTTGAACTCTATCGATCAACCCAATCCATCCCGACTGAGCGAGAGCCTGAGCTCACCCAGCAGCAAAAAGAGCAGCTGGCACGCGAGCAAATAGAAGAAAAGAAAGCGCTTCTCGAGTCAGAAAAGGTATATCGGCGTGGTATCACCACGGTGCGAGATTTGATCGCGCCGGCGTCCATGAAAATCGAGTCGCGGTATCTCGAGCTGGGGTCCCGGTTCGTCCGGACGATTTTCGTCGTGGCCTATCCGCGGTATATCCGGGTTGGCTGGTTTGCGCCAGTCATCAATCTCAATGTTCCGTTGGATATCTCGATGTTTTTCTACCCAGTGAATTCCGAAATCATCCTGAAGCAACTCCGTAATAAAGTAGGTGCGCTCGAAGCACAGATCCTCGCTGACGCAGAGAAGGGCGCTCCCCGTGACCCGATCCGGGAGACGGCCCTGCGAGACATCGAGAAACTCCGTGATGATCTGACGCAAGGGATTGAGCATTTCTTCCAGTTTGCTCTGTATGTCACGATCTACGACGAGGAAAAAGATGAGCTGGATAAGATCACTGAGAAGGTCGAATCGCTCTTCGGGTCCCGGCTGGTCTATACGAAGCGGGTTCTCTATCAAGCGGAGCAAGGGTTTATGTCGACGCTCCCCCTCTCGACCGATGAATTGAATATCACCTTTAACATGGCGAGCTCGCCAGTGGCCTCATCCTTCCCATTTATCTCCTCCGAGTTGACCAGTGATAACGGCATTCTCTATGGCATCAATCGGCACAATAACAGCCTGATTCTCTTTGATCGATTCTCTCTGCAAAATGCGAACTCAGTCGTCTTCGCTACCTCTGGTGCCGGCAAAAGCTATGCGGTCAAACTAGAAATTCTCCGGAGTATGATGCTCGGTACGGATGTCATCGTTATTGATCCAGAAATGGAATACAAATATCTCTCAGATGCGGTCGGTGGTACCTATATCAATATTTCGCTGAGTTCTGAGAGCAAAATCAATCCATTTGATCTGCCCCGCCCGACACGACGCGACGAAAAAGCGTCGGATATCATTCGCTCAGCAGTCATCACCCTGAAGGGTCTCCTCCGTCTGATGCTTGGTCAATTCACCCATGAGGAGGACTCAATCATTGATCGTGCGCTGATCGAAACCTACGCGAAGAAGGACATCACGGGGGATACGGATCTGACGACCGCTGAGCCACCCCTCTTCCAGGATTTCCAAGAAGTGCTCGAGGGTATGGTGGGGGCCGACGAACTTGTCACCCGGCTGAAAAAGTATACCGAAGGTACGTTTGCCGGGCTGCTCAATAGTCCAACCAATGTGGAAATGAAAAATCAACTGGTGGTGTTTTCGGTCCGTGATCTCGAGGATGAACTCAAACCGATTGGTATCCAACTCATCGTGTCATATATTTGGAATACCGTCCGCTCTCAGCTGAAGAAACGTATCATGGTGATTGATGAGGCCTGGTGGCTCATGCAGCAGGAGGACTCAGCCAAATTTATCTTCGCTCTCGTGAAGCGCTGTCGTAAATACTATCTCGGTGTGACGACCATCACTCAGGATGTCAATGATTTCCTCCGCTCCCCGTATGGCCAGGCTATTGTCACAAACTCCTCAATCCAACTATTGATGAAGCAGTCCCCGGCCGCCATTGACCTCGTAGCAAAGACATTCCTCCTGACAGAGGGGGAGAAATACCTTCTCCTTGAGTGTGGTGTTGGTGAAGGCATCTTCTTCGCCGGTTCAAAACACGCCGCTATAAAAGTCGTCGCTTCATACACCGAGGATCAAATCATCACCTCAGATCCCCGACAACTCCTCGAAATTGAACAGGCGAAAAAGGAGTTTGTCCAGGAACAGACCGAGGCAGCGCGCTAAGGTATAGCGTACGGTTTTTAAAAATCACTAACCTTTTCCTTTATGGCTCAGAAACCACCTCGCCCCCAAGAAAGCATGCTTCGTCAGCGATATGTGGCGATTGGGCTGGCGATTATTATTTTGGTCATCCTCGGCGTTGTATTTTGGTTCATCAATCGGACTCCCGCTGATGACGTCGCGGTCACCAATCAGTCAACCACGACAAATGTCGAGATCGTTAATAGTACGGTGGCTACCAATGAGTCAACGACTCCATCCAACGAACCAGACGTGGCTGCACCGCTCGAGCCTGTCCAGCTCGCCCAATTCTTTGCTGAGCGGTACGGCAGTTATACTTCAGCATCAAACTTTGCGAATATTCAAAACCTCAAACCATATATGACTCAGCAAATGCAAAGGAGCGCGGACGCGTTTGTGGCGAGCCAGGGGACTAGTACAGCCGGCAGCTATACCGAGATCGTGACAAAGGTGCTATCGACCGATATCCAGTCACTCGCGGAGGCCAGCGGCACAATCCGAGTAACCACTCAGCGGACCAAATCGGGTGACGCTTTTGCGGAGAATGATGTCTACTATGAGGATCTCCTCATGAATCTGGTCAAAGACGGAGACATCTGGAAAGTGGCATCCGCAGCATGGACCCCGACTGAGTTAGCTGGGCAGGGAGATGATACCCCTCCGGATAGTGACGTTACGGCCGATGATTTCATGCAGTAGTGGCGAACATCTCTGATGGTAACTCATATCTTATATAAACGTTAACACATGACCGTGTTCACCTCGACCATAGGGAAGCGCATGATCGCCATTCTGGCGATTGGATTAATATTGGTACCGAGCGTGGTCATGGCGCAAGCGGCAAATACTGCCGCCAACGACCCATGCTATATTACCGATTTTAATAAAGCTATCAAATTACAGCTCGAAATCCCCGGCGTGACGATAGATCAGGGTGATGCGCACTACATCAAAAATCTTGGATGTTATATTGTTGGTGTGTATCGCTATTTTATCGGTGTCGCTGGCATCCTCTCGACTGTCTTCGTCATGTATGGCGGTATCCGCTATGTCATCTCCCTCGGCAACCCCTCACAGATCCAGGGGGCGAAGGATACGATCGCCAGCGCACTCGTGGGGCTAGTGCTCGCTGTTGGGTCATACTCGATCTTGTATTTTATTAATCCAAATTTGACGCGCTTCGATGCTATCAGCGCCGATCCTATACCAGCTGCCAAGAGTGGAGAAATTGTCAGGCTCTGTGATTTCAGTAAAACAACAGATCGTACGCCGGGTGGGAGCCCTGTCCACTGCGGTCAGAAGCAACTAATCAGTGAGGCGTCCGATGATCCCGAGGCGGAACAGTTTTACTGTATGGGTTATTATTGCCCGGAAGATCATGCGCTGTGTGCGCTTTCAGGACAAGGATTTTATGATCCGAGGGAAGATCCAGATGGTGGATATGGTACTCTGCCCGAGCCAATTTATACTCAGGGGAGATGTTTTAATTCTTTTTCAGTGCTCGAAGGAGTCGAAGATACCGAAGAGGATAATCCAAGCGCAGAAAAGTACAGGTTGATGATCCATCCTGATAATGATTTTTTCAGTGGTGGAGCCTTTGATTTTGCGTTGTTTAATGAAGGATGTGAGGAAACACTTTTTACTCCTAATACAGGATGGGGCAATGATGCTGACTACCTCTTTGGTACCGATTGTGATGACAATGAACAATGTGTCGGGTATTCCATCCCGCCAGTTATCATGCACGACGAGGGCATTGCATCGGGATATTCGAAATTTGGCGTAGAGTGTCGACCGCTCTCAGCTCAGTAATTTGTAATTTACTTAAAAAGGGTAATATGAAATCACGACGAATATTACTTATTATCGTATTTATCCTCCTGGTGATCGCCTTTGGGGCGCTCATTTATTTTGTATTCTTGCGGGATATCGTTCAGCCGACAAACACTAATGATAATACCAACCAGTCCGGCAATCTGCCGACAAATACTACTCTGCCCAATACCAACATCGTCAATGGTGTCCCTACCAATACTATCAGCAATGCAAATAGTCTCGTCAATACGAGGATCGTCGGCAATGTCAACATCGGCCCAAGCCAAATAGCGGATGGCGGAGAGACGCGAACCTCGGTTGTGGAATTTGCGAATGCCCAGGGTTTTACCGCAACTCCCGATGGTAATAGTCTCCGGTACTACGATAGGGACACTGGCCAGTTTTACTTACTGGATGCGCTCGGCAACCGGGTATTATTATCGGATAACATATTTCCTCAAGCGGAATCGATATCCTGGTCCCCAGCCGATAATCGGGCGATTATTACTTTTCCTGATGGACGGAATATTATTTATGATTTTGATCGCGAAGATCAAATATCATTGCCGAGCTCATGGAATGATATTACTTTTTCGCCGGGAGGAGATGCCCTCGGATTTAAAAATGATTCAGATGTCGAGAGTGAACGCTGGCTCGCCGTGTCAGCTGATGACGGATCAGAAGTGCGCGCCATCGAACCGCTCGGTGATCAGGCAAATAATGTAGATGTCAACTGGTCGCCGACTGGTCAAGTCCTCGCTACCTATCGTGAGGCGCTCAATGGAACCGCGCAGCAAATAATCCTCATCGGCACCCAGGGAGAGAATTTTAAATCTATCACGACCACTGGCCGCGGATTTGAGGGTACCTGGTCCCCCAGCGGTTCGCAATTACTCTACAGTGTGTATAGTTCCGATACGCGGTTTAATCCAGTGCTGTATCTCGTCGATGCGACTGGTGACAATGTCGGGGCAAACACGATCAACCTTGGCCTGCAAACGTGGTCCTCAAAATGTACATTTGCTCATACGGAGTCAGCTGCATACTGCGCTGTCCCGCGGTTTCTCCCCGACGGATCGGGAATCGTACCTGAAGCAGCAGTTGATACAAACGATACATTCTATAAAATTGATCTCCAAACAGGTCAGAGAACCCCGATTGCTATACCGACGCTGACGACAGGCGACAGTGACTATACTGCTACCAACCTCGTCGTCTCAGGGACGGATCAGGTATTGTATTTCACTGATGCTAATACGGGCAATATTTTTAGTTTTAGATTACGCTAGGAGATAGTCACTATGCGACGCTGGTTTCTAGTACTGAGCATCGTGGTAATTTTAGGGGGTATATTTTTGGTCCCCCGAACGGCGTTAGCCGGATGCTGTACCAGCGCGACATACTGTTTTGATGCTACTCAGCCAAATGACTGTTTGGCTGGTAGTAGCGGAGGCACATACTATATCTATAATTCGCGGAATTGTGCAGATATTGGCTCATGTCAAAATCCTACCCAACCGGCCCCTGACTATAAATGCTGCGTCTGCAACCCATCGGGGGGGCAGGATCGCGGTACTTGTAATCCGATTCAATATGTCGAACAGGCACGGGCATGCAATCAAGGGGAGTGCCATGGTGACTTCACTGCCTGTACCGAAATTGAACAATGCCGCATCTGGCGTGGCGAAGGGATAGACTTTCCGGATACTAGCACCGATCCGGTACTCGTTAAATTTATCCCCTCACTCACCATCCCCGGCTCTTCCATATTTAACAAAGGCGTGCCTGTCATCGTCACCGGCAAAACTATGGGTGAGTACATCGCAGCCATCTATGTATTTTTCGTTGGGGTAGCCGGCATCCTCTCAACCGTCTTCATCATGTATGGGGGTATCCGGTATGTCATCTCCACCGGCAATCCGTCTCAGATACAGGGGGCGAAAGAAACTATTACCTCAGCCCTCGTCGGCCTTGGTATCGCTGTTGCGTCGTATACCATTTTATTAACTATCAATCCCACTTTGGTACAGTTTGATGGGTTTAAGCTGGAGCATATTCAGCCGCTACGCAGTCTCGAGCTGGCTACGGGGACGGAGAAAGCCGGTGGATACGTAGTCTCGACCAATGTCAATCAATTTGATAATTGTATTACTGAGGTGGCGGCAGCAAATGGCATCGATCGTACCTGGCTGAAGGCGCTCATGCTCGTCGAATCAAACGGCAATCCGAAGGCTAAATCAAACGCAGGGGCATATGGTCTCGTACAGCTATTACCCTCGACCGCCCAGAAATACAAACCCGGCGTCAGTGGTACTGAGCTCCTCAATCCAGCGCTTAATCTCAGTATCGCGGGTCAGCACTATCGAGATTTACTCTATAATACGTGTCCCGATCGTGCGCGATATAAAAGTGGTCAGACGGTTGAGTGTAACCCCGAGGAAACCAAGTGCAAGGATGGCGATCATGATTATGCCAATGCTGCGTATAACGGCGGTCTCGGGGCTAACTGCTCGAGCCTCACCTGTCCGGGACAGACGTGGTGGGAGTGCGAGCAAAACTCGGGATATGCCGAGACGCGTGCGTATGTCACGAAGGTCCGCACCGCATATGAAAATATCATTGCTTCTAACGCCAGCTCGGCTGAAACGAAATACGACTGGGATATAAGTACGCCGACCTGTGCCGAGCTCGCCACCGGTGGTAACTAAAGCACTATGACTGCAAAGATACAGACTGTCTACACCTGTTCGAATTGCGATGCCCAGTCACCCAAATGGCTGGGTCGCTGTCCTGAGTGTGGGCAGTGGGGCACGCTCGAGAAAGCGCAGGTAGTAAAGAAGAAAAAAGGCAGTGAGAAGGTTGGCGCACCAGCCGGGCAAGTGCAGTCCCTGGCCGATATGTCGGATGAGCAGCTGGCTCGACTTCCCAGCACTATGGGCGAGTTTGACCGGGTGCTCGGTGGCGGTATCGTCCCTGGCGGGTTGATTCTCCTCGGCGGTGATCCCGGCATTGGGAAATCGACGTTGATATTACAAATCGGTGGTCAGCTGGCTGAGAGTGGTAAAGAGGTACTGTATATTTCCGGGGAGGAATCCGGCAGTCAGGTGAAGGGGCGATTTGAACGGCTGGGTCTGAAAGCAGCGAATCTGAAATTCCTCGGGGAGACGGACATCGATGTGATCGCCAGTACTGTCCGAGAGCATCGGCCCGATTTCGTGGTGCTTGACTCTATCCAGACCATCCACTCGAGTGAAGTGGATGGCGACCCCGGCAGTGTCAGTCAGGTACGCACAGCTACTGGCCAATTAGTTGCCTTAGCGAAAGAGCTGAATGTGCCGATTGTCGTCATTGGACACGTGACGAAAGAGGGCTCGGTGGCTGGCCCGCGATCACTGGAGCACCTCGTGGACGTGGTCCTCTATCTCGAGGGGGATCAGCATCATGCCTTCCGCATCCTCCGCGCTGTGAAAAACCGCTTTGGCTCGACGAATGAAGTGGGCGTCTTTGATATGCGCCAGAGTGGCCTCCAGGAAGTGAAAAACCCCTCGGAGATATTCCTCTCCGAGCGCAAGAGCAGTCAGCCCGGATCAGTCGTCACCGTCGTCGTCGAGGGGTCGCGGGCATTTATGGTGGAGGTGCAGGCACTGGTGACACGCTCAAACTTCGGGTATCCGCAGCGCCGAGCCGTCGGGTTTAGCCTGAATCGCCTGCAGGTCTTGATCGCCGTACTCATCAAGAAAGCCGGGCTTTTCCTGGGTAATCAAGACGTCCATATCAATGTTGCCGGAGGTTTCCGGGTCAATGAGCCGGCAGTTGATCTCGCCGTGTGTCTCGCCATCGCCTCAGCCATGAAAAACAAGCCCCTCGCGAGTGACATGGTTGTCTTCGGTGAGGTGGGCCTTGGTGGTGAATTACGCTCAGTGAGTAATGTCGAGAAGCGGCTCGAAGAGGTGAAGAAAATGGGATTTACCCAGGTGATCATGCCGCAGATGAAGCTCCTTGAGTCGCCAAAAAATCTCGCTATCATTCATAGTGGCACTCTCGGTGATATCCTGCGTGAGTCGGTCTAGCTACTCCGGGTGAATCTGCTCAGCAAACCGCTCTAGCCGTTCTCGCACCTGCGGGAACTGTTTTAGTTTTGGATCATCAGCGATGATACGTTTTGCCACGCTGCGTGTGTGCTGGATGATCTGAGTGTCAGCCAGGGTGGCGATCTTCAGCTCAGGGAAGCCGGACTGGCGGATGCCGTAGAGGTCACCGGGCCCACGGAATTCGAGGTCTTTTTCGGCGAGCTCAAATCCATTTTTCGCTTCGACGAGGGCAGTGAGTCGCTCGAGCGTCTTGTCGCTGTCCGAGTCAGTGAAGACTAGGCAGTATGACTGATGTTCGGCTCGACCGACTCGTCCGCGGAATTGGTGCAGCTGCGCCAGGCCAAATCGCTCAGCGCCCTCAATCATCATGACCGAGGCATTTGGGATGTCGATGCCCACTTCTACTACGGCGGTGGCGACCAGGATGTCAGTTTTTTTCTCCTGGAAATCACGCATGGCTGTTTCTTTATCCGCTGCTTTGAGCTTACCATGCAGTAGCCCGACGTGCAGATCAGGGAAGATATGCCGCTGCAGCCGCTCGTATTCTGCCGTGGCGGCCTTCACCCCCAGTTTATCTGACTCGTCGATCAGTGGGCAGATGACAAATACCTGTCGGCCACTCTGTATCTCTTTGCGGAGGAAGCCATACGCTGCTTCCCGTTTCTCAGGGGGGACGATTTTAGTAATTATTTTCTTTCGCCCTTTGGGTAGCTCAGCGATCGTCGAGACATCGAGATCACCATAGACGGTCAGGGCGAGGGAGCGGGGAATCGGGGTTGCCGTCATAGAGAGCAGATGTGGCACCTGAGTCGTGTCGCGTGCCTGGTATTTTAGCTGTTTACGCTGGTCGACGCCGAAACGGTGCTGTTCATCTATGACGACGAGGCCGATGGAGCTAAAGGTGACCGAGGACTGTATGAGTGAGTGGGTACCGATAATGATATCGACATCGTGTCGTTCTATCGCCTCAGTGATCACTTTTGATGAGACGGGCGTGTCGTTGAGTAGTTTCTGCGAACGGGTTATGAGGGCGATACGTTCATCACGGCGCAGCATCTGGGTGATTGTCTGGTAGTGCTGCAGAGCGAGAATTTCTGTCGGTGCCATGAGCGCTGCCTGGTAGCCCCGGGAGATAGCATTGAGCATGGCGATGGTCGCGACGACTGTCTTACCCGACCCGACGTCTCCCTGGAGGAGGCGATTCATCGGATGTGGCTCGGCAATATCCTTCAGGATGGTCCAGGCCGCCGTCCGCTGGTCATCGGTCAGGGTAAAGGGCAGCGAGGCGACAAATTCTCTAGTTTGCTGCTCATCAAAGGGTATAGCCGGGGCGGGGCGCTGACGAATATGCTGCCGCATACTCTCAGCCGTGAGCTGCACCAGGAGTAGCTCGTTAAATTTTAGGCGAGTCCTGGCCTGAACGAGTGTTTGTTTATTTGTGGGATAGTGTATTTCCCGGAGCGCATGCCCGAGGGGGATCAGTTTGTATTCGGTGCGGATGTCCTCAGGGAGCCAATCCGGCATGTCTTTTGCCAGTGGCAAGACCAGCCGGATCAGGTAGCGAATCTGTTTCTCTGTCAGCTTCTCCGTCAATGAATAAACTGGTACGATCCGCGCGGTATGTGACTGCTCTTTTTTTACTTTTTCATACGTGGGGCTGACCAATTGCAACCCATATTTCGTCATCTCTACCTTGCCGGAGAAGTATGCCGTATCACCCTGCTTCAGCAGCTTGGTAATGAAGGGCTGATTAAACCAAACGGCCTTGATACTACCGGTGTCATCGGTAATGATCGCCTCAGTGACATACATCCGGCGGCGAAAGGCTCTTTTATTTGCGATGAGGGTAATTTGTCCAGTGATAGTGGCCTCGCTGTGCTGGTGGAGAGCCACAATATCAGAAATCACACTGAAATCCTGATACCGGAAGGGGTAGTGCCAGAGCAGGTCAGCAACTGTCTCGAGTCCGAGCTTCTGGAGTCGTTTAGTGAGAACTGGACCCACGCGCGGCAGGTCGGCAATCCGAGTGGAGAGGGTGGCTTTCATATGCCTATTGTATCATAAAAAGCATCGCAGAAATAAAAACACAGGGCACATCGGTGGCGCCCTGTGAGTAGAAGTTTTTGGTGAGGCCGGTCAGCGAGGGGATTTGACCGGAATGAGCAAAATGTTCGAATTGACGATGCTGATCGTCGCCTGAGGATGGACGGGCCGTTTTTTCTTGCCCGGAATTTTGTGCCCCCGGACGTCGCGCGGGTAGACCAGCAGCGCTTCACCCTTGGTGTTGCGGTAGGGATCACGGCCCGAGAAGTTGATACTGATCGCAAAGCGATCCTTTATCGGCCTGTTCTTTTCGTAGTAGCAGTTGTGCCAGGCGCGGACATCCCAGAGCGCGTCGGTGAAGAGTTTGGTGATCACAGCTGCGCTCTGGTCGAGGTAGGAGGCGACCTCTCCTGGGATTTCAGTCTCCTCGGCTCGGCCGAAGAGGAACCGCAGGACCCAGTGAGTGCCTCCCTTGTCGGCACGACGTTCCTGGCGGTAGGCGTCGAACAGTCGATAGCCGGCTCGGATGAGCTGACTCGGAAGTGCGTGACCAGTGACTTGCGGTGATGGCTGAATAAACTGAACGCCGGGGACTCGCTGCTGTCCGTCGGCTGTGAGCGAATCCTGATCTTGCTCGAGTTCCTGTGCTCCCGGCACCTTATTGATGTCGGGGACGTGGAATTGGAGCATAACCGTCGCGGTCGTCACATCCAGAATACCGGGATGCGTGACCGTGAGTGGAGCAGTTCGTCCGTGTACCATGTGGTACCTCCTCTGATTGATGATGGGTGGTTATATTGTTATGGTTCAGTGACTAACGCATGACCCTATCACAAAAAAAGCCTCCTTGTCAAGGGGGCATGAGCTCATGAGTGCCCGGTACCGTAGACTCACTTCGTTCGCACGGCACCTCCGAGCGTGTGTGGGAGCTTGCAGTGCTACATTGTCTCACCCGCGGTAGTCAGTTGTATGTGGTGCTATTTGCGCCCGGCAGGAGTCGAACCTACGGCCTCAAGCTCCGCAAGCTTGCGCTCTATCCAGCTGAGCTACGGGCGCACGTCGGAATACTATTCCAGGTTCCGTCCCGTCCTGGCGGACTGGACTGCACCTTGCATAGCATTCCTCCTTTTCCTCGCCCCGCAGAGCCGGGCTCGGATATTTTTTTTATTACTGAGTTGTCGCTAGAATTTGAACATCCGACTGACCCCATCAGAAAACGACTCATTTTCTTTCTCGAGATCTTCGGATATATACTGGCTGAGCAGTTTACGAATCTCAAGGGGGTTTTGGTCCTGGAGCTGGACGGTCAGGTCAGGGCGGATACCTTTGAAATCAAGATAGAGATTCTTAACCTGCGGTGGTTCATAGATGATCCAGAAACTGTTGAGGTCACTCCACGGATGGTGCATCCGTTCTCCGATTGAGATACCGCGTTCGTGGATGGTAAATGTCAGCATGCGCGGTTGTCGATTTCCCTGGAGGTAGATAATCAAACCAAACAAGAGAATCAGGACAATGAATAGATAATTTTGGGTGCTGATACTGAAGATAATGAGAAGGATGCCGACAATAATAGCCGTGATATACCAGGTTCGACTGCGTTCGTATTTGATAAACTCAGGGAATTCCCACGCCGTGATGGCATTTCCGAGATCGGGTTGATTCGTTGGTCGTGATGTTGAGTCAGCCATAACTATCTTTCTCTAAATAGTTAGCTAATGAATAATACTCTCTATACCTATATAACGAATTCGGAGGCGGACGTCTTCCCCTGCGGGCCGGGGCTCGTGGTGCTTCGGCGTTGCTCAGCACATCGTTCGCCCTTCTCATCCCACCGCGATGCACACTCGTGCATCGCTCCGCTCCTCATTCACTGCGTGTATTCGGAGGCGGAGGGATTCGAACCCCCGAGACCCGTGAGGGCCTAACGGTTTTCAAGACCGTCCCTTTCAACCACTCAGGCACGCCTCCCCGAATGCACTATAAGGAGAAAACGGAGAGTGTGGGACTCCCTTTCAGGCCGGGGCTCGTGGTGCTTCGGCGTTGCTCAGCACATCACTCGCCCTTCTCGTCCCACCGCGACACACACTCGTGTGTCGCTCACTCTGCCTCATTTTTCAAATTCGGAGAGTGTGGGACTCGAACCCACAAACGGCTTTTTACACCGTTACGGTTTAGCAAACCGCTGCCTTACCAATTCGGCGCAACTCTCCATAGATGGAGCGTCATACTATAGATCATCCATCGCGATCGCTCGCGATGACGAGCCCGAATACCTGCTGGACACCGTGCGCCTTCAGGGCTGCAGCACAGGTGCGGAGTGTCGATGCGGTCGTGGCAACGTCATCAATGAGTATAACATTTTTTGGTAAATTTTTAAAGGTGCTTAAGACCGTAAATGCTCCCTTGAGATTCTGCTCACGCGCTGCCCGATTCAGCTGGGCCTGGGGAGTGGTCCACCGGTTTCGCTGCAGGATGTCGTCGCGATAGGGTAATGATAAGTGCTGCGCGACGAGTGTGGCGAGGAGCGCGGACTGGTTATATCCCCGTTCGCGGAGCCGTTTCGTATGGAGTGGGACAGGGATAACCACCGTATCGTGAGTACGGTACAGTATATCGGTCAGACCATTTTTGTCAACGGACGTAAGTCTTCGGCGCACCAGCAAAGCCAGGGGCCAAGCGACGTCTCTGACACCATGGTATTTGAGCAAGTGGATGAGCGTCTGGACGGGACGAGATTCGTAGCTGGTTGCAGCCGTGAGCCCATCAAGCGGAGCAGGAGCGGTCAGTTGCTCGTGCAGCCGGGGTATCTGTCTGAGGCAGGGCTCGCACAGCCAGACATCTTCTCGGCCACAGCAAATACAATTGATGGGAAATATCAATTGTATGGAGTATTGTACGAAGCGGGCGATATGCCACATAAAAACCTTCCATTATGATAGGGAAGGTTTTTTGGGAATAGCTAGAATTAAACGATAGCTAATTCCTTCGCTTTGGTCGTTACCTTTACCGTAGAGCCGGGGGCGATGCTCCCAGCGAGTAGGCGCTGCGCCACCACACTCTCAATATGTTCTTGAATTTGTTTGCGTACCGCCCGAGCGCCCTGATTTGGTTGGAAGCTCTGGTCGGCAATCAGGTTGATAGCGCCTTTAGTCACCGTCAGTTTGATATCCTGCTGCGCGAGACGCTCGGCGAGGGCGTCGACATGGAGTTTCACGATATGACTGAGGGTGTCACGCGAGAGGGGTTTATAGACGATAATCTTATCAATCCGATTGAGGAGCTCGGGACGGAATGATTTCTCGAGGTCGCCGAGGACACGCTCTTTGATATGTTCGTATTCTTTCTCGGCAGCGTTTTTCTGCGCGGCAGTTTCGGCGCCAAATCCCATTTCAGCGCTTTTCGTCAGGCTCGAGAGACCGACGTTGGATGTCATGATCACAATCGTATTTTTGAAATTCACTTTGCGCCCGGTCGCATCAGTGAGGTGGCCATCTTCGAGTATTTGGAGAAGGATATTAAATACTTCGGGGTGAGCTTTTTCTATCTCATCGAAGAGGACGACCGAGTAGGGTTTCCGGCGGACTGGCTCGGTTAGTTTATTGCCCTCCTTGTAGCCGACGTAGCCCGCGGGTGCACCAAGTAATTTTGACATATTGAATCCCTCGGCGAATTCTGACATGTCAATCCGGATGAGCGCGTGCTCGTCCTCAAATACTGTCTTTGCCAGTACTTTCGCCGTTTCTGTTTTACCTACCCCAGAGGGACCGAGGAAAATAAATGAGGCGATGGGTCTATTTGGATCCGCCAGGCCGACGCGTGAGCGGCGAATAAAGTCAGCTACTGCCTTCAGTGCTTCGTCCTGGCCGAGGACATACTGTCCGAGTTCTTCCTCGAGGTGCAGAAGCCGTTCCTTTTCCTCGACGACGAGGTCACGGAGCGGGATCTTGGTGATGCGGGAAATAACTTCAGCTATGTCGTGTTTGGTAATTTTGCCAATGAATTGATTTTCCGTCTTGGCTTGTTTCTGCCTGAGGATAGCCAGACGCTCACGCAATTTATTTTCTTGCGCCTTGGTCTGGAGCGCTCGCTCGAAATTTTCTTTATTGACCAGCGAGTTTTTTTCTTCCTGGATCTTTTCGATCTCTTTTTCAGTTTGATAAATCTCTTTGATCAGGCCGCTGCCTTTGTGAGAAATCTTTATCTTCGAGGCGGCTTCGTCGATCAGATCAATAGCCTTGTCCGGGAGAAATTTCTCCTGGATATAGCGATCGCTCATTTCGACCGCCGCATCGATCGCATCATCAGTGATATGGACGAGATGATACCGCTCGTAGTTCTGTTTGATGCCGCGGAGGACTTCTTTGGTCTCGATCGGAGTTGCCTCCTCGATGATAATCGGCTGGAAGCGGCGCTCAAGAGCCGGGTCTGACTCTATATGTTTGCGGTATTCATCGAGGGTCGTAGCGCCAATAGTGCGGATTTCTCCTTTGGCCAGGGCCGGTTTCAAAATATTCGCCGCGTCCATTGAGCCGGCCGCTGAGCCAGTTCCAATGATCGTATGGAGCTCGTCAATAAATAAGATAATATTTGGATCACGTTTTATTTCATCCATGATTTGTTTAAATCGACTTTCAAATTCACCGCGGTAAATTGTCCCCGCCACGACGAGACTGAGGTCAAGCTTCAATACTCGTTTATTCAGCAGCATATCTGGTACATCACCCGCGAGAATTTTCTTGGCGAGACCCTCGACGATGGCGGTCTTGCCGACACCCGGTTCGCCGATCAGGACGGGATTATTCTTGGTTCGACGTGAGAGGATATGGATGAGTCGATCGATTTCATCACGACGGCCAATCACGGGGTCAATTGATTTTTGCTGGTTGACATTGGTCAGGTCAGTCGCGAAGAAATCCAATGCCGGGGTCTTTGAGTCATCCGTAGCTGATTTATCCGAGCTGGATTCTTTTTGGGACTGCTCAAATATTTGAGTCAGATCAGGAAACCGTGACGTGCTGCGCATGACGGTCCCAAGTTGTGATTCGATGTCATTCAGATTAATATTATTTTTTTCCCACAGCTCGAGCATGGAGGGTGTATTGATCTGCGCCAGGCTTGAGAGTAGATGCTCGGTGCCGATATACTTGTGTCCGTTTTGGTGGGCGATGAGGGCGGCTTTTTCGATAGCTTTTTTTGTATGGAGGGAGAATGATTGTTTTTTTGCTTCAGCGGTGACACTATCATCGAGGACGCCTTGGTTATTTTTGATAATCACCGTGCGGATACGCTCAGCCGTGAGTCCCGACTGGATCAGAATTTCACCGGCGATGCTGCCTTTTTGCATGATGAGCCCATAGACGAGATGCTCGGGATTGATAAAACGCGATCCCATCGAGCTGGTCAGCTCGCGGGCTTTCTTGAGCGCATTCTTCAGATGCGTAGTAAATTTGTCGGTGATTTTATCCATATAAATACTTCGGAAAAGTAGGGTTAGTATACGAATTTATCTCATGTAGTGCAAGCAAAAATGAACGTGCATTTGACACGCCGGTGTGCACTCGGATCGCTGACTGGCTACGAAATAATCAGCCCAGCGATGATGGCGATACAGGCTACGATGCCTGTGGTGATCGTAACCCCGAGAGATATTTTAGTGGCGGTCGTAGTTTTGGTCGCGACCGCCGTGTCGACCCGTGGCGAAGATGACGTCATAGGTATGCATAGTTACATTGAGCGCAGGATGGAGATACGCTCTTCAATTGGTGGATGAGTAGAAAAAAGATTAAATATTCCCTTCTTGAGAGGATTGGCGATATATAGGTGCGCCGTTGATTTATTTGCCCGTTCGATCGTACTGCCCTGCTCGCGAATTTTCTCAAGTGCTCTGGCCAAACCCTCGGGGTAGCGGGTCAGGAGTGATCCCGATGCGTCAGCGAGATACTCACGTTTACGCGAAACCGCAAATTTAATAAGTGGGGCAAATATCGCCGCCAACAATAGGAGCCCGAGACCGATGAAAATAGCGGGACTGCCGCCGGATTTCCTGCCTCGCCCCCCGAAGAAGGCAAGCCGCCAAAATAAATCAGAGAGAATGATAATTGTTCCGACGAGGATGATGACTAGTGTCATGTAGCGGATGTCATAATTACCGATATGTGATAGCTCGTGGGCTAGGACACCCTCTAGTTCCTCATTCTCGAGTTTTTGAATAGCCCCCTCGGTCACCGCTATCGATGCGTGTTCGGGGTCACGGCCAGTGGCGAATGCGTTAATATCAGGATCGGGAATTATATATATCTTCGGCACTGGAAGTCCGGCAGTAATGCATAGATTTTCTACTATGCGGTAGACGTAGGGGTTTTCTTCTTTGGTAATTGGGCTCGCTCCTGACATGCGCAGCGCAATCTTGTCTCCGGCATAGTAGCCGACGAGCCCACTCACCGCTGAATAGATAATGGCGATAGCGACGAAGAAATAGCCACCCTCGACATAGTACCGGTCGAGCGCGTAACCGATACATCCCACCACTGCCAGAGTAATCAGGAGCAGAAACCATGAGCGTCTTTTGTTTGCTGCGATGTGTGTATATATAGTAGCCATAGTCGCAAATCGCGCGTCCTTCTTTGAATAAGAGAGGCCGCGCGATTACTGAGTAGGGTTGGAGAGTTAGAATTTTACTTCTATGTTTTCGCGTTCACCCGGCTCTTCCACTTCAAAGAATTCATATTTCTTGAAGCCAAGCATGTTGGCGACCATATTGTTAGGGAATACCTGAATCTTCGTATTGAAGTCGCGGACGTTGCCATTGTAGAAGCGGCGTGATGCCTGGATCTTGTTTTCTGTGTCAGAGAGTTCGTCCTGGAGCTTGAGGAAGTTTTGATTTGCTTTCAGATCAGGATAATTTTCAGCTACAGCAAATAAACTTTTCAGCGTATCAGTGAGGGCGTTTTCGGCCTGTCCCTGAGCGGCGGCACCCTGCGCGCTGACAGCCTGAGCTCGAGCTTGGGTAACTTTTTCAAAGAGTTCACGTTCATGCTTGGCATACCCTTTGACCGTCTCGACGAGATTGGGAATCAGATCATGACGTCGTTTGAGTTGGACGTCAATATCTGACCAGGCTTCGTCAGTCTGGTTGCGGAGCTTGATCAGACCATTGTAGACACTGATCAGCCACAGGGCGATCAGGAAAGCGGCCCCGATGAGAATCCATAAACCTATGGACATACTGGTTTTGTGTTAATATTAATTAAAAGTATATTGTGAATTATTGTGTGGGAGAAACGAGTACAGTGATTGATTGCGCCGTCAGGTGATCTGACTCAGCAATATCTGCATCGGTCTGGATGGTCACCTGTTGCCCAGTCGCGAGGTCGGAGATCGAGATGCTTTTCTCGCTGAGACCATCTTCGTCAGGAGTGGGAGTGGTGACGTCCCAGCTGCGGATGACTGTATCCTCGGTAATCATTGTCCGGACCTGTTTTGACTGTATTACCCCGCCTGCATCACGGTATTTTGCCAAGAGGGTGATGCTTGCTGGGTTATCAGTAATATCAGTGATGGTACCATTCCAGTTATATGTATGAAGACCCAGCACTTGCCGCTGATTTCCGAGATCGATAACCGGAGCAATTGCCGTTGAAGCGGGGGACTGATTCCGTCCGGCATAATAACTGATAGCTGCTACGAGCAGGATAACCACGAGCAGTCCCAAGGAGCTGTATACTGCTAGTTTTGACCAGCCAAATATTGTTTCCTTTCTCATATTCACCGTGTCCGGCATATGCTGTGTTGACTTTATCGGTAAATTATGTTACTATTAAATACACTGCTCGACTATTTTTCGATTAAATTATTGCAGATAGTACCGGATTTGTCAATCGGGAAAATTTTTCGAAAAGTACTGTTTAGAGCCTTTTTCAAGAGTGTTAAAGGGGGAGGAATACCGTGAAAAGCAAAAGAAAAACTGTGTTACATTTTGAAAAATGGGCTTATTTTAGCCTATTTTTTATTATGTTAGGGGTCTTTTGCTACTTGACGGTACATCAGGCAAAGGCAGTGCTGACGCCCAGTGCCGCTCCTCCGGAGGACAACCTGCCTGAATATTTACGGATTGATGATACGAATCAGACAAAAAGTGGCGCGCTGCGGCTTGGCAGTGATGATCTAAGCTCGCCATTTACCTATCAGCTCGAGGTCCTGGGTCAGGGGGCGCAGTCGTCCAATGCTTTTGTGGATAATGTACTCAGTGTCAGTCAGTCCACCCAAACGCTCTATGTCGACCCGGTCACGCACGATGTATGTATCGGCCCCTGCCTAGGAGATGACCAGGCTGCGCTGGAAGTGAGCACCGGCAACGTCCTCGTAACCGGCATTGATGAAGTAGGTACGCAGGCGCTCAGCAGTGATGCCGAGTCAATCGTTGGAACAACCTATGGCCCGCCGCCGTTGGCAGGTATTAAAGGTGTGAGCGCTAATCCGCTCGGCTATGGTATCTGGGCCGTCAGCACGCTCAGCACGGCACTGGAGGGGATGACGACGGAGGATCCGCCGGCACATTCCTCAGTCGGTGCCTATAGCACGCGGGGCATCGCTCTCTATGGGGCGAATACGAGTGCCAGCAATCTCTGGTCCGGCTACTTCTCCGGACTGGCCGAGTCCTCGGAAATTGTCAGTGGCGCCAAAGTTCTGCCTACTACGCAGCGTCAGTCGTTCCTCGGATATACTGACGGCCAGATGGCGGATCAATATTTCCGTGAGTATTTTCCCCAGCGCGTGGTGAGTGATGGCCAGTGGCTGTGGGTCGGACAGGGCGGCGCTGATCATACTGATGTACTGCAGGTTGATACAGGAACCGGAAGGGTCCTCACGAGGTATAATCTCGGCCCGACTCAGGATATGATATATGATTCTGTACATGGGTATATTTGGCAGGCCGCCCTGACATATCCCGGGCAGATCGGCAGGATTGATCTCGCCGAGGGACTAGCCGAGAGTCGACAAGTAGTTGATACAGACGGGCATGACACTTGCCCGCTTGGGTACCTCATACAGGATCCTACGGATGCGGATATTCTCTGGGTATTACAGCCTGGTGGCGTGTGCTTTGGCCGTGATTATCATGATCGATTGCTGAAATTCAGTATCGCTGATTATGATACTGATCCGCGTCACTGGGAGCCGGTCGCGCGCTACGAAATACTCCACGATGAAACGCCTGACCCGCCCTATGCGCAGGGGGTGCGGTCTCTCGCCTATGATACGACGACTGGAAGTATCTGGATTGCGCTCTATGATAATGATGCCGTGTACCAGATCGATGCTGCCGACCCAGGAAATGGTGACCAGACGATTGAGAGTTCGGAATACACACGATACGACGTACCTGGTCCGGTTGACCTGGCGTACGACTCAGATCGGCAGTATCTCTGGATTGCCAGCGATGATAATAATAATGCCAATGACGGAGCATACTATATTGATATTGGTGCGGGTACGGTATCTGATCCGATCGGCGTATACTCGGGGACACTCGGTCCACAGGCCATCATCTATGACGGCGCGCGCATCTGGGTGGCAACATCAAATGGTCTCTCAGGATCGCTGGATATGTTTCCCGCAGACGATCCGGCTACCATCGCCCATTATCCGACCAACGGCGCGGCAGCATACCAGGACGTGCTCTATGACGATACCATCGATACCGTCTGGGTGCCGAGCTGGTATGGCAGCAGTATCAGCGGTATTACGGCGAGCACCGGAGAGATTGATCACTTTTTTGATTATGGTCAGACTGATTTCGTCGTGCGGTATCATGATGGCACCTACCTCTGGGCGACTCGCGATGACCAGCTCTACAAAATTCGTGCCGCAGACGGACTGACCGCCTTTGCCGTGACAGTCGGAACCGATCCGACGGATGTGATCTCTGATAGCAATGCAATCTGGGTTACCGTCGCCGGAGATGATCTGATCCGCAAACTAGATCCCTACACGGGCGCCACCTCGTGTTCTTTGGTGCTTGAGGCAGGCGATGCACCATCGTCTATTGTATTTGACGGGAGTTCATACTGGGTGACGGCACGCGGTACCGGGAGCGTCGTGCATGTCAGCAACACTTGTACTGAGCTGGGTCGTATCCCGATTACGAGCGCGCCGGACTCACTTGATTCGCTCATGTACAACGGTAGCTACCTCTGGGCAGTGTCACCGGCAGACAACGCGGTGGTTAATATTAATCCCGCCACCGAGGAGCCGGTGCTCTGGACGAACCTCGCTGGGGCGAGTCCGGCTGATATTGTATTTGATAATTTTCATTATTGGGTAGCAAACAGTGAATCAAATTCTGTGACCGCGTTTTTTCTGACAAATGCAAAAGTATGTTCACAGGATCAGACAGTGAGCTGCAGCACGGATGCAGACTGTGCCGGCAGCGGCGGCTGTTTCGCGGTGCCACAGGTCCAGGGAGATTACGCGACTGATACCGAGCCGACCGATATCGTGTTTGACGGCGCTCATATCTGGACCGCCAATGCCACGGCCGATAGTCTCACCAGGCTGACGGCAGCGGCGCCCACCGTCCGCCAAGATATTTCTCTGAACTTCAGTCCGCAGGGGATCATTTCTGACGGATCGTTTCTCTGGACCAGTGGCACAGGGATATCGGGATTTGCGGGTATTACCTCGTATTTTACCGGGATGGGATATGACCAGCAGTCGCTGGCCGATGGGCTCCTCCTCCAGTCATCGGGTAGCCTCACGGGACAGGTGGGTAGCTATGCCAGCACCGGTGATACACGTGTCGACGACCAGTATCGTATCGACGGGGATCTAGACAGTCCGGAGAATGTCTGGGGTGATGAACGTGACCTCTTCGTCAGTAACGGGTGGAGTCAGACGACTGCCTTTCCCGAAGCTGGCTCACGGACCGACACCATGCTTGCCGCGAGTGACGGATACATGTATGCCGGTGTGACATACAATGGTCACGTCTTCAGATCAAATGATAATGGGCAGACCTGGGAAGATACCGGCCGGCTTCCTGGCGGAAATGCGACGGGGCTGATGTGGGTCTGGAAACTGATCGAGGATCATACTGGTACGGTCTGGGCTGTCACCTCGCAGGACGAATCGACCCCTGGTGCGGGCGACGACCAGGGATACGCATCGTACTACACTGACGGTGTGGGGTGGACAGCAACCACAGCGCCCTTTGCGAATGCATGGATCTATGAAATAGAAGAATATCAGGAGGGGGGCGACTGGAACATCTATCTCGGCATTTACACTCGGAGTGCGCTCTATAAATCAAATAACGGCGGCGCCACATGGACGACGACGAGCGATGTACCGGGTGGTGATATCGACTCGCTCGAAGTATTTGATGGGTATATCTATGCCGCGTCAAAACTGCATAATATCGTGAGCCGGAGCAACGACGGTGGGGTGACATGGCAGCAGATACAACCGGTGCCGGGAGTACATAGTGTGTATGATCTCTACGCGGCCAGTGACGGATATCTCTACGCCATCACCGGTTCGGATGCCGCTTCGGGGACGGGCACTGCTCCCGAGGGATATGTGTTTCGTTCGCGGGATGGGTTTACTTGGACCCAAGTCGGAGATATCAATACGGTGGATACTACCGATTCAGATGTGCATACCATCATCGAGTACAATGACGTGTTCTTCATCGGTACGCACGAAATTGTTGCTGGCGTCTCACACGGGAGGATTTACCGATCGGTGGGGGGCGCCGACTGGACGCTCACGCAGGAAATAGCGGGTACTAGCAGCATTAACTCGATGGCCATCACCGGGGACGGATACTACTATGTCGGCACCGGGGTGCCCGCCGCTGTCTATCGCAACGATCCTCTCCCGGCCGGTACCTACACCTGCAGCGAGGGTAATTTCCTCATGGACATTAAGAAAAATTTCCTTGGAGAGATCATGAAACTAGAATGCCGTTCACTGTGACCCGCAACACTATGTCCCATCATACCTACAAAATAAACCGCTGGACTGTACCTGTCATATGGTCGCTCGTACTCCTCGGGGTGATATCCGTCCTGCTCATCGGACGAGATGTCAGCGCGGCTTGGAATCCTCCCGCCGCCCAGCCGCCCGCCGGCAATGTGTTTGCGCCGCTGAATACGAGTCCAGACAACCAGGCGAAAAAAGGCCGTCTGCTGCTTGACCCGTTTTATAATCCATATGGTGAATTGCCGAGTTTTCAGTATCAGCTGACCGTCCGAGGGTCGCGCGATACCTATATCAATGATTTCATAGTCACACCAAATGGCACCCTAGGAGTGGACAACGATACGCTCTATGTCAGTGGTGATGACCATCGGATCGGTGTCAGAACCGCATCGCCCGATACACTCCTCGAGGTGGCGGGCGGGGTTGTGATCGGCGACGACGCGACTGGTGTTTCCGGCTCGGCCCTGGTGTCCGGTAGTGAGCTGAGCTATGGCGTCCTCGGAGAGACGCAGGCTGACACCGTCGCCTCTGTCCTCGGTCGCGGTATCGGCGCGGGTAGCATTGGTGTATATGGCCTGCACACGAGTGGTATCGGTATCCGCGCTCAGAGCATCTCCGGTTCGGCCGTCGTCGGCAGCACGGCAGCCGCACTTGATCGGAATTCGGGTGTCAGTAAGGTAGCGGGAATTTATGCGCAGGCAGAGGGCCTCGGTGCCTGGGCGGGGTATTTCACCAAACAAGTCATCGGTAGTGACGAGGTGCTGGCCCGTGCGTTTGTCCCCAACCGTCTGCAGCAGTCACAGTATCCCTATACCATCGGATGGGAAATGCGCGAGATCATCGGCAGTGAGCGCATTGAGCCGCAGCACATCCTGTATGATGGTACCTGGCTCTGGACACACATCAGTGCCAGCTGGGATTCTGAGCCGTATTTTTACTTACTCGATCCTGAGACCGGTTCGATCAGCGAAGAATTCCGCCTCGTCGACAGTGGCGGAAATGCCGCTCATTCCATATCAGAAATGATCCTGGCCAATGGGTATGTCTGGATAGCCAACCATTGGGATGATAATCGAGGAGTATCTCGCGTGGATCTCAATGATCCCACTCATACCGCTACTCATTTCATGATTGGGTCTCATGCCGGTGGCGCCTATGACGGAGCGGCTGCCCTCGTCTATGATAATTATTCCAGCGGTGGGCCGTATATCTGGACTGTCAATGACTCGGGTAACGATTGGGATTACTCTATAAGCCGGCTTCGGCCAGCCGACGGCTCGTATCTCAATTTCAAACTAAATCCCACGAGCGGACAGTCCTGTCTGTCATATGACCAGAGCCTCTGTGAGGATGGCCTAGACAATGACGGCGACGGCCTCACTGACGCAGGGGTGTGCAGTGATCCGACCTATCATACTCAAAGTAGTTGTCAGGACAATGGTGGCACATGGAATGCCGCGCTGGGAGATCCGGAGTGCATCAACAACCAAGCAGTCAATCCTATGACGTCGGGATCCTGCAGCAACGCAGGCCTGACAAACTACACCGACTGTACGAATGCCGGCGCCACCTGGACAGCCGCCGACGAACGGGTTGCCCCGCGCACACCAAATGGCCCAACGGGCATAACCATCCAGCCAAATGCGGCCGCACCGAGCAATCCAACTATCTGGGTTTCATTTGGTGGTCTTATCGATAGCCGCCCGTATCAGTATTTCGGAGAAGCGGTTGCTCGGTTCGATGGTAATGATCCGACCAATACCACAAATCAGCAGGTCTTTTGTCCCGGCCCGTCCCAGCAACCACAGTCGATCACCTATGGTGATGATGCTATCTGGATAGGTAAATATCCACACTGGACTAAACACCAGGGCGGCGATGGCATCGCCCGGCTGGATCCGGTGACCGGGACATTTACGCACTATGCGGCAGGCGCCGGTGTGACGCGCATCCGCTATGACGATGCGACGGACGGCGGTCCGTTTATCTGGGGGATGAACTACTGGCAGCTATTCAAACTCGATACCGCCGGTACGATCATCAACCAGTACGAACTGCCAGATGGAGGAGGTGATTTTACCATCGACCGGACATCGGGAGCATCACCGTACATCTGGGGAGCGCACGGGACCTCAAGTTTGGTCAGCCGTAGCACCATGACTGCGCCGTATGAAACGATCACCTACATTCCGAAAGGATCGTATTCTGAGGATCTGGCATTTGATGGGGCGAATGTCTGGTCTACCAACAGTGCCGGCAATACCGTCAGCAAATTTCGCGCCAGCGACGGGACGAAGATCGGTGATTATTACGCAAATTGGCAGCCCGAGCATATTACTTATGATGGCAGCTCCATGTGGGTGACCCACCAGGAACGGAGTGGCGTCGAGTTGGCCCAGCTCAATGCACGCGATGGCACGCTGATCGGCGATTATGACTATCAAACGGGCGGCCTGGCCAGTGGGGCAGATATGATATATGACGGTCGCTATCTCTGGATCAGTGATGACAATCACAACATCGTCCGGCGGGTTGATACGCGCACCTGCTCGTCCGGCGTATGTACTGCAGTGGCCCAATATAGTGTGCCGGATAACCCATACTATCTGGCATATGACGGGACTAACATCTGGGTAACCCGCCGGGGGTTGGTGAATACTTTTTCCCGCCTGGACCGTGACACCGGGGCGATCCTCGACACGTATACTATTGCTGACGCGTACAATGCGACTAATAATCTCAACTCAATCCTCTCCGACGGGACGTATCTCTGGATCGGGACCGACAACCGTGATGCTGACGGACATAGCCTGTACAAATTCCGTCTCGCCGATGGAGAGCTCGTAGATACGATCAGTCTATATAATGAGCCGGGCGTCTGCTCTGGTGGGGATCGGGATCGTCTCGAATGTACGACCAATACCCAGTGCACCGGCGGCGGTTCGTGCTCAGAACGCGGCAGCCATGTCAGTGCGCTGACTTATGACGGGACACATATCTGGGCCGTTCAGGAGCGTGAGGCCGGCACCCGCGAATGTGATGACGGGATTGATAATGATGGCGACGGCCTGACCGATGCCGGCAGCGATCCTGACTGCGCGGATGACTGGGATACGCACGAGCAGCAGAGCAGTGCGGTATTTGGCACATCGACCGATGCAGAATGTTCGGATGGAATCGACAATGACGGTAATGGTCGGTGCGACTGGGATGGTGCCGCCGGTTCTCCTGGATGCAGTGGGACTCCCGATCCTTGGTGCAGCGGGCCAAACGATATTTCTGAGCAAGCACGGCCGAGCGCCGGCCACCTGAGCCGCATCAATGCCGGCACGAGCCAATTTATCGAGAGCATATACTATGCCGGCTACTGCAATCCAAATAGTCTGGCGTTTGATGGCGCCAGTATCTGGATCAATCAGACGACGAATAATTGTGATTCATATATATTGCACCAATACTATGCCGGGACAGGACAGGGCACGACCGATTATGAGGGGGTGCTCGGACTGCAATCGACGATTCCGGGCAGGACGCAGTCGGGGAGTGTCGCTACCTACGGGGACGCATCTGTCGGACGGCAGCTGATCATCGGAGATGACCTCATCGTGCATCAGAACGTCTGGGGAGGAAATGCGGACAGCGTCGTCAGTTACGAGGAGTCGTGTCCTGATGGAGAATTTGCTAAGGGTGTTGATAGCGCTACTGGGATGGTATATTGCCGACCATTATAAATAGTATGCATAAACACGAAATAAAAAAATTATCTTCCCTTATCTATTCACGAGTTGCATTTGTCATCGTGATTATTGCTGTCGTCTGTGCCATGGGTGCACGCATAGCCTCGGCTGAGTGGAATGAGCCGCAGTTGCCACCCCCGCAACAGGCATTTCCCGTACCGCTGACCATCGGCGGTGAGAATCAGGCTAAATCGGGGTACCTGCAGCTCGATCCGGAATACAATCCAAATGAAGAAACGTCCCTGAGTTTCGATCCCCAGCGCCCGCTCGACGTTCGTGGCACTGGTCTCCAAGTCAGCACGCCAGCCATGTATATCGATCAGCTGCTGGTCGATACGGATACGCTCTATGTATCCTCTGCTGACGACTGGGTCGGTGTCGGAACTGCGACTCCCACCGCAGGATACCAGCTGGTCGTGGATGAGGGGACGCTGCGGGCTGGTGATCTGGCCGCGCCGGTCAGCGGCCGGGCAGTCCGGGCGACGAGTGCTGATAGCACGGGCATCTATGCTGATAGCGGTGCGACTGGATTGGCCGGTGTCTATGGCCTGTATGCGGGTACGGGTGGCTGGGCCGTCCGCGGTGAGTCGGCCAGCCAGGTTGGTGTGCGCGGCGAGAGCGAAACCGGAACCGGCATCTATGCGACCAATCAGTCCTCAGTCAACGCCGCTGTCTACGCGCGCAATACAAATAATGGCTGGGCGGCTTATTTTCAGGGGCGACTCGGTGTCAATGGAGATATTATTGCCGAGCGATTCCTCCAGACATACATCCCCGCATCGCGTAGTAATTTCGCAGTTCCGGCCGTGCTCAGTAACGCACGGATTTCTGATGGATCAGCCGGCTCTGGATATATACCACGGATGACATTCGATGGCACCTATCTCTGGGTTATGAACCAGAGTGATGATCAGGCGGGCAATAACCTGTACCAAATCCGGACCGCTGATGGTGAGGTCGTAGGGGGGTATCACGTATCGGGCATTGATCCGACTATCCGCGACATCGCCTTTGACGGTCGCTTCCTGTGGTTTGTCAGTTCGGGTTCCGGGGATACGAGCGTTATGAAGTTTGATCCCGAGGCAGGCCGGGTCATCGCGCGCTGCTCGACCGTACCGGAGGATCGACCGGTCGGGTCAGGCTGGGGGGAGATACCCTCCCGGGTGAGTATCAGTACTGAGCGCGGACAAGTATATATCTGGACAGCGAATGTCGGGGGCGGCGATCTGACGAAATTTGACCAAAACTGTACCCAGGTCGGGGTGTACCCGCTGGGCACGAGCGGAGCGGGAGAATATGAAAACCGGCTCAATGATGCCGGCTATCTGTTGCAGCCGGTGGATCTGCTGAGCACCAGCGACTCGATCTGGGCGCTGACACCCAGCGTATGCAGCGACGGCGCACCCACGACGGCCTCGGTTTGCCGGGCCGATGTGTCATGCGGAGCTGGTTTCATCTGTATCCAAAACCCACAGAACATAGTCGAGATTGATCCGGCAACTGGTGCGGTACGAAATAGATATGCTGCTGGATTTCCCCATGTCGCACGAGCACTCTCTGACGGAGTCTACCTCTGGGTCGTGTCTGACCCGACCATTACGGGTCAGATTCAAATCAGCAAAGTGCGCATGTCAGATGGCCTGATCATGCCTGGTTATCCGATGGATCTTCCGGATCAGCCGAGGGCACTCACATTTGATGGTACCTACGTGTGGATCGTCGGAGAGAGTCGGGCCCTTCGGATTAATGCAGCGACGGATACGATGACGATCCAGGTTTCAGGTCTGCAGACAAATTCAGCAGCCAACGCGAGTCTCTTTGACGGGCAGTATCTCTGGGTACTGGCGGGCTGTACCGATGCGGGTGTCTGCGCTGATGGCAGCAATCGCCCACTCCGCCTCAGTAAAGTACGAGTCAACCAAGGGAGGACCCAGCCGGACTATGGGACGGTAGTGCAGCTGAAGGCAAACCCGGGTACGTGTTCGGTGACGACGAGCCAGCAGTGCCTCTATGATTGGCACTGTCCCGGCACGGAAGTATGTTCCACGGGCAATACAGTCCAGATAGGTCATACGCATCTCAGCGGTTCGGTGGAAGTGCGCCACGGCTACTGCCAGGCCGGCGGACAGACGTACTACAATCGGCCCTGTACGTCCGATGCGACGTGTTCTGACCTACCTGGCGGCAGCTGTCGCGGGGGAAATGTCATGGTCGGTGATGATGTCAGCAGTCCTGAGAATCAGTGGGCAGGCAGTGATGAAACGGTCACGGTCACCGGTGGTTCGGCGCAGTGTGCCACCGACGGTACCTTTGTCAAAGGAGTGGTCATCGGCGACACCAGCCAGATAGAGAGCATTATTTGTCGCGGCTTATGATACGCAGACAGATCCCCATCACATATTGGACTATCCGCAGCCTCTTCGTCCTGGCGACTGCCGGGGTGCTGGGCGCTGGGCTGCTGCTCATCACGTATTCAACACTCGGCCCCGACCATCCGCATAGCGTGGCCCCGACGCCGGTAGATCCCGAGACGGTATATGACACCGCCATGCGTATCCGGGGTAAAAACTACACGGATGTCAGTAATGACGACGGTACCCGTACCCGTCGCTACTATCCCGTACCAATCGAGTATCTGACCGATGACGGCGAGTATGTGCCGATCGATACCACGGTCGTCTCCGCGGCTGCGGGTGATGGCGCGTATGAGAACACCGCAAATACGACCGAAGTCGCGTTTCATCCGGTGACAGACGCAGCACCGGTTATCACGTTCAACGCACCCGAGACTGAGACCTACCTCGAATTCCCCGAGCTGCCCATGACCGAGGATGAAGCCGGGAACCAAGTCCTCGATCTGTCCAGCCTGGAGGGTGAGGATGATTCGGCGAGTGCGTTTGCTCCGGTAGAAAAGACGCGGATCGTGGACCGGTCTGTCACTTTTTCGATCGCTGGTGCGGCCGGTGTCACCCCCGTTCCTGACGGCAGTACGCTAACCTATCCCGCGCTCCTGGAGGGCATGGATGTCCGATATACAGTGGTGACGGACGGGCTGGTAGAGGAGATTATCGCTGAGGAGATGCCGACGGAGACAACCTATACCCAGACACTTACGCTGGATAATATATATTATAAATTGCATGACGACGGCAGCATCACGTTTCACGATACTGACACCAAACATATAGTGTTTACCGCTCCGCGGCCGGTCATGTATGAGCTGGAGAGTGGTAAGCAAAATTTCGGCATCCACTATGAGTTAGAGGTGGGCACGGATGATTCGCTGATACTGCATAAGGTGATAGACGAGACTGGTCAGGCCTGGCTGGCCGAGGCAGCTTATCCAGTGGCCATCGATAATACGTTTTATGGCATACACTGGAGCAACGAGCTGCACGGGGAGATTGAAATAGATAATCCATCGGCAAGCAGCTCCGATCCGCCGACTTTTGGCTTCAATACTAGTAAATTTGCAGTGAATCAGGGAAGGAGATTTATAGGAACGTCATATTATGATACGAGCATTTTTGGCTATACCAAAGATGAACAGCGCTATTATATGAGTTTCACCACCGGTTCGCCGACGAATGTCACGGTCACGCAGGATCAGATCATCGGCGCTACACTGAATCTATATCTCTACAAGACAGCCACGCTATCTACCGCTGAGCGCGATCTCACCAGTGGCACGCTCAATATATATGGGGAGCTGTATAATCAGCAGCCGATGTGGACCGATGTCAATGATGATTTAGCGGCGAACTGGTACCGCATGGACACCGCGGAACTCATCGGCTCGCTCCCGTATGCGACTAGTCTGTCGACGCTGCCCCCGTCAAATACTGAGACGTGTGCAGGTGCTGGCGCCGCGCAGTGTAAGCGCACCGTGGTCGTCCCGGCAAATTATATCAATGGCTATACGCCGTTTGCCTCTACTGAGCAAACCCAGTTTATCCTCGATCTCGTGGATGAAAATGTTCGTGCTGGAGCATACTACATCGGGGTGGTAGCCTGGCCCATCATCGGAGGGGGGTATGAAGGAACTCCTCCGTGGCCCTATCTCGAGGTGCACTACCTGCCGGCGCCGACCATCCAGGTACTCGAGCCTCGTTTTTCTGAGGACTACAATCAGCTCCGTGTTGAAATAACCGATACCACGATCGGAGAGGAGTCTTTCGTTCTGCAGCGCTCCCCGGATGGCACGAGCAGCTGGACGAACGTGTGTACGGCCCGCAGCGGCCTGACCGGCTCATGCGGCGGAGTTAACGGCACCTATGACTGCTCTGCTAACTCCAAGGCGGGTACCGGCGGTACCTGCGTCGTAACCAATACCGGCCTGACGGCCGACACTCCCTACTGGTATCGGGCACAGGCCTACCAGAGTGATGTGCCGTCGGGGTATTCTCCCTACAGCAATATCGATACCGATTGGACGCACGCGCAGTTTGTGGATACGGTTTTGACGCTGGATTCCCCTGCCTGGAACAGGCTCCGGGTGGTGGGTAATGGCAACACAAGTGCGTGGGCGGCTACCCATAATAATCCTAGCTATACGAAATACGCCTTTGGCATCGTCGGACCGTTTGTCAACGGTGTCGGGTATATCCGTAAATTTGCCGGGCAGTACCACTCTGGTGGAGATCCATACATGGACCTGATTGATCCATGCAGCTCCTCCCCGTACCCGCGTGCCTGTCATACCTATACGCTGGGTGAGTGGTTGCTGAATTTCGGGTTTGGTATTTCCATGAGCGGCTCTGTCACGCTCCAGGGTACGGAACCGCAGGGTGTCTGGCCGGGACGAGAACACATCTTCTGTGAATATGCAGCAGACACCCCGACCGGGTATTTGCATGAACCGTCTATCATTACCACCCAGTGCACCTATACGTATAACAGGAACCGCCTACCGTCAGGCCCGACCGTGGCCGCGAGTACGGGTAATTCCGTCACCCTGAAGATGGATATCACTCCCTTTAATTCCCGCAGCGTCTCTACTGACAGCAAATACACAAATCCCGTTCATACGATGTATGCCATGGCCATCTGTGATGACCCGGAGGGCAACGCCGTCTGTGACAATGGTAGCACCTGGCAGTATTTACGACCAAATAGCGCGACTGATCGGTATGCGACCCCCCAGTGGTATCGCTATCCGATAACATATAGCCCTCGATGGCAAAACGGTTCGCCTGATCAGGGCTGGACCTATACGGGTCTCAGCCCGGCCACGTGCTATGTGACCATGGCGCAGTCGCAGAATCCCGACGGTTCGGTCGGCGATGGGTATGCCACCATGTCAAACGTGGTGCAATTCTGCACGCCGCTATTCCCCCCCGACTCGCCTGACCTGGTGTGTGGATATGATACAGAAGAGGGCGCAAACGCCGACGGTGTGTCAGATGGATACTACTGTGACCTCACGATCAAGGATACTCAGAATCCATCGCCGCCGTACTACTATAAGGTAGAATACTCCACAGATAATTTCAGTACGGTGAGTGCGTTGCCGACCGGCTATACCCCCCATACCAATACCGTAATTCACAATTCGACCGATCCGTGGATTCTGCATGCTCCCAATACCACGATCCGTTTCCGTATTAACTCCTGCAGCAACAGTTCACGGTACTTCCGGGTGTATGCCGCCCTCAACGCCGGCGGCACGGCTGCCTCTCCGAGTTCCCCGGTCAAAAGCGACACACTGCCCCCCTGTCAGCCGAGCGCGCCAGTAGCTACACTCATCGGTACGACCAATATCCTCTGGAATATCACGAATGGTACAGCGGCGCAGCCCGTCACTGACAATGACGCGTATGATACTATATTCGCCCAGCGCTATAATAATATTGGTACGCTGAAATTTGGCTGGAATCAGACTAATCTGATACCGAATACTCACCACGTCCTCCAGAGCCGGTCATGTGATAGTGGCAATGCGAATAACGGCTTTGCTGAGCGGTGTGGCCAGTGGTCTAGCAATTCAGGTGATGTCTGGACATACGCGCTGCTGCCGAATCTCGGCGTGGACTGTAATTACGTGTATGGAGCCACGGCCGCAGCCGATGATTATTACTGTGATGTGACGATCCTGGATACCAATCCATCTAATCCTATCGGTCCCCCTCCTGACTATCTCGGAAAGACAAAGTACCGGCTGAGCTATTGTGTGGGCACCTGTGATGAGACATCGACCTGGACCAACGTCGACCTGAACGATAAATTATCTTTACAATCGGCCGGGGAGTTTTTCTACCTGAAAAACTGGGCGACCGGTGATACAGTGGTACATTTCGAGGACGATGATGATGCGCACGTCGCCTGTAGTGCCACTAATACCCGTCAGAATTACCGTATCGAAGTGCGAAATGAAGAAAATAAATCAGGACCCGGCACCTTTACCTACTGGACTGCCACACTGCCTCCCTGCGAACCGCAGAGTCTCAATAATACCGATTCGGTACAGACCACGGACCGCGTCTACTGGACATGGAGCGCTCCGGTCAACGGAGCGCAGGTGGCCGGTCCGTTGACTTACCAGGGTAACCGATCAGGGTGCAGCAGCAATCAGTCGTTTTCGACCGGAAGCACAGGGTTAGATCAGTATCGGTCAGCCGGCTATACACCGAATACACGGTGTAATATCACCGTCGCGGCACGAGATGCAAATGGCAAGGTCGGTCGCGCTATTGACGCGAAGAATTTCCTGGAAGGTGGGTATGCCATGGCACACCTCGACATCGAGACCGTGACCGGTGTGGATGTGACGGTCGATGGCACCAACCAGATCTCCATCGCCGCCCGGTCGAGTGAAGGCACGTTTTCAAATACCGGTGTGGCTGGTTCGGGGATACGATTTTTCGAGACGACTGGTCATCCCAACAGTGCCACCGAAAACGGGTTTACCGGGTACCGCAGCGATACGACTGAGACTGATGCCGGCTTATCACCGAACTTCAACTACTGCTATCAGGCGCAGTCGCGTAATGGCAATCAGGATTACTCGGGAGGCCGTATGCCGGCAGCTCCCGGAGAATGCCGCTACACATTTGCCGCTATTCCCGCCGCACCGATCATTGTCCGCGCCGAGGACGGCACCTCAGCATCGGTCGCGATCCGTGATGTCGACGATAATCCCAAAGGCGGCGGTGATCCAGATACGCAGTATGCCGTCTGTGTCACGAAATACGATGGATCAGGCGGTGTCGAATACCGACACTACGTACGCTATGACGGCAGCATTGATCTGAGTTCAGCCTGCGTGGATAATACCGGTGCCATGGATACCAGTGGGTACTGGGGTACCTACACTAACTGGGGTCAAAACAACGGTGTGACGGTCGCGCTGGACCCATCCCGGAAATATGATTTCGAAATCAAAGCCCGCAACGGCGATGCGGCTACAAACAGCCCCTCGCTCGGACCGACGGATAATGCAGGCTGCATCGCCGGGCAAACCTGTATCGGAACCGGTTTCGGGCCAAAGGCGTCACTCTTCCTCGTCCGAAATAACATCGTCGGCTGGGCCTGGTCATCAAACCTGGGCTGGATCTCCACCAATTGCCTGAATCTGTATACTCTCACTGGTTATGGATTTAGCTGCGGTGTCGGTCAGGACTGGGGAGTCAATACGTTCTTTGAGGAAACACGGGATATCAATCCGATCAATGGTTATGCCTGGGCGTCATCAGGCCGTACCATCCCCCAGGAACGGTGGAGCTCCATCACGCAGCTCAATGCAAACGTGCCGGCCCAAACGAATTTCCATTATTCAGCGGATTCAAATGTCCTGATCGATGCATTTAATCATGAGCACCGGGTGTGGGCAGAATCATGGCCCGCCAGCGGTCAGACAAAGGATATTTTTTATCAGCGGTGGGATGGCCGGGAGTGGGTGACGGCCGGAGGGGCACTCGGCGCGGATAATGTCTCTCAGACGGCGGCCGACTCAATCGAGCCGACACTCGCATTTGATACCAACGGCAACCCCCATATTACCTGGATAGAAAACGGCGAAGTATGGCATCTGCGCTGGAATCCGCAGGCAAATAACGGATTTGGAGCCTGGACATCACTCAGCGGGGCCATCTACGAACCTGGCGTGACCGACGTACTGGCCACCCAGATCAATATTTCCGGTACGGTGGGAAGCGGCGCAGGAGATAATTCTCCCAGTCTGGCTATCGATGTGTCAGATGAACCGCACCTTGCTTTCAAACATGACATCGGCGGAGGGGTATACGAGGTGTACTACACCGAATGGAATGGCGCCAACTGGGTTCGCCCTGACAATGGACTTGGATTTGATGATATCAGCCTCACGACCTCCGGTGATCCGGCTCCATCGCTGGCTCTGGAGCAGGGTACTGGCTATCCTCATATCGTCTGGGCCGGATCGGGGAATGTCATCGTGTATCGATATTGGGACGGTGCTGGGTGGACCGCCGAACAAACAATCCAGTCAGACGCCACCAACAGTCCGGCGAGTCCTGTCATCATCATGGACTCCAGCAATCAGCCACATGTCGCGTTTGGCGAAGCGGATGGGGCACGGTATGAATGGCTGGATGTCTACAATGCCTGCGGTCTGGGAGCTAGTACATGGGTTACTGCTGACTGTCAACTAGCCCAAAACAGTAACGCGAATTTCAATGTCAATATCGGACAGACGCGGTATGGTATCACCATGCGGCTGGATGCGAATGCTCATCCGCATGTCGCTGGGCTCCTGCGCGGTGCGCCGGACTCAGACCAGGTTATCAATTATCGGTTCTGGGATCCGGCAGCCAATGGTGGTACTGGCGCCTGGGTGACGGTGAGTGGTGACACTGGCGGGTCGGCGCTCGAGGTATCGCGTCAGTTCGGTGATGATATTCGTGGGGTGGCACTGGCCGTCGAGGGAAATGGAGATCCACATCTGGTCTGGGGGCTGCAGGAGGCTGACGGGACGTGGAATGTCTATGCGCGCTACTGGGACAGCGGGTACGGTCAGAGCGGGGCTGGCTGGATCAGTTTCAATACCAACGTCTGTGCCAATGATACCCAGCGGGGGTGCGCGGATAATTTCGACTGCAACGGCGCTGCCTGCATAGAGAGTGCCGGTTCACCTCCGCAGACGACGGACTGGACCGTCCAGTGGGGGCAGGTCTACCCTGATATGAATAGTGACGTGATTGACTTCGCGTTTGATGATGTGACAGTCGGCGGCCCCTATATCTGGGCTCTGGTCAGCGGCGACGCAGATCTGCTGTTGCAGATAGACCCTGATGATTTTTCTGTGATTAATACCGTAGATATGGCTGCCGTGGGCGCCAGCGGACTCAGCGCCATCATCATGGCGCAAAACAGTCTGTGGTTGACCGCTACAACGACCGTGGCTCCGCTCGCGGCCGATACGCCGGGTGTGATATTTGAAATAAATCCTGCGACGAGAGCAGTCGACCAAACCATCATTATGGATACGTGCCAGGATAATATTGATCGCATTGATCCGACCAAGTACTGTGATCCGGTGGACATCGGGTATGATCCGGTTAGTGGTGATCTCTGGACTGCTAACCGTGAGAATTTCGATACCGATGGAGATCCTGATACCCACGGCAATGGGTATCTCGAGGGGTCCTTCTCCCGGTTTGATGCGGCAACTGGTGTTGAGCTCAACTGCGCCGATGCCACGCCGGGTACTACCGAATGCCAAGCGAGCCATGGCAATCCAGCCTCGATGGACTATGATGCCACCACCCAGTCTATGTGGGTCGGGTATGAGAGTTTTTACCTCTCGAAGCTCAATCCGACGAATGGTTCGGAAACGGTGATTGATATCGATCCGTATGCATATCCGCTCTATGGCCATGTCCGGATCGGCGCGCTGCTGTATTTCCCGGTGACGTCTTATACCACGCACGGGCTTGGGGAATTCGGCACCGGGGGCATCATGATTGTCAATCCTGATACAGCCAGTATTGTAGATGTGGTAGAGACCGGATTTTCGATGTACCCGCAGGGCATCAGCTATGACGGCCGCTATATCTGGCTGACTGACTGGGGCCAGGCAGCGACCTGTACGAATGATCGCACGATCTATTGTGCTGGGATCCATCCGACGGGTCAATGCAGTAATGACGGCACCATCGATTGTAATTATGATTATCAGTGCGGGGCGGGTAATATTTGTGAACAAACCGCCTGTGCGGCGGTCGGCGGTGGCTGTACGAATCCCGAGGCACGCGTATTCCAGTATGAGGCGTCGAGCCTGTCGCTGGTTGATAGTTATCAGGTGTTTCCCACGTCCTGGCACCGCTCCTATGATATCATCTCGGTGGATAATACGACCTACGTGAGCAGCCGTGGGTACAACGGTTTCGCCAAGCTGTATCTAGACACTGCCGAAGGAAACGGATTTGGCTACTGTTTTGATCAGGCGGGTCAAAATGGACAGCGCTACGGCGAGTGCTCAGATACTGGCGCCAGCTGTATTGAGGATGCTGACTGTAATTCGGGAGAACATTGTATATATTTCACCTGCGCGCATGACAGCGATTGTCCAAACTATGTACCGACCGGAGCGGACGAACAGTGCAAAGCAATCGCGACCGCCAGTTTCAGCGGTATCACCCGTGAGGTGACCGGCTGGGCACGGGTGCTCTCGCTCAAAGAAGCCGGTGAAGCGCTCGGCTTTAACGATTGGGGATGGATTCGACTCGGTGGTCCGTACGATGACCGACAATCCCAGTCAGGGACCTACACACTGTCCGGGACGGAGATTGATTCTCAGCAATTCCTCGGAGATCCAGATGTCAATCCGTCTGATGTGCAGCTGTATACACTTTTTGGCTGGGGCTGGCAGGGTGCGTTGATCCCTTCGGCACGAAATAATTCTCTTTGGTTGCCGCACCTCCAGTTAAGTGCGACCGGGCAGGCAGGCGCTGACAGTACCGATCAGTATCATGGTTCGCCATCGATTGTGACCGATTCGATCGGGGATCCTCACATTGCCTGGACTGAGTACAATGAAACAAATAGCTCATATGATATTTATTATGCCCGGATGAAACGGGGTGCGTGGGAATCGGCAGATGGGTCTGCATTTGTTTCGGGGTCGACCGATCCTATCGCTACGCAGGTCGATGTCAGCAATATCGACGGTGTCGACGCATTGTGGCCCTCACTGGCGCTCACAGACAGTGATATACCATACCTTGCTTGGCAGCAGGGTGGCACCGACATCGATACTGGGGAGGTGTATTTCAGCCGTTGGGATAATGTGACGGCGACGTGGACCACGCCGACAAAGGTAGATGACGGTGGGACGCCTGACCTTGAATTGGATTCTAATAATAATCCACATGTTACGTATCGTCATGGTCCCGCTAACAATTCGGCAATTCAATATCGATGGCTCAATGCCGGCACCTGGACCGACGTCAATGGCGGTCCTGATGACGTTCTCGAAATCAGTGCCCGTGGTGGTGGTATTGCACATCTGTTCCCGAAACTAGAACTGGATGGGGCGGACATCCCCCATGTCGTCTGGGTAGATGGTACTCAGGTGTATTATGAATACTGGAACGGCGTTGCCTGGTCCACGGCTGATGGTACCCCGGGCAGCCTCTCGGTGAGCGCGGGCATCGGCGGGCTCCTGGGCATACCGGAGAATCCGCAGGATCCTGACCTGGCTCTGTACCGGGACGGTCGGCCTGGTATCGTCTGGCGCGATCCGGGATACATACTCTATCGGCAGTGGGACGGCGTGGACTGGGTGACCGTCAGTGGCGATATAGACGAAACAAACCTCTGGGTCAATATACACAACGATCTCAATGGCGAATTACAACGGTTTGCCGATACCGGTGAGGCGCCTCAGGTTGTCATGGATCGTGATGACCAGCCGCATATCGTCTGGGGTGATGATACGACTACGACCGGTGATGGTGATATCTACTACCGGCACTGGAGTCGGGAGAGTGATGGCGGTCAGGGTGCCTGGGTCACCGCCTCCGGTGGCTATACTCTGGATCCTGCTCGCAATCACATCGATGATGCTCATCTGGCGGTGGCCGAGACGCCCGCGGGGTACTCCAGTAGCCCCTCGCTCGCGCTCGACCAATTTAGCAATCCCCAGGTTGCCTGGAATGAACGCGAATACAGTGGCACTGTGTGCTCGATTGACGCTGATTGTCCATCAGCCTACCCCCGCTGTTTCGATAGCCAGGCTGCCCCAGGGACGAAATACTGTGTGGCATCGAATATTCTCTATACCAAATTCACCTCAGGTCATACGCCGACGGGCATCGGCTGGATTGAATTTATTCCCGCGGGTGCACTACTGGGTATCCCATTTATCCAGACTCAGTATGGTGATATCTACGGTGGCAATGATGTTAGTCTCGCGCCCCCGCCAGCCGGATCAAACCAATATACCGGTACCTACCTCATCCTCTCTAATGGTACTATCCAGGGCATCGCAGGGAATTACGCGTCCTCGCAGACGGGCGCACCGACGAGTTCACTCATCGAGCCTGGTCTCGATCCGCTTGTGCCCAACTATGGATTACCCTTTGGGCCGAATGCCCTCTCGAAGATTGATGTCGATGCGCTCATCACTGTGACGAATGGCCAAAATCGGTTTGGGCACACCGTGGATACATTCGCCACTGGTGACGTCGATGCTGAGCTAGCCGCCCTGCCGCATCCTGACATCCTTGATGGACGTGTCTACTATTATAATGGTGACGCCACCATCGACCAAGATATCACCATCAGTCGCGGCGATGTGACTGCCGGTACCACTGGCAATGGACTGATTATCATTGATGGCGATTTGACTATCAATGCAGATATTTACTATGAGCCAACCACTGCATCATCGCCATTACAGGATATTACTGAAATGCCATCGGCCGCATTCATTGTCCGGGGAAATGTGTACGTTAATTCACTCGTGCATGATTTGAGTGGCGTCTTCGTCGCCATTGACGCTGATCCGAATGATAGTATCGAGAGCGGTGTGATTAGTACGAGTCGCGTCCAGCCCGTCACCCATGTTATTGCTCAGGCAGCTGATGATACAACAGTTGGTTTGGACGGGTCTGTTTCTGGCGCCACCACGGCGATGCGATTTGGCCAAACCGCTACCACGACCTATCGGACGCTCATGCGATGGCAGCTCGACATTCCTCCTGGTGCCGAGATCCGCAGTGCATATATTCGCACGCACTCGACAGGAGCGCTGAGCGGTTCTGACTACGAGGCACGTATCTACGCACTCGACGACCCCGCATCAGTTGATTTCAGCAATGCAAGCGCCTATAACGCTGGAATTGGGAGTAGCATTGTCTATGACACGCAGGGTTGGAATTCTGAGAGCGTGCATACCAGCCCTGACATACATTCGCTAGTTCAGCGGGTAGTATCTGATGATCAATACGCAAGCGGCGATTATTTCGGCGTCATGCTGCACGAGGGCAATGCCAGTCCAGATGACTACAAGACACTTGATGCGGCTACTGCCCCCACTGGCAGTCCAGCAGAATTAGTAGTGGAGTATTCACCCCGCCGGACAGTCTATACCGTGACTGATACCGCTGATGATGTAGAAGCATGGGGCGAAAACGCCGGTGACTGGGCCGCAAATCCTGCGGCCGACTGTCTCAATGTCGGTTGGACAAGTGGCAGTCCCTATCGGTCATTCTTCAGATTTGTGCCAACCGCCGGCTATACGGAAATTCCTGATAATGCCGAAATCATCGGAGCATACCTGCGGCTGTATGCCTCTGACTGCAATGCCGATGCTGGCACGTTCCAATTGCGCCAAGGGCTGTTGGATGAGGTAAATATCTCCGCTGGGTTTGGTGGGGTCAATCCGTACACAAGCATTATGTCCCAGTCGGTAGCTGAAGTGGCTGAGGATATCCCAGCTGGCGCACCTATAAATGGTGCACTCCAGCAACTGACCGACTCCGCACGGTTAGTCCAGGCATGGGTAAATAACTCCGGCTACGCCCCCGGTCATAGTATCGGCATCCGTCTCCGGCGCGGAGGTAACGAAACGTTTGCCGCGGCCGGTCAATCGCGCGCCTATCAGCAGCTGAACGCAGAGTATCATATTGATTATCAGGTACCGCTGCATGTCTCTGGTTTGTTCATCGCCAGCGGATATAATTTTGATCGGAAGTACACGCTGAACCTTGAAGGGGCGGAACAGATCATGTATGATGGGAGAGTCGTGGCAAACACTCCACCCGGCCTCGCTGATTTCACGAAAGCCCTACCCATTTACCAACGCGTAACGCCCTAGTCACTATGGCCAAGAATCAAAGTTATGTCGGCATCGATCTCGGCGGATCAAGTATCAAAGTCGTCGAGCTCAAAACAGAAAATAACCGTCCGCAACTCGTGACGTATGGTTTTATTGATGAAACGTATAACATCGTCAAAGATGATTCACCTGAGGCGCGTCAGGCGATTGGTGCTCATCTCAAAGAATTACTCAAACAATCAAAAGTAAGTACAGAGAATGCCATCGCCGCGCTGCCGAGCTTTAGTGTGTTTAGCTCGATTATCAGCCTGCCGGCAATGAATAAAAAAGATCTTATTTCAGCGGTCCGCTGGGAGGCGAAAAAATTTGTACCAATCCCGCTGGAGGAAATGATCCTGGACTGGGAAGTGCTCGGAGGCTTGCCGGATGAGAAAAAGGATAAGAAGGACAAAAAAGAGAAGAAAGACAAGAAGGACAAAGACAAAAAAGGGTCAGATGAAACAGATGCACAAGAGAATGATAAGAAAAAAGACACGGCTAATAGCGGGGATCTCACGGGGGGTGAAAAGGAGCATATCAAGGTGCTGCTCACAGCGGCTCCGAAGAACCTGGTTAATCATTACGTCGAACTCTTCAAGACCACCGGATTGCGGCTGGTCGGACTTGAGACTGAGTCGTTTGCCATTGAGCGCTCTCTGGTCGGGAACGATAAAAATCCGATTATGGTTATTGACATCGGTGGAGCCGCGACCAGTATCATTATCTTCGCTGATGGCGTGCCGATTCTCAATCGCAGCATTGACCTCGGTGGCAAAAGCATCACGACCGCTATGGTCGATGCCATGGGCGTGTCCTATGAACAGGCGGAGCAGTTTAAGCGTGACATGAGTATCGCGGTAGGCGGTGAGGAGCTCGATAAATTACCCAAGCAGGTGAAATACGTCATTAACTCCATCATGAACGAAATCCGGTATATCATGAATATCTACCGGAATCAGTACAAGCAGCCGATTGCCAAGGTCGTGCTCACTGGTGGTTCTGCATTTCTGGGTAATCTCACTCAGTATATTCAGTCATCATTCAATATTCGGTCGTTTGTCGGTGATCCGTGGGCTCGGGTGGTGCATCCAGTAGAAATTGATGGACTGCTCAAGGAATTGGGCCCCCGTATGTCAGTGGCGATCGGTTTAGCTATGCGCGAACTGGGTTAGGGGAGTAGCGGCTTCCAATAGTGCACCTCGGGAAGTAAGGGGTAAAATCCTTGACTTTCTAATTTAAATGTGCTAAAATAAAGACATACTGAGCAAAATATGGGCAAAAGACCCACATGAAGCTCAATAAAAGCCTATCTCATTCAATCGAGATCTAGGCTCATCATTTATATCGCGAAAAACACTGAAACAAAATTGTTCAGTGGCGATAGGGGAAAAACGAAAAACCAAAATATAAATCACCATCTCCGTATGGCGATCAATCTCCTCCCCAGTGAGGAAAAAACAAAAGCAGATAAGGCAAAATCAACACCACGAAAAGTAATTGCCATGACCGGCCCGTCGCGGCGCGAAAAGAAGCGCTCAAGCGTCAAACGGGGCGGCGTCTTGACGTTTTTTAAAGGAGCGTTCCGCAAGCCAACGGAGCAGCCGCAGGCAGGCCAGGATATGCAAGTCCCAGAGCACAAAGTGAAGATTGAGGAGCATGTGCGTCAGGCACAACCGCAGAGTCAGGAGAAACCGAAGATCACCTACCAAAAAACCCAGCCCACAGCCACGCAGGCGCATAAACCGGCCCAACCACTGTCTCGTGATCGGGGTGGGTTTATTGCGCGCCTTTTCCGTCGTGAGACGGCCAATCCCGAGCCAGCAGCCACTCCTACTGCTCCTGCGTATGACCCAGAGGCCGAGCAATTTCCGAAGTACTCAACGATTAAAGCAGAAAAAATTTCAGGACCGAGCGAGCGACTCAAAAAGCGTAACGGCGACGTTATTACGGTGACGACCCCGACGCCCGAACCTGTGGATCGCGAAGCAGAAAAATCTACAGAACGGCGATCATTTTTTGGGCGCATGGTGGACTGGTTCCGTTCGCTCTTTGCCCGTCAGGCCCAGGAAGCCCCAGCACTGCCCGCGGTGCCGGCAGATACCGAAAAAGATACACAGCAGCCGTCTGTTAGTTTTGTTACCGAGGTCCAGCCCGAACCAACAGTGGTCAGTGAGAAGAAAGTGTCGCTCCCACCTCCGCCACCAGCGCCTGTAGTTTCTCAGCCTGAGCAGAAGCCGTCCGTAGCACCCGTCGCGCCACCTCCGCCGCCACCACCCGCGCCGAAGCCTGAACCCAAAAAACAGGAGGCTGTTCCTGTCAGCCCAATTGAATTGGTCGCTGAAGAAAAAAGCAATATCTTGCCGAAGCCTGAGCCGAAAAAAGATGCAGATGTTCCAATGCCGCCCCCTCCACCGGTACAGCAGGCCGCTCATGTTTCACTGTGGGCACGTATCAAAGGCATGTTCTCGCGCTCAGGGAAATCAGAAAAAGGCGGCCAGCCGACAGCCTCTGCCCTAGGAAAAAGCACGGGCGATGTACTGTCACCCCAGGCTGGTTTAAATTGGGAGGTCAACCTCGTCCCCGAGGAAGCACTCGAACAAGAAATTTCCATTTCCCGAGTCCTTTCCCTGGCGACCTTTGCCATTATTGCCGCTGGCTTGGTATTTGGTGGATGGCTCTGGGCGAACTGGTACTATAACTCGATTACGACAAGTATTAACAAAATTAGCAATGACATAACTATCGCCGATATCCAGATCAGCTCGTATCAGAATTTGCAGAATGAGGTTTCGTCATTGCGTCAGCAGATTGACGATGTGCAAACCTTGCTGGACAAGCATGTGTATTGGTCATCCATTTTTACACAGATTGAGCAACATACTACCCCCGATGTATATTTCACGAATATGACCGCAGACGTCAATGGTTCTATTCAACTGTCAGCCGTAGGGAAGAATTATGACGCAGCCATCAAACAGCTCATGGTGCTCCAGGCAGCCGATACGTTCGTTACATCAGTTACGGTTTCTGATATTGCTTTCCAATCAGTGTCTGAGGGGACCACGACAGCAGTCACGACAACCGTTGATGCACCGGTAACATTTTCAATATCTATGACGGTGACTCCTCAGGTATTTTATTTTCCCGCCTCACTATGAACACGAAACGACTAAAACGAACCATAGCATTTATCATTAGCCAATACTTCGTACTGGTAGCGGCTGGGATTGTAGTAATCATTGGAGGGGTGGGATATCTAGTATTTATTCATGGGACAGTCACTGATATACAGCAAGCAGGGCAAACCGATCTCCAGGCTCAACTCCAGGCGTATGAGGATCGACGCATCACCCTTGGGCGCCTCGAAGATCTGAGTGCCCAATACAATGAATTGACGGCGATCCAACTGCACCAGTTAGATTCTGTGATTCCAACCGAATCAGAATTACCGCAAATCATGATTGAGTTGAAGAATTTTGTGTCACAGCACCGACTGAACCTGGTGAGTCTCGATACGGGACCACTAAAAGCAGTCAAGTCTAGTGATAGTGTATCGCAGACAGTAAAAACATTAAATATTACTCTTACCATAGACGGTATAGCCAGCTACTTTCAGTTCAAGGATTTTCTCGACAGCATTAGCACTCAGCTGCCTCTGATGGAGTTACATTCGATTTCTTATGTTCCTTCTGAGACGAGTTACGGTTTAAATCTGACGCTGTACTATAAATAATTTCGTACTATGTTGATCCAAAAACGCGGCATCAATAAACGAACACGATATCTCCTCCTAGCCCTATTAGTTATCATGTTAGGAGGCGGGTATTTCGTGTATAGCCAGTTTTACGCGACGCCGAGTACGACGGATACGGGTACGGCTAATGCTCCCGCGGCGGTGATTACCCCGACGAAAGTATCGACGTTTGAAAGTGACATCTTCGATGATCCTCAGTTGTATCAGCTAGAGCGGGATGAGTTTCCCGGATATGCCGATCAGCATGAGGGTGTCGTGCTTGATGATGCCTCGCCACTCGCACCAGTTAATATCGCCATCGCCAATCCATCGATCGGTGCCGTCTTAACCCTTTCCTGGGAAACGCCAGCGCAGGTGAATTATACAGAAGCACACGTATACCGCTCGACTACACAGGGAACGCTCGGTGAGCTCGTCACCATCCTGCCGGTATCAGCCGCTCACCAATTGATGACGTACCAAGATACTGATGTGGAAAATGGCTCACGCTATTATTATCTCGTACGACTGGCAAATGGAGACAATGAATCGACAAATGCAACTCAAGTAGTGGCCATCCCCACCGACTCCCTCGCTCCCAATGCGCCGGAAAATATCACAGTGGCAAGTCTAGGAGAGAATCTCCAAGTGAGCTGGACATTTACCGACGCGAGCGATGTCGCCGCAGTGCGCATATATCGTTCCACCACTCGTGGATTGGTGGGGACCCAACTGAACGAGGTCGCTCTCGCTGATGTCACGGTAGAGGATGATGGAGAGTATGTATATGTGGATTCCACTGTCCAACCCAATGTCCCATACTACTATACCGTCACCGCCGTGGATGCGAGTGGCAATGAGTCATCAAAAAACCTATTAACGGTACCGGCCAATACTAATCCATTTGCTCCCATAGAGTTTTAAGGTAGGGCACCATGCAAAACATCCCTACAACTGAATATTCTAACCAATCCGTCCTTGATATCGTCCTGCAGCAAAAGCAAATTCCGCCTGAGAAGCTCGCGGAGATTCGACAACAGGCCACGGATGATAATGACGTCGTCAACCGTCTCATGCAAAAAGGCATGATTTCCGAGGAAGAGGTAACGAAAGCACGAGCGCAGGTACTCGGGGTGCCGTATGTCGATTTGTTTGGTAATACTATTTCGCAGTCAGTATTGAATCTAATCCCACGAGAGCTTTCGGAGAACTATCATGTCGTCGCCTTCAAAAAAGATGGCAACACTGTCGACGTGGCGATGGTGAACCCCGGTGATTTCAAGGCGATTGAGGCGATAGAATTTATTGCCCGGGAAAATGGGTACAAATTAAACTATCATATTATTTCTGATAGTGGATTTCGCCAGGCGTTTAAACAGTATGCCACTCTCGGCGCTGAAGTAGAGGAGGCGCTAGCCAGCACTGAGAAGAAAGACGAAGATGATTCGCTTGAATCAATCCTATCTCAGGAAAAAGGGATGGAGGAGGTCGTGAAGAGCGCGCCCGTTTCCAAGATGGTTAACGTCATCCTCAAGCACGCGGTCGAGGGCAATGCCTCGGATATTCATATTGAGCCAGTCGAAAATGAAACGCGGGTGCGCTATCGGGTTGATGGTGTGTTGCATACCTCACTGGTGTTGCCGCGGTATGTCCATAATTCCATCGTGGCTCGTATTAAGGTCATGTGTAACTTGAAACTTGATGAGACGCGCGTGCCGCAGGACGGTCGGTTTCGCACCGAGTGGGGAGGGCGAGTTATTGACTATCGTGTTTCGACACTGCCACTCTTTGCCAATGAAAAAGTCGTGATGCGTATTTTGGATCGAGCCTCAGTTGTGCTTGATCTCGAAAAGCTCGGGTTTGAGGGGCGGGCGTTGGATCTGATGAAGCAGGCGACGCAGAAAACGGTGGGTATGATCCTCTTGACTGGTCCGACTGGCTCCGGTAAGTCGACTACATTGTCAGCGCTGCTGACTATCCTCAATGATGAATCGGTCAACATCGTAACGCTTGAAGACCCAGTTGAGTATTATATCGAGGGAGTTAACCAATCCCAGATTAATCCCGATGTCGGCCTCACCTTTGCCGCGGGGCTGCGGTCAATCTTGCGTCAGGATCCCGATGTAATCATGGTAGGTGAAATTCGTGATAATGAAACCGCCGAGCTCGCGGTGCATGCCGCGCTGACCGGTCACCTCGTCCTGTCGACGCTACATACCAACGATTCATTTGGTGCCATTCCCCGTTTGATCGACATGAATATTGAGCCGTTCCTTATTACGGCTGCATTATCGACGGTGGTCGCCCAACGTTTGGTGCGACGACTCTGCCAGTACTGTCAAGAAGAAGTAGCATTGCCAGATGAGTTACGCCGTGAGGTCGAGAAACAAATGGCGAATATCCCTCCCGAGGTATACAAAGCTCGACTGGGTACCGAAAAACCAGAGCTGAAATTTTTCGAAGGCAAGGGATGTGCGCGTTGTGAAAATACGGGATATAAGGGTCGTATCTTGATTGATGAAATCATAGAGGTTAATGACGAGATGAAAAATGTCATCATTTCGAATCCGACGATTGATGCGATCCGAGAGACTGCCGTCCGACAGAATATGATTGCCATGTCACAGGATGGCGTCCTCAAAGCCCTCGAGGGCAAGACGTCATTCAACGAGATATTACACGCAACCCGTAAATAACTATCCCGACAATTATATGGCTGATACCCAAACGAAAAAAATCAAAATTCTACTCGTCGAAGACGATACATTTCTCGCTGGCATGTATGTGACCAAACTCGAACTTGAAAATTTCGAAGTGGTCCTGGCCGATAATGGTGAGAAAGGACTCGATCAGGCGCGAGCGACCAATCCGGATATTATTTTACTCGATGTGATTCTGCCAAAGATGTCGGGATTTGATGTACTAAAAAATCTCAAGGATGACGAAAAAACAAAAGACATCCCCGTCATCATGTTGACTAATCTCGGCCAACCAGAAGATGTGCAAAAAGGGCTCGACCTCGGGGCCAAGGATTATCTCGTCAAGGCGCATTTCATGCCGGCCGAGGTGGTCCAAAAAGTAAAAGAAATCGTCACGTAATATTCTGATACTTATTCATGGCTGAGTACGCATACAAAGCACGAAACGATGATGGCCAGACTGTAGATGGTGTGGTTGTCGCGCCATCAGAAAATATCGCGTATGGCATGTTGCGCGATAAGAAGCTTTTTATTATCTCACTCAAAGAGCGGAAGTCCTCCAGCTTCATGAGCAAGTTTTCTCTCGGCTCAGGCGTGAAAACCAAAGACATCGTTGTCTTTGCTCGCCAGCTCTCAGTGATGATTACTTCAAATGTGCCGATTGTTCGCGCGCTCAAGGTATTGGTCGCGCAGACGAATAATGTAAAACTGAAATCGGTCCTATCGGATGTTGCCGATGAAGTCGACGGCGGCGCGAAATTATCTCAGGCTTTGGCGAAGTATCCGCGAGTGTTCAGCAATTTTTTTATTCAAATGATCCGCTCGGCCGAGACCACTGGTCGACTTGATGAAATCCTCGAGTACCTTGCTGATCAGCAAGAAAAAGATTACGACCTTCGGGCCAAGGCTAAAGGCGCCCTTATTTATCCGACCTTTATCGTAGTAGCCTTGGGACTCGTCGGAGCGATGATGATGATGTTTGTATTGCCTCAGATTACGTCAATTTTTGAAGGAGCAGATGTAGATTTGCCTATTACCACGATTATTTTTATTGGCATCAGTGATTTTCTGCGCAATTTTTGGTGGTTGGTATTGATAGTATTAATCGGTTTGTACTTTGGCATACGAGCATATAACAAAACTGATCGAGGCCGTCATAAAATTGACTTACTCAAAATAAAAATGCCCATGTTTGGTGTAATGTTTAGCCGTCTATATCTGACGCGGTTCTCTCGGGCACTATCCACGCTTATCACCTCTGGCGTGCCTTTAACGAAGTCGCTTGATATCGTGTCGGATGTCGTTGGCAACACCCTGTACCACGATCTCACCCAGGAGACCATCAAGAAAGTTGAGGGCGGCGCTTCGATTACGACGGTATTTGTAAAAGATAAGAACATCCCGCTGATGCTCTCCCAAATGATGAGTGTGGGTGAGCAGTCCGGTCAGCTGGATAAGATTCTGGAGAAGATAGCTGATTTCTACCAACGCGAGCTAGAAAACTCATTGGCTAATCTGACGACAGCCATTGAGCCCATTATTATGATAGTGATTGGTGTGGCCGTCGGATTCCTCGTTTCCGCAATTATCCTGCCGCTATACAATTTATCGAGCGCGATCTAGGCATTTTTTCCTCTAAGGTTAGCAAAATAATTGCTATAGTTTGTTGACTTTTTAGGAAAAATATGATATGATTCTAGCATAGAATCTATCAGTGCATTGTTGATATCTTAACGTAAGCGTTCTTTCATTAGAAATAAACATCCTGGTAAATGACATGTGGTTTCCGCTTTTAGTGCCTTGTGGAAGGCACGGGTCAGGCGGATCCGTGATCTGTGAAGAAACAGGGCACGGCAGAACCCTACATGTCTTTGCTATAAAATGAAAGGGGGTGAAGACATGAAACGAAAAGGTTTTACACTCATTGAGTTATTGGTCGTTATTGCGATCATCGGTATTTTGGCTACCATCGGTTTGGTCGCGTTAAACGGTGCCCGGGAAAAGGCCCGTGACGCTACCCGTAAATCTGATATTTCTCAGGTGAAGACCGCTCTGGTCCTCTACGCTGATGATAACAGTAATTCGTATCCTTCTGCCGCCGCCGGTGCATACTCATGCGTTGCCGGAACAGGCAGCACCTGCGTAGGCACTACAAACTCCATTTTTGATGAGACCGAAGCTACCAATCCTATTGTTCCAGAGTACATCAGTAAAGCAATTGAAGATCCGGCTGCCAACAGCGCGAACGGGCTTCGCTACGTCTACCAATCATGTAACAGTGATGCTGACTTCTTGCTCTACACTCAGCTGGAGTCACCGGGTAGTGGTGGACCATTCTATTTCTGGATCAAATCAGATGGAACCTCAGGCGATGGCGATTTAGCCGCCGCTATGGGTAGCTGCTAATTATCAAAAAGCAGTCCAAAAAAGGAATAACCAAAAGCGTCTTCAATATATGAGGGCGCTTTTTGGTTTATGTATAGTTTGATATACTGTGGGCAATACCTTTATGCCAACTTCAGCAATAATTATTTTGAATTGGAATGGGCTCGAGCATCTCGAAACCTGCCTGTCATCTGTCGCTAGGCTCGTAGACGTCCGGCCGCGAATCGTCCTGGTAGATAATGGCTCAACCGATGACTCGGTTGCATTTGTGAGAAAAAACTTCCCTGCAGTTGAGACCATTGAGACGGGAAAAAATCTAGGTTTTGCTGAGGGAAACAACGTTGGTGTGCGGGAGGTTTTGAAAGATCCCGCTATTCAGTACGTGGCAGTTCTTAATAATGATACGGAGGTTGACGCTGGCTGGCTGCTTGAGATGATCACCGTAGCAGAATCAGATGAACAAATTGGTGCCGTGGCAAGTAAAATGATGAACTATTATCGTCGCGATGAGTTTGATTCAGCCGGTGATTTTTTGTTGCCGCATACACTAAAAGTGGTAACACGCGGCGCAGGTGAACGCGATGTCGGTCAGTATGATACGACTGAGGAATGCTTCAGTGCTCGTGCGGGCGCAGCGCTCTACCGACGAGCGATGCTTGAGGACATCAAACTGGGTAATGATTATTTTGATAGTCATTTCTTCGCCTACGTTGAGGATACTGACCTATCAGTTCGAGCGCGCCTCCGCGGGTGGCGGATCATGTATGCCCCGAAGGCGGTGGTGTATCATAAAGTATCCGCCACTACAAAGAAAATGTCGATACTTTTCCAACGCTTTCTTACTGGACGTAATCGTATATATATGGCCATCAAGAATTTACCAGTACGACTATGGCTGAGAGCGTTGGAGGGGAGAAGCGGCCTCCCGACAGGGGCACGAGTTGGCGTCATTGCACGATCGTTGCTCTATGTGCGCATTGCTTGGGGGGTCGCCATATCACTGCCACGCCTCTTGGCCCAGCGTCATACTATTCAGTCAAGACGAACTATATCAGTTCGTGATATACTGGAGTGGCGTAATACGTTTTCTATCTCCTCATGACTGGTCGCGAAAAGGTAATCACCTCTTTATTTATCGTGCTACTTCTACTCGCGTCTTTTTTTTCAGGCGAGTGGAGTAAATGGGTCCAAGCGATTGTGCTTGTTTTTTCTTTTCTTCTCATATTTCTCGTATGGCGAGAGATCAACTTTGTTTCTACGCGATATGTATCACGGGCATTAAAAAATCCGCATACATATCTTCTGATGTGGATTGGTGTTGCGATTGCTACCATTCCATTTTCTACGCACTGGTATCATAGCCTTAGCCAGGGAGCGATGCTCGTCGCCTATCTCCTGGTATATTATGCGGCGTATACATTTTTTCGTGATGATCGTCGCATCGCTTGGTTGGCATATGGAGTGTGGGGAGTTGGCGTGGTTGCCGCTGCTGCTGGACTCTATTTATTTGTCGGTCAGTCGGCCAATCGAGTGAGTGGATTACTTTTTAATGCAAATGCAATCTCGAGCTTGTTGTTATTGATGTTACCCTTGTCACTTATGCTGATTATTACGGAACGATCGCCCCGTATTCGGTGGGTATTTGGTGTTGGGGCACTTATTCTTTTGGCGGGCTTTGTATTAACTTATTCTTATACTGCCTGGGTCAGCTTTATATTGCCATTGTTCTTTTTGGTGCGTCGATATCGCAAGTCAATATTT
>JAXDBW010000065.1:0-11615 GCA_034678405.1 Patescibacteria group bacterium | reverse complement strand
ATGAACCCGTCGCAGCTCTGGGAGACGACGATGGATCCTGAGACACGTGTCATGAAACAGGTGACGGTCGAGGACGCCGAGAAGTCAGATGAGGTATTTGATATCCTGATGGGTGACGACGTCGCCCCGCGCAAGACCTTTATCACCACGCATGCGAAGTCGGTACAGAATTTGGATGTTTAATAATTGCACCTTTTCTTGTCCGCAAGAAAAGGTGCACAAAAGAACTCCCGCCAAAACAAAGAAATTAACCCAAACGGGCTCGTCGTCCTTTCGCGATGTAACTCGCTTTTCGCTCGAACATGCATCACGATCCCGCTGCACGGGACCCCAAATACTAAAAGCTGTATTCCAAAAAACTGTGTAAGAATTTGGGTCTGGGATTTCTCCTGAGTTCTTCCTAAATAGTATGTAGATATATAGTTCCTAGCGAATAGAAATCCCAGCGTCTCTTTCCTGTCACTTTTCTGGACGGGCAGAAAAGTGACAATAATAATTTAATGCGGACAAGAAAAGTCTGTATAAAATAAATGCTAATCTTAGCACTATTTGACAGGAGCGCTGGGGTATTGTACTATAGTGGTACTAGCCCCACAGCTCCCACGAGCGGGGGTTTTAAAGACCGATAAATTATTATGGCGAATAAAATTGTCAGCTATTTCCGAGAATCCCGCGACGAACTGAAGAAAGTCGTGTGGCCCTCACGGAATGAAACTATCAAATACACGTTACTCGTACTGGGCATCAGCCTCTTCACCGCGCTCTTCCTGGGTGCGGCTGACTTTGGACTGAATATCGCCGTCGAGCAACTGATCATCAACGTACACTAACTATGCCAAAGCAAACTCTCCAACAGGGACGTCGCTGGTATGTGCTGCATACCTACTCCGGCTACGAAGAAAACGTCGCGCGGAATCTCCGTCAGCGTATCGAGTCTATGGATATGCAGGATAAGATCTATAGCGTCCTGATCCCAACTGAGAATAAAATCAAGATCAAGAACGGCAAACGCCGTGTTGTAACTGAGAAAATTTTCCCCGGCTATGTACTGGTGGAAATGATCGTGACGGATGACTCCTGGTATGTGGTACGAAACACCCCAAATGTGACAGGATTTGTCGGTTCGGGTACGACACCGACACCTATCTCCGAGCAGGAAGTAAAAGAAATTCAGCGCCGCATGGGTGTCGAAGAACCGAAATACAAGATTGATGTCAATCCGGGTACCCCGGTCAAGATTACCGATGGTCCGTTCAAAGAGTTTGAAGGCAAGGTCAACGAAGTGGACGAAGCCCGTGGTAAGGTCAAGGTATTGGTCTCGATGTTTGGACGGGAAACACCAGTCGAGCTCGACTTCTTGCAAATTAAGAAAATTTAATATCCTATGGCAGACAAACCAGTCAAAACAATCGTTAAAATACAGTTACCCGCTGGCAAAGCGACTCCCGCACCACCGGTTGGTACCGCCCTCGGTCCGCACGGCCTCAATATTCAGGAATTCTGTACGAAGTTTAATGCTGCTACCAAAGACAAAGGTGGCGACATCATCCCCGTGGAGATCACCATCTTCGAGGATCGGACATTTGATTTCAAACTGAAAACCCCACCCGCTGCCGAACTACTGAAGAAAGCCGCGGGAATCCAGAAGGGCTCGGGCGATCCTCTGAAACAGAAGGTTGGTACCGTCACGCGAGCCCAGCTTGAGGAGATCGCGAAGATCAAAGAGCCTGATCTCAATGCCGCTAGTCTCGATGCCGCAGTGCGGATCATCGAGGGGACGGCGCGCAACATGGGTATCCAAGTCCAGAAATAATATTTTAATAGACCATCGCTATGGCCTCAACGCACGACACCGGCACTAAAGTTCGTTCGCTTTATTTTTATATCGCGTCACTGGTGACGCTCGGACTCGTCATTGGTTCACTGGTGGCGGTCCTCGCACTCGGTCTCCAATCATGGGTGTTCACCAATGCTGATCCGGTCGGGTATCGTATCGGCCCACCACCCGAGCCGTATATCCCCAGTCTGATATCTGACAAGACCGGTGAGCTGACTACCGCGAGTTGCGATGAGAGTTGTGCTTTTTCTACTGAAGATCAGCAGGCACTTACGCAGTGGCAGCAGCAGTATGCAGAATGGCACGAGCGAATGGAAAATCCGAATACCCAGCGCTACGAGCGACTTATCACCGCGCTGTCGCTCCTCATCATTGCGCTCCCACTATTCTTCATTCATTTTCGGATTGTCCAGCGTGAGGGGAGAGAGGGTGCGCCGCTGCCTAGCATCCGGAGCAGCTATTTCTATCTCGTATCACTGGCGGCACTTCTGATGGTGGTGATCGCTGGCTCGATCTTCATTAATTCTATGCTGCGGCTCTGGCTCATCCCGCAGTCGTCAAATACAGTCGAACGGGTGGTTGATCTCGTGTCACCAGTTTCTCCGAAGTCAATGGGCACAACTACCGTTGAGGCTATCAAGTCATGTGGTGACGTCTGTGAACTCGACCCCGCTATCGTCAGCGCGGCCGGGACGTGGCAGGATGACTATGACCAGTGGCAGGATTCGCAGCAAAAGTTTGATTCTCTTCAGAATCAAGCATCGAGCTCGCTGCCGTTTATTCTGCTCGGCATTCCACTCTTCTGGTACCACTGGCGCTACGCCCGGGAGAAGAAACGCGCTGATACACCGTCCGAAACTCCATCCAATCAATAACTCTACTAATTATTTTTTGTGGGACCCCGAGCGAAGCCGTCCGCGGCTGAGTCGAGGGGGCACGCACCACGAAAGGAACATCTATGAAACGATCTAAGAAATACCAGGAGGCAGCGAAACTCGTTGACCAGACGAAGTCATATCCTGCTCCGGAAGCGGTCGCCCTGGCTGGCAAAACAAACACTACGAAATTTGACGCGGGTGTTGAGATCCATATCCGACTCGGTATCGACCCAAAGAAAGCCGACCAAGTCGTCCGGGGGACGATTACCCTCCCGCACGGGACCGGTAAATCCGTCCGCATCGCCGTCTTCGCTGAGGAAAAAGACCAGGCCGCTGCGGAAAAAGCTGGCGCCGCTATCGTCGGTGGTGAGGAATTCGTGAAGAAGATCAAAGAAACCGGCAAGCTGGATTTCGATGTGGCTATCGCGACGCCGGCCATGATGAAACACCTCGGGCAGATCGCGAAAATTCTCGGCCCAAAAGGTCTGATGCCGAATCCGCGCAGTGAAACCGTCACGCCAAAAGTTGCCGACGCAGTCGAAGCCCTGTCCAAAGGTAAAGTGACATTCCGCAATGATGACTCGGGTAATATCCACCAACTGATTGGCAAAGTATCATTTGGCGAGGAGAAACTCCTCGAGAACTACGAAGCATTTATGGAGGCCATCCAGCGGGCCAAGCCATCTGGGGTGAAGGGAACCTATATCAAAGGTATCTCACTCTCGACCAGCATGGGGCCAGGGATTCGCGTCCAAGCTTAATCATAAGTACACTACGAGCATATGACAGCAAGTCGCAAAGATTATATATCCTGGGACGAGTGTTTTATGCGGATGGCGCACGTCATCGCGGAGCGCTCGAAGGATCCCAGCACGCAGGCTGGAGCGGTGATCGCCAACCAGCAGAATGTCGTCGCGGGTCTCGGGTACAACGGCTGGCCACGGGGCATCGACGATGACGCCCTGCCCTGGGAGCGAGACAGCAAACTGCCACTCCCGGAGACGAAGTACGCATACGTCGTCCATGCCGAGGAAAACGCCATATATAATTCCAACTCTGATACGCAGGATTGCAAGATTTATACTACACTCTTCCCGTGCAATGAATGCGCCAAGGCCATCATCCAAAACGGCATCCGCGAAGTGATCTATGAGAGTGATAAATATCATGATGAACCGATCTGGATCGCTTCTCGTCGGCTCTTCGACGAGGCAGGCGTGACCTATCGTCAGTATCACAGCAACTGGGAAGCGGTACAGATTCCGCATAAACACAAGGATCAGTAATATGATTATCGGACTCGTCGGTCCGCTCGCCACGGGCAAGGGGACTATCACTGAGTATCTCGTGCAGCAGCACGGCGCGAAGGCCGTGAAGTTTTCGCAGCCGCTCCGGGATATGATTCACCGCTGCTATGTCCAGGAGACACGGGAGGCCATGAGTCAGCTCGCTGAGCTGATGCGCGGGGAGTATGGTAATGACATCCTGGTCAAGACATTGATCAAGGATCTCGAAAGCATGGATGTGTCCATCGCCGTCTTTGACGGGATTCGCTATTTCGATGAATACAATGCTCTGAAAGCGCGACCCGACTTCCAGCTCTGGGCCGTGGATACCGATCTCGAAATCCGTCATGCCCGTATCGTGAAGCGGGGCGAGAACGCCGGCGAGGCAGATCTCACCCTGGAGCAGTTTACGAAGCAGCACGACCTCCCGACCGAGCAAGCTATCCCTGAACTGATGACGAAGGCTGATCAGACGATCAATAACAATGGCACGATGGATGAGCTCCACGCTCAGATCGACACACTCGTAGCCAGTGCGCGATCATGAAAGCGAAATTCAAACGACTCCATCCTGAAGCCAAACTACCAATGCATGGCCGGGCGGGCGATGCAGGGTTGGACGTTTTTGCGGTGGAAAAAGTTACAATCCTCCCACGAGAACGGGCCATGGTGCCACTCGGCTTTGCGATGGAGATGCCCACCGGATATGTCGCTCTGGTCTGGGACCGGAGTGGCATGGCCGCGAAGCACGGCATTCATTCTCTCGCGGGTGTGATCGATTGCACCTACCGTGGCGAGGTAAAAGTAGTACTGTATAACACGACCGACCAACCCTATGAAATCCAGGTAGGGGACAAGGTCGCTCAGCTCCTAATCCAGCAGCATGAGACGGTGGTATTTGAAGAAGTCGATGAACTCTCCGATACCGAGCGCGGTGCAGACGGTTGGCTCTCCAGCGGGAAATAGCAGGTACTAGTTTTTTGCACCGTGTTGATTGACAAAAGCCGTTTTTTGGCGTATACTTATAGTAGAAATAAAACAAAAACACAAATTATTATGGGTCGAAGTATAACGGGAGTTATATTTAAATTAGTCATACCGCTTTCTCTCTTCGCGGGTCTTTTGTTTATCCTGGTTGCCTCGGGAGGGCTGCTCACCACCTAGTGAGCTTTTCTAGAATACAAAAACAGCCTAGCTGTATATGCTAAGCTGTCTTTGCGTGTTTACTCGAAGTCGATAGTGATATTTCCAGTGTCGAGTCCAGTGCGAGCGGTACCCACACATGAACTTTCATCGGGGAATTCATGGGCGAATCCATAGGTGGTGTCGTACACAACTGCTCCACCCGGTTCGTACAGTGTGACACGAGCGGTATCTCCGACATTTGGTGAGCCGTCATCTCCCGCCCGGAAGATCACATAGTAGCCGGGCATGCCATTCCATTCGCCATATATGGTGAAGTTTATGGCATAGTCACAGGTATCTGAGTCGCCGTTATATACATTAAGCGCATGCACATCTGAACCGTGGAACGCAGTCTTGTCAAACACATCATGATTCACATTGTGGAAATTTATTTCCCAATCGCCCATGTATGTATGGTTACCCATGTCGGCTATGGCACCGCCAAAGCTGACATCGGACCAGTCTTTACGTTTACCCGTTTCATTGAGTAGGTGCCCGCCGCCATTGACTACGCCATCGACGACGTAGAACCACTGGGTCAGCCGGACGTCACTGGCACCGGTGTCTTCCTGCGGATTGAAGACGAAACAGTAGTGACCGGTCGGCCAGCTGCTGACGTCGGCCATAGCAGAAAAACTCGCGCCATCCCAGGTGTATGGGTCGCTGTATCCGTCGACATTACCCATGACCGTATTGGTACTTGCGGCACAAGTGTCGTAGCGAACAGCCCATGAGACCGGATCGAAATCTAGATCATAGTCAGCATAGGTTGCGGCCAGGGAGAGATTGCTAACCACCCACTGGTCGGCTTCTGGAGAAGTAATCATACTGTCGGCAGCGTCAGCCTGGACGGATAGGTAGAAACCAAAAACGCATACCAAAATGGCCGTGATGGAGTATATCATAGCTTTTTTCATATAGTTCACCCCCTTTCTTATGTGAGTGTATTAGATTAGCTTACCACTCTGACAGTCAGGTGAAAAGGGGCTGCTCGGATAATAAAATTCCCCGGCACTGTTGAGTGTAGTGTCGGGGAACCGTCGTGCGTCGATCGGTAGATATTACCGCTGACGCGGGACGAACTGTCCGGTGCAGACATTCCAGCTGCGGACTCGGGCCCGCAGCGCATCGGCCGAGATGGCTGGCTCGAGATTGAGCGACCAGAGGGACCGACACAGTGGTTCGATTGTCTGGCGGACCGGTTCGGGAAGTGCGGTGATCATTTCCTCAATCGCATCCTTGATCTCGGGAAGTTTCCGGCTGATCCGTTCGATCAGGCGCAGCGCTTCGGCATTGGCATCAGGTGACTGGTGTTGCAGGATTTGTCCGAGACTTGCTGCGATGTGGTGTGTGACCGTACTCTTGGATGGTTTTTTCGACATGAGTACTCCTTATCGGGTATGTGCGTTTTTATATGTATGCGAAATAGCAGACAACCGAGTATAGCACCGTAGCATAGTCATGTCAATATGAGTACTGACTGACTGCCGGGGTTGTCTTTTTTTCTGAAATAAGTGAAGATACATACATATGGGGAATGAATTGAGCACTATCCAAATCATCTATAGTATTCTCGCCGGTTGCGGATTGCTGTTGTCAGTAGTTGCGGCTGGACTGACTATCCGCCTCGCATTGCGTATGCGTACGCTCCGTCGCCAGCACCCTGCTGCTGCCGGAGTGGTGACTCCCGACCAACAGGAGCGGGAACGACTGGTAAAACGACGCTCTCGTGTTGGTTTGTTCTGGCTTGCCGGGATGCTCATAATAATTTCATTGTTGTTTTTTTCGCCATCGACTGGTCGTTTGATGGCTTTTTGGAGTGGGATCATCCTGATATTCGTCGGCATGTTTCTCCAATCCCAGGCCCGTAGCAGGCTGCACCATTTCGATCATGACCATGCCGGGATCGCGACCGCATATCACGAGCGATATGGTATTGATTCTGATTATGCGCAGCCACTCGCTGCATTACAAAAAAAGATGACACGCTGGGAAGTAGCCCTGGGCATTGCATTCCTTGGCTCAATCATTTTCCTCATCCTGCTGGGACGATCCATTTAGTGTATATATTATTTATTAACTCGGATAAATTAATATGAAGGGATTTCATCAAAACATCGAGGAGGCAACCCTCACAAACGAACATTTCCGCAAGGTGCTCTATACCGCGAAGCATAGTCAGCTGGTGCTGATGGCGCTCCAGCCTGGTGAAGACATCGGCATGGAAGTACACGAAGACAACGACCAATTTTTCCGATTTGAAGCTGGCCGGGGGAAGGTCATCATTGATGGTAATGAATATGCCGTCACTGACGGTAGTGCGATCGTCGTCCCGGCCGGGGCTGAGCATAATGTGATCAATACCTCAGAGGACGACATGCTGAAGCTCTATACCATCTATTCACCCGCACATCATAAGGATGGCATTGTCCGCGAGACCAAGGCTGAGGCTGAGACCAATGAAGCGGAATTTGATGGCGTGACGACGGAGTAACCTGTCTGACCGGCAGGCTGATATGTATTCATAAAAAACAGGCGCGTCTCGATAGACGTGCCTGAATTTTTTTACCTGCTGATATCTGCAGGGTGCTATTAGTATCGGTATCTCGGGTTGAGACCAAACATCGCCCAACCGACGACTGCGAGTATCCCCGAGACCAGATACCAGAGCAGGATGGCCCATTGGTATGGGAACCAGCTGATATTCGTCGGGGTGGTGACATAGGATCCTCCATCCAGGACCACTTCTCGAATTTTCATCAGCGCGTTATCACGTTCCAGCTGCTTCAGCTGCGGATTCATAGACGGATCGTCTCGATGCCGTTGGAGCAGGCTGTCGGTCGTTTCCAGGGCGCCCTTGATGTTGCCATACCAGATACCGATGTCCGCATCTGGTTTGTGGAAGAAAAATGCCGAGTTTCCGCTGGTTAGCCTATGCCGTTCGATGTTTGACACGGCAGTTGCCAGAAACTCATTGGCTTTTTCTACCGTCGGCGCGTCGCCGGCCAATTTCAAGTAGTCTTCGATATCGCCGCTGAAGTCGTACCACCACACTACCGACATGATGATGGCCAAGACGAAGGCGATGGTGGCGATGGTGCCCAGAACGGCTCCCAGAAATCTCGCGTTGCTCATGAGGTTCCTCCTAGAGATTTGCGTATGTGGATAGAACAGTATTATGTTTCGTTTTTGTGTCAATGAAACAGATAAGGCTACCAGATGGTGGGCGTTTTGTCAAGGGGTGCCGGCGCCCCATCTGTATTATTCCTAGGGAAAGCGTATACTGATAGCTAGTAGGTATGTGTGGATAATTATTAACCAACTACTCGCGTACCAGTATGAGCAAGGCATTGGGTGCAGCAAGTATGGCTGTAGCGGTGCTGTTTTGCATATCTCCCGCCTACGCCCAGACGGGCGCTTCCGACGGTGGTGATCACTATATCCGTGGTTTGGTCATTGCCACCGGAGTGGGGATTGTCATTTTCGTCATTGCCTATATCATTGGCCACTCACCGGATCGGAAAGAGTGATCCGCTGGATCGTATTTATTATGGCATTTCTGGTATACTGAATAACCTAGTATACCAGCGATAGTCATTATGTATTATCTCTATATTGTCCGATGCGCGGACGGGACACTCTATACCGGGATCGCGCGTGACCTGGAGCGGCGCATCGCCGAACATAACGGCGCCATGACCGGTGCTAAATATACCCAAGTCCGCCGGCCTGTCCGGCTGGTATACAGCCGGCGGTGTCGCAATCGCGCCTCCGCCCAACGAGCCGAAGCGCGAGTGAAGCAGCTGACGCGGAGAGAGAAATTGGCACTCATTCGAAAGGCGTCGGGTAAGTAAGAACTCTTCAGTTGGTTACAAAAAAATCCCCGATGCACACATAATGCACCGGGGTGTCATATCGATGGCCAGCCAGACCCCTCAGGCGAGGAATTCACTCCTGGCTGTCACTACTGACAGCCATTCATAGAAGCCATGACGTATCATGGAGAAAGGATGACGGACGTGGGCTATCCGTCAGTGACTAGTCTTTAGTGGACGGAGTCTCCGTTGCCGTAGCGCAGGAGCTTTGCTGGCACCCATGTGGCCACTCGGGCTATTCGCCAGAGAGGAAAAACGCTCAGCCCACACCTGAGTATTAGTACTTCATAGACATGACAAAGGACGAGGTGTATTGTAGTGCACGTACTGTAGGTAGTCAATCCAGTTGATTTTTTAATACAAATAGAGGACAATATGAACATGAACTATGGGGTATGGCGCACCGATCCCGATACAGTACTCCTTCCGGTATGGTACCTTTTGGTACGGAGGCGGCTGCATCAGTGGACACCGGCTGACATCACACACTACCAGCAGCAGCAGATCCAGCGCATCGTCCGCTACGCCCGGAAGTATGCGCCGTGGTACCATGACCTCTATCGTGACATCGATACGACTGTGCTGACGGAGCTGCCCATCACCGATAAGCAGCGGCTGATGGACAATCTGACTCGAGCAAATACTCTCGGACTGACTCGGAAGGAGATTTTTGATTTCTGCCTCGAGGTAGAGCAGACACGCGATTTTTCACGCCGCTACCAGGGGCTGAACATCGGTATGTCGTCCGGTACCAGCGGCAACCGCGGCGTGGAGATCACCACCCCCCGTGAGGAGCGATACCTGCGCACGGCTTTTCTGGCACGCTTTCCCTTTATCCCCGGTGAGAAACTCAATCTGGCCTTTATCCTGCGGGTATCCACCCCGGCTTTTTCGCTCAATCGGTTTGGCCATCGTCTCACCTATGTCGATCAGCTGCAGCCGATGGATGCTATCGTCAGCCAGGTACAGCGGATCCAGCCAAACGTTATTTCCGGACCAGCCTCGCTGCTCCTCCAACTGGCGCGGCAGCGTCGCGAGGGCCGGCTCACCACCACCCCGAAACGGCTCATCTCATATGCCGAAGTGCTCACTCCAGAGGACCGGAAGGTCCTCCGCGATACCTTTGGTGCGGAGGTGCATGAAATATACAAAGCCACTGAGGGGGCTATCGGTATGTCGTGTGCGCAGGGGTCGCTGCATATCAATGAAGATCTCGTCGCCGTCGAAACGCTGGATCGGGATGGTTCGCCGACGCCGGCCGGGCAGCCCTGTCGGCAGATGCTGGTGACCGACCTGCACAAGACATCAGTCCCTATCATTCGCTATGCATTAAACGATATTATCACTATCAGCCCGGACCGGTGTGCCTGCGGATCAGCATTTCGCGTCATCAGCCAAATCCAGGGGCGAGGCGATGACTTACTCTGGGCACGGACGCACAATAGAACGTGGCATCCTATTTTCCCCGACTTTATCCGTCGGGCCATTATCAGCGCGAGTGATCGTATCGAATCATACCAGGTTATCCAAGAGAGCCCGGACGAAATGACCATCCGACTGATGCCCGCACTCGACCAGACGGTCGCTGATGCCGTGACGCAGCGGATACGGGATGTTTTCGAAAAACTAGACTGCGTGCCACCGGCCGTCACGATCGAATGGCAGCCACCCGAACCAAATAAAAATTCTGGCAAGCTCATCCGGATCCACCGGGCGTTTGCCGATCCGACCCAATAACTAAACACATACCCTATGTCTTCACGGTATCTCTCATTTGATCTCCTGCGCGGCCTCGGTCTGGCTGGCGTCGTCTTCCTCCACGCGGCGCTGTACCAGTACGGCGGCCTCTTCGGTCTGGATATGGATAATCCGCCATTGACCGTGACGATTATTGGCTTCCTCCTGATGTGGGCCGGCCTCTTTGCTCTCGTGTCGGGTAGCGCCTATGCGGTCCAGCTGTACCGTCGCGTGACGCGAGGGCAGGATGCACGCCCGCTGGCTCGCGACATGATACTGAAGGGCGTCCTGGTACTCATCCTGGCCTCAGTTTATTTCATGATATTCGGACCGGCCCTTGTCAGTTTTGACACTAGTTCATTTACCCACTCGCTGCTGGGCGGCCTGCTGCACGAAGGAACTATCCCCGCATTCTCCCTCGAGCGGTTGGTATACGTTGACGCCCTGGTCATGCTGGGGTGGAATGTATTTTTTCTCGGGCTGCTCGTATGGTTCCTGCGGCCCGTGGCTACGACACTCCGTCGTCTGTCCCGTATCTTCCTCATCGTCGGCAGCCTCATCGTCATTGCCGGCGCCCTGCGTGTCCCGCTCTACACCTGGTATGAGGGGTATGCCGCTGACGGTCAGCCAGTCCTGGTCTGGCTCGTGAGCCAGCTGATCAATAAAAATAATCCTATTCTGCCGTTTCTCGGGTTTGGGTTAATTGGTAATGCTATCGGTCTCGCTATGGCGAGCGGGTGGAGCCTCATGCGCCGGCGGGCAGTATGGCTCTATGGCAGTGCCTGCCTCGTCATTGGTGCGGTGACGATATTTCTCC
>JAXDBW010000064.1:0-7204 GCA_034678405.1 Patescibacteria group bacterium | reverse complement strand
GTCTGGAGAAAATACATACGTTACACACCTAAACGGGATCGTTGGAATTTTTTTGGATTTTGCATGATCTTGACAAAAACGGACCCGGTAAAGACACGCGGCGACTGTACACCAAATATCACCTGATGCGGTCGAATAAAACCTCACACCGAGCGGCAATAGAGTCTGTACGACGAAGTAAACATTTTACAGACGTGAAAATCAAGGAGTTACACTGGACGCTTCGGATGTCGAAAAAGCAGCGGCTGGCTCTGGTCGCAACATATTCAGCGGCAATCGCGCTACCGGAGGACACATACGCTGCTTACATTATCGACACGGAGAAATCTCTACAGAAGTACTCCAGCCCACTGCGCATTCCGATAACCACCATATTAGTATTAGCTAGGAAAAAATAAAATGCCTCAACCGAATAAACCGCTAACCATAAAATCTATGTCTTGGATTATTTTTGCCTTACTCTCAGCCGGGTTTGCCGCCCTCGTCGCCATCTTTGGTAAGATCGGCATCGCCAACATTGATACGACACTAGCTACCACAGTCCGGGCAGTCATCATGGCTGTCTTCCTTGTCATCGTAGCACTATTAGTCGGTAAGGCTCCCCTACTCTCGACTATCAATAGCAAGGCGCTACTCTTCATCGTCTTATCCGGCGTGGCGGGCGCACTGTCATGGTTGTTTTATTTCTTCGCGCTGAAGAATGGTCCTGCGCCAGCCGTAGCTGCGCTAGATCGGACCAGTGTGGTGTTTGTATTAATATTGGCGGCACTCATGCTCGGAGATAAAATTACTCTGAAGAGTGGACTCGGCGCCGGGTTTGTGGCACTGGGCGCTATTCTGATGTCACTAAAATAGCTACACCTATGCAATACGTCACACCCGTATACAAAACAATAGTTAATATCTCATTCGGTTTCGTGATGGGGCTTATTGCGCTGATGGTGGGCTTGGCTGGTCTGGGAGCTATAGTGAGGACAGACTTCACAACCGATACCATCGCCCCAATAATCGGCGCGCTGACGGGTATTGGGCTTTTTACCGCCGCGAAGGTCCGGAACAAAAAACTCAGTGGGTTTGACAGGCTCACAGCACTCGCTGGAGGCATCATCGTACCGTACTGGGTTGCCGTGACAATGATTACCCTGCTCCATCCCGGTTCCTCCCTCACCAGTGAAGCGCTCACGACGATTAACGACATGCCGATATTGGTCTTTTGTATATTTATTACTCTCGGATGGATCCCTCTGTTACTTGCCGGATTGCTTTATATTCGAACAAAGTACAACCTCGGATCACGAGCTTTTGCTCTGTGGCTTACCATCATCATCCTCTTAGCCTGCGTGCTGGGCTACTTTGTAGCCACATCTGATTGGTATCAAAATTATGCCACTGGCCATCAGGACATTCTGGATATAGTTGTACAGCTAATTAATCGATACCCCACCCTCCGCTATTTGGTAACTATTATTGGTGGCGGCTCCCTGGCCGGGTTTGGGTGGATCCAGATTCGGAGAATATTTTCTGTTGCTACATAAACACCAGCATAACTATTCACATAACTATGCGCCCCAATCAAGTAAAAGAACTATTATCCCGGCTCGATTGAATTGAAGCGCGGCTCAGCGACGCTTCGTATATGGTATATTTTATTTTCTCTGCAGCCGTGATCAGCCAATTGTACGAAAAAGTTTTTTATTCTAATGATGTTGCTAAACAACTTTTCGGATACGCCTTCATCATTATTTGTTTCTACCTATACTCCTATTATTCATACAAGAAGTCGCGCCTCCAGCGCCGTCTCAATGATCAGTTTGATAGATTTCACATTAGACGACCGGGCCTCGATATCCAGCTTCTCCTCCTCGGACTTTATATTCTCAGTTCGTTACTCTACCAGAGCATTCACTGGCTTATCTGGGTGCAGCTAGCTATCTCACTAAGCTTGACGTGGTATTATGATAAACGGAGGAAACAGGCTCGGGCGCAGCTTCTGAAATACCTTAGTGACCAAAATAATGCCGTCTGATAACACGTACTTATTCCGCGGCAAAGTCTGGGTGTATCGATCCTGGCACATGGTCAGTTTGCCCGAGGATGTATCAGTGGGTCTCAAGAAATTATATCGCGGACTCACCGCTGGATTTGGCTCGCTGCCGGTGGAAGCGACGATTGGCGACACAACCTGGCAAACCTCTATTTTTCCCGAAGACCGAACTGGGCCATTTATGCTGCCATTAAAGTTGCTGGTCAGGAAACAAGAGCGTTTTGGTGAAGGAGACACAATTACGTTTCAGGTACACATTATAGCTTGATGTACAAACAATGAATAATCAAAAAAATACACTCACTATCATCGCTCACAGCATTATCCTCATTATTATTTGGGTGTCGCCTTTTTTCGTGCCGTGGTATGTGATCGCGATCGGTATCGCAGCATACTACATCCAGCTGATGACTATTGGTGATTGCATCCTGACAAAAGTTCAGTTCCAGACCACAAAACGTGAGACTACGTTCTATACGTTTATCTTTAACAAACTGGGGCTGCACCCAAACCCACGGCGGATGGTACTGATCTCAGATTACGTCCTACCCTGGATTGTGCTAGCCATTGCTATAGCAAAAGACATCATCACCGCATGAAACACATCATCACCATCACTGATCGAGACTTCGACCCACACGCACCGACACCGGACCCAAATGAATTTGAGTATCATGAGGCAAGTCGAGCAATTCTTTTTAATGATACAGATGAAATTGCGCTGATGGACACTGGACTCTACCATGCCCATAAATTACCGGGCGGTAGTATCGAACCCGCTGAAACGCCTGAGGCTGCCTGTGCTCGAGAGTGTCAGGAAGAGACGGGTTTTGCGATTACCATCATAGGCGCGCTGGGATATATCGATGAATTTAAAAATAAAAGACGTGAACACTGGCGATCATATTTCTATAGAGCGCAAACAGTCGGCAGTCAAAAAGAAACGTCCTTTACCCAGGAGGAGATAGATGCTGACTTCAAACTGATGTGGGCTCCCCTCCCCCAGGCTATCGAGCTTATGCAGCACGACACGCCGTATGACTATGATGGCAGATTTATTCTCCATCGGGACTTACATATCCTGAAGTGGTATACTGATACACATGGGGACTAAAGAAACAAAAAAACCATCAAATACGGCGATACTGACTCTTTCCATTATTCTTGGTGTGGTCGTGCTTGTCGTAGCTGGCTTTTATTTCCTAATCGTCAGACCGGGTGATACTCAGGGATTTACTGGTACCACCAGCGATGTGGACGCCCTGGCCGCTTCGTACGGAGGCAAGCTGGTCACCATTTCTGACTCAGCACCAGGATTTACCGCAGCCAACCAGAATTGGAATATATATGAACGCGGTATCGTCTACTACTACGACCCAGATGGATCCAATAATTTCCAAATGATCACCGCGAAAGAAATTTCTGACAATAACCTCACCGATATCCAGATATGGCTCGAAGTCCTGAAACAGGATAAAGCATACATTTGTGACACGACAGAGCGTCCGGCTGATTACGAGGGTTTGTGGATACCGCCAGAGATAGGAGGTACCTGCTTTGAAGGCGGCGGTGTGGGTGTGTATTGGGCAGGATCTGACTGCCGCGTCGGCGACTCATGCATTTACGGTGATACTGCGGAACCCCAGTCAGACCACCTGCCTGACTTTATAAAAAAAATTAATAGACTATTTCGCTCCAAGTCACTTCGCACTATTGGCGACCACCCTGGAGCCACCGGCTCCGACTATTCGCGTAACGCTTCGATAACGACACTGTTTGTCAGTGTAATTGCCCTCGCGTTTGATGTTCTCGTCGGTATCATCCTCCTACCAGGACTGCTCATTACCAGACGGAAACTAAAAGCTACTCCCACGGATACTGAAGCCTATGTAGTCCTACAGCACAAGTACAAGAAGTATTGTCGCGATATTAAAATTGTACTCATTGTTTTAGCTGTATTAGCTCTCGTTGCAGGTGCGTCTATCGTGTTAACCTTCTATTATCACTCGCTCCCTGCCGACGTTACACAATAACTTAAACGCTATGCGAAATACAACTGTCATAAGCGTAAGCCTTGCGATCGTACTTCTCACTCCCCTTCTCACAATGGCCCAGGTACAAGTCAATGAGAATATCAATATGAACCTCGGGCTGGGAGCTACTGATTACTGCTGGGGCGGCTGTCCGACGAACACCATGGTCTACGTTATATGGCTACCCATGCTGCTGGTAGGACTACTCTGCATAGTGAACTTCCTCATGTACCTACGGAAGAAATCTAGTACTGCACGAACCATCCGCCTGGCGCTATGGTCGAGCTGGCTCGTGGTTATGTCCGTCGCGGCCTCAGCTATGGCCCGAGCAGACCAGGCGTATTACCAAAGCCATGATGCCATTACAAAGTTTACAGACCTTGGAGCAATTGGTGTCTGGGTATTTGGCACCGGTGCCATATTTGCCATTATAACCGGATTTTTTAGCCTCCTCTACCTGCGCAATTCTACTATCAGCCAGACTGCCCGGAAAACCAGCTATATCCTCTTCGGCGTTTCGCTAGCACTACTCATGATTGCTACCGCGCTCGGGATGTTTGTCGCAGCTGACTGGGCATCTCTGAACTACATCTAGGCGGGGCTTCCCCTTGACAAAACGTCTCCCCCGTGATAGTATCGGTGGTTACTTTTTGTAATATCCGTACATTTTTATACCAATCACATACATACCGAAATGGAGGTACAAAATGTTCCAATGGTGGAATGAGGCAATGACATTTGTTCGCGACTGGCCGGCACTATTTTTGCTGGTTTCCGTGGTGCTGGTCATCACGGTGATCGTCGCAACGCGACGCGGCATCAAACTGCGCCGGGCGCACGCTGCTGAGATCGAGGAACGAAACCGGCACTACATCAAGTTGGGTACTGATTACTCCATCTTGCGCGATCTCGGCGCTGTGCTGCATCAAGCAGTCAGTGGTGGGCGACATCTGTATGACGCTCCCATGCACATCACCTCTGATCAGGATGGCTATCGACTGAAAGGCGTCCAGAAGGAGCTCTCGCGGCTCCTTACCAATGATGAACAATCAACTCATCTGAAGTCGTCCATCGTCCGGCAGCTACAGTTCGTCTTCCTGCTGAATTCGATCGATCACATGCGCGCCGAGGCCGAGGCACTCGTCGAATCGAAGAACACCAGTGAAAACTTGCCGGTTTTCGTGAGCGACTTCGAAAATCTTCTTCAGGAACTCGACGGCTACTTGTCGTTGAGGTTCGGACAAGAGACCGCAAAGCGGTACCGTGAGACGCAGCTCAGCAAAATGACCAGCATTCTGGCCCAGGCGCACGAGATTCAGGCAAAAGACGTGCTCAGATGGATTCGTTTCGGCGATGCGTACGTCAGCACGGAAAAGGTACGCTTGTTCCTCGAGCACTGTGCGGCAGCCGACATCGAGCCGAAGTCTCTGGTCGATCCGAAACACCATCTGCATCTCGAGCTCCTGACCGAGGCAATCGCCAAGATCAACGAACAGGCGGGGCTTGAGCCTCCGTCCGACGCGGTCGCGTCCTAAACGACACATATGTGATTAATTGTCCCCTCTGCCGTACAAATCCCGCATGTCAATGTGATGTGCGGGGTTTCTCTTTGCCTGAAATACGTATTTCTGGGATACTGTATACATGCGTATCCGTCTCATATCGGGAACCACGGCTACGGCGAACTATCTCAAGCTGTACTGCAGCTCATCAAAGACGAGCAGACAGACCTCCTAACGACTACATTACATGTCTCCCCACAATCACATCAGCGGCAAAACCTCTGACAAACCGCACTCCCACGAAGAACTCTACCGGCCGAGTGTCAAGCGCGGCGTGTATATATTCTTCAGTCGCCTGATAAAAACTTTCTGGTGGCTCTTCGTCGCAGCGATCGTCATCGAAGTAGTGCTGACGGCTATGAAAATGAATGAGAGTCGCCCTCAGGAGCGGCTGTGTTTTGATGCGAGCGGCTGCTATGAGTACTGTGCGAGTTTTAGTGGGGCACAGTGCACTGCACCGGAATTCAAAGACACCGCGCAATCATCGGACGCCTGGCATCTCCTCCTCACTGGTAAACGAACACTTATCGAGGTGCTCAATGAAAATCAAGGGTACTGTAGCTGCACCTACCAGGTCGGCGGGGAGAACCGTATCGAGACATTTTACCAATTTTATTCCGATCCGCCCACAGATTATTAACTAGCTGGACATACTCGTCGTTTCGAAGCTATACTATATACGAGGATTTATTCGGTTCCATGGTTGAGACAGCCGCGCATAGACCTCAAAAATAAACCCCATCGGGTACGATCGCACGTGCCAAGTCTCCATCCGTAACACACGGAGGCCCGTCCCGATGACAGAACCGTCGCTCTTCTCAAACTATAGTATGTCTGTGCACTGAAACCCAGGCGCGCGCACGTCAGGTCTCCCCTTTCCTGAGACTCGCCTGGGTTTTTTTATACATAAAAAAACCGAAGGGCTGCTTGGGGTAGCGGCATATTCGGAGGCATGACAAGGTATACATGGTTCATTGTGTTCCGACAGTCAGAATCTAGAATGTCCGTCAGATCTACCAGCAAATACATCATGAGTGACGATCGCCTTTCCTACTTGTCCACATTAGTTTGCCCCCAGTCCTTCGGTACCTAGCACGTAGGTTGATATACCATATATACAATAGTTATCCGTGTCAAGTATTGCCAGATAGCTGGGCGAATGCGACGAGCAGTGGTACAATAGCTCTATGAGCCCTACATTTTCCGAATATCACGACCAGTACGCCAAAGAAGACTGGATTCACCAGCCCTCTCTGTTTGCTGAGTGGGCCATCCAGCATTTCCCCACCAATGGCACACTCCTTGATCTGGGGGGTGGTCAGGGACAAGACGCCCTCTATTTCGCCGAAAAAGGATACGACGTGACGTTGCTCGACTTCACCGAGTCTGCCCTCGACCGAGCAAAAGAGAAATTTCTCACGAATAATGTGAATGTGCGTATCGTCCATCATGATATGTACCAGCCGCTCCCCTTTTTTCCTGACGACTTCGACGTCGTATATGCCCATATGTCACTCCACTATTTCGGCAGTGACAAGACATTTGAACTATTCAATGAAATACAT
>JAXDBW010000063.1:0-33193 GCA_034678405.1 Patescibacteria group bacterium | reverse complement strand
TGACCATGGCTGGCAAATACGTCCGCTACGGCCGGACTGAGGGCAGCACCAAACACTGGAAAAAGGCGATTATCACCTTGCCCGAAGGTCAAAAAATTGATATCCAAGAAGGACTCTAATACCGTATGGCAGTAAAGAAATATAAACCAACGACTCCCGGCCGACGCTTCGCGTCAGTATCAACCCACCGGGGACTCTCGAAAAAGCGACCGGAAAAGAAGCTGACTGTCGCCATGCATAAGAAAGCCGGCCGCAATAGCTCGGGCCGGATTACCGTCCGACACAAGGGCGGCGGACACAAACGATTTTATCGCATGATTGACAGTACGCGCGAACGCTATGATCAGCCTGCTCAGGTGATGGGTATCGAATACGACCCCAATCGTACCGCCTGGATTGCCCTCGTGCAGTATGCTGATGGTGAGAAACGATACATCCTCGCCCCCGATGGTTTGAAAGAAGGCGATACTGTGGTATCATCCCGCGAAGCAGCTGAGATCCAGACGGGTAACCGCTTACCCCTGGCGAAGATCCCGGTTGGTGTCATGATCCATGACATCCAGCTCAAACCGCAGGGCAAAGCGATGATGGTGCGTTCCGCTGGTTCCAGCGCCCTGATCCAGTCAGTCGAAGGGGAATTTGCTCAAGTGAAGCTGCCGTCTGGTGAAATTCGTTTGTTTAATAAGGATTGCATGGCCACCATCGGTCAGGTATCCAATGCCGACCACAGCAATATCCGCCTCGGCAAAGCTGGTAAGAAGCGCTGGATGGGCATTCGCCCGACCGTGACCGGCAAATCGATGAACCCCGTCGATCACCCTCATGGTGGTGGTGAGGGGCACACCCCCATTGGTCTCAAACATCCGAAGACGAAATGGGGCAAACCCGCGCTGGGCGTTATCACCCGTCGCAGTCACCGTGCCTCCGATAAATTCATCATTAAGCGCCGCAAAGGTAAGAAATAAACTACTATGTCACGCAGTCTCAAAAAAGGACCATTTACTGATCCCAAACTCCTCAAGAAGATGGAGAACATTAAAGCTGGTGATAGAACGGTCATCAAGACATGGTCACGCGCTTCAGTTATCACTCCGGAAATGGTGGGCTTCACCTTCGGGGTGCATAACGGTCGTGAACATCTCCCGGTGACGGTCGTCGAAGATATGGTTGGTCATCGTCTCGGCGAGTTCGCCCCGACTCGTAAATTTGTCGTGCATGGCGGTAAGATGCAGAAAGAGCAAGAGCAGGCAGCCGCTGAAGCTCAGAAGAAGGCCGCTGAAGCACCTAAGACTGATAGTAAATAACGATCATGGACGTATCCGCACGATTACGATTTCTCCGCATCTCCCCGCGCAAAGCGCGTCTCGTGACGCGTGTGGTGCAGGGTATGGATGCGCTCGAGGCTGAGTCACAGCTCCAGTTTATGAATAAAGCTGCGGCCCGTCCGCTCCTGAAGCTGCTCCGCTCCGCCATGGCCAATGCTGATAATAATAACGAACTAAAGAAACAAAACCTCTTCGTCAAAAGTTTCTTTGTTGACGAAGGTCCGACGCTGAAACGCTACCGTCCGCGGGCATTTGGCCGCGCGGCCGAGATCCGCAAACGGTCCTCGCACGTAACTATCGTCTTGAGTGAAAAACAGTCATCGACCAAGAAATCAACTACAGCCAAGGGTGCCAAGAAAACAGTCAGTAAGAAACCCGCCACTAAGTCCGGCACCGCCGGAAAAAAAGACGAACGCCCCGTGGTGGATTATAAAGATATTAAACATGACGCAAAGGGCCCTGAGCATGAAGACGCTGCTGACAAGGGGAGTGACCATGGGATGAAACCCACGACTGGCAAGGCCCCCGGCGCCAAAGAATCATTTAGCCGTCGATTAGGCGAAGGATAATTATGGGACAGAAAGTACATCCAACAGCATTTCGTATCGGAGTTATCCGAGGCTGGAAATCAAAATGGTTTTCCCGCAAGGATTATGCTGCATATCTCGAACAAGATATTAAGATTCGTAAATACCTCCAACGCAAATTGAAAGATGGAGGCGTCTCGACAATTAACGTTGAACGTTCAGCCAGTGGTATCACGATTAATCTCTACACGTCCAAGCCAGGTATCGTGATTGGTCGGGGTGGTACGGGTGCCGAAGAGCTCAAGAAAGAGGTGCAGCAGAAATTTCTCGATAAGAAAACGAAAGTAAATCTGAATATTCATGAAGTGTCGAAACCATTTCTCGATGCGCAACTCGTGGCGCAGGGAATTATGGAGCAACTCGAGAAACGTATCCCCTTCCGCCGAGCCGTCAAACGCTCAATCGAGCAGGTGATGCAGGCCGGCGCTAAAGGGGTGAAAGTAATTGTCAAAGGCCGTTTGAATGGCGCCGAGATTGCTCGCTCAGAGAAATTTGCCGAGGGTTCTGTGCCACTGCACACACTCCGCGCCGATATCGACTATGCGCGCGGCGCGGCCCACACGACCTATGGTATGGTCGGCGTGAAAGTCTGGATTTATCGCGGTGAAATATTTGAAAAAGACCAGAAACAGGAAACCCAATCATAAGATACTATGTTAGTTCCGAAAAAAGTAAAACACAGAAAGTGGCACAAAGGACGCATGCGCGGCCGGGCCATGACCATGAACACGATTGATTTCGGCAGCTACGGCTTGAAGTCTATAGACCGCGCGTGGATCAGCTCCCGGCAGATTGAGGCAGCGCGTCGTGCCATGACTCGGTATATCCAAAAAGGTGGCAAGATCTGGATTCGTATTTTCCCAGATAAACCAATCACCACGCACGGCTCGGAAGTGCCCATGGGTGGTGGTAAGGGAAGCGTCGACCACTATGTGGCTGTCGTGAAACCAGGTACGATCATGTTTGAAATGGATGGCGTGCCCCAGCAGACCGCTAAGGAAGCGTTCCGTCTCGCCTCTCATAAATTATCTGTCCGCACTAAGTTTGTGGAAAAGCAATAGTATGGATATTACAGAATTAAGAAAAAAATCAGAAGGCGAACTGCAGCAGCTCCTGAAACAGCAGCGGGAAACCGTCCGTGACCTCCGATTTAAAGTAACCGCCAAACAGCACAAGGATGTCCGAGAACTTCGGGAAGCGAAGAAGGCCGTGGCGCGGATCCTAACGACGCTCAAAGAAAAGCGGGTGCTCCAGGCCTATACCGAGAAACAATCAGCTAAGCAACCAACCAAATAATCTATGACGACTGCGAAGCGCCGCCTAACCGGAACGATAGTCAGTGACAAAATGGATAAAACTGTTGTAGTATCCGTTGAGACTGTCACGCAGCATCCGATTTATCGGAAGAAATATGCGGCACACAATAAATTTAAAGCCCACGATCCGAAGAATGAGTATCATACGGGTGACGTGGTCGAGATCGAAGAAACGCGCCCCCTGAGCCGCGACAAACGGTGGCGGGTGGTCGCGAAGATTAAATAAATATGTTACAGACCGAATCACAATTAGCAGTAGCGGACAATACTGGCGCCAAGCGCGTCAAGGTCATCAAGGTCCTCGGCGGCAACAAAAAACGCTATGCCCGGATCGGCGATGTCGTGACCGCCAGTGTCAAAGAAGCAGTACCCCACGCCATGGTGAAGAAGGGTGATGTGGTGCACATGGTGATCGTCCGGCAGCGCAAAGAAGTGCGCCGTCCTGATGGCTCCTATGTCCGGTTTGATGATAATGCAGGCGTGATCATTGATCAGAAGTCAAAAGAACCAAAAGGTACGCGTATTTTCGGTCCAGTGGCTCGTGAGCTCCGTGGCCTCGGGTATATGAAAATTATTTCCTTAGCTCCTGAAGTATTATAATATGGCAGGCACCCTCCATGTAAAAAAGAATGACACCGTCCAAATCCTCGCCGGCAAGGACAAAGGCAAGAAGGGGAAAGTATTGCAGGTGTTTCCGAAATTGAACAAAGTTGTGGTTGAGGGGATCAACATGACCGTGAAGAACGTCCGTCCGAAACAGCAGGGTGAAAAGGGTCAGGTTGTCCGCTATAATGCGCCGATCCATGCCTCAAATGTGAAGCAAGCAACTGCCGAACCAACCAAGTCCGCTGACAAGAAGCCAGCCACCAAGTCTACCACCAAAAAAACTGACAAGAAGCCAGCTACGAAAAAAACTGAGTCAGCCACTAAGAAATAGTCATGCATACACTGAAAGAACAATTTAAGAAAACTGTCGTCCCGGCTCTCGAAAAGCAGTTTGGGTACCAGAATGACATGCGTGTCCCCCGCGTCGCGAAAATAACGGTCAACGTCGGCACGGGCAAGGGGCTCCAGGATGAGAAATATCTCGAAACGGTTGTGAGTACGCTGACCCGTATCACTGGCCAGAAACCAGTCCAGAATAAAGCCCGCAAGTCGATTTCCGCATTCAAAGTGCGTGAAGGAATGATCGTCGGGGTGAGCGTCACGCTGCGTGGCACTCGGATGTATGACTTCCTCGAGAAGCTAATCAATGTTGCCCTTCCCCGGGTCCGCGATTTCCAGGGTATCGATCCGAAAGGGGTCGACGAAGGTGGTAATCTGACTATCGGTTTCAAGGAGCACACGGTATTCCCCGAAATTCGCAGTGATGAAGTTGAGTCGATTCATGGATTGCAAGTGATTATCACGACCACCGCGGATAGCCGCGAAGAGGGACTCGCGCTCTTGACGGCACTCGGCATTCCATTTAAGAAAAAAGATCAACCAGCAGCATAAATTACTATGGCAAAAGAGTCACAAATCGCAAAATCGAAGAAGAAGCCGAAATTTTCTACCCGAAAAGTTCGACGCTGCTGGCGTTGTGGCCGACAGCATGGCTACATGAGAGATTTCAATATGTGCCGTATCTGTTTCCGCGAGCTGGCAAATAATGGGGAGATCCCCGGTATTAAGAAATCCAGCTGGTAAGCTTATTATTAATTCTCGCTCCGGCATTACTTATCATATCGTATGACCGATCCAATCGCTGACATGTTAACTCGTATTCGCAACGCACTGATGGTGCGGCAGCGTGAGGTGCTTATCCCGCACTCAAAAGTAAAGATGGACATCGCGCAGATTTTGCAGCGAGAGGGTTTCGTGACCGCGGTGTCAGAAACCGAAGCAGTCATCGGCAAAGAAAAGAATGCGCGTAAATTTATCAAAGTGGAACTGAAATATAAAGATGCCCAACCAGTTGTCCGCGGTATCCAGCGGGTCAGTACCCCGGGTCGCCGAGTCTACTATGGGTATCGTGAAATCCCCAAGCAGTTACCGTCACTCGGTATGCTCGTCATCTCCACTCCTCAGGGGATGATGCCTCATCTCGAAGCCCGAGAGAAAAAGCTCGGTGGGGAAGTAATGTGTGAAGTTTTTTAAGTATCTATGCCACGTATTGGAAAACAACCCGTAACGATTCCTGATGGAGTGACTGTCACCATTGATGGCCGGTCCGTCGAGGTCAAAGGCAAAAAAGGCACGCTGCAACGAACGTTTCATGAGCGTATCCATTTTGCTCAGGCTGATGGTCAGGTGACCGTCACCGTCGATCATCCCGAAGAGAAAACCTCTCGCGAACTCTGGGGCACGTCACGCGTCCTGCTTCAGAATATGGTACTGGGGGTGACTGAGGGATTCTCGAAACAACTCGAAGTAAATGGTGTCGGTTATCGCGCTGAAGCATCAGGCAAGAAACTGACGCTTAATCTCGGCTATTCCCACCCCATCGTTTTTGCCGTACCAGAAGGAATTGAAACCAAAGTAGAAAAAAACGTGATCACTGTCAGCGGTATCGACAAACAGCTCGTCGGCCAAGTGGCTGCGCAGATCCGTGATTTCCGTAAACCAGAACCCTACAAAGGTAAAGGCATTAAATATATTGATGAAGTAATCCGTCGCAAAGCTGGTAAAGTTGTGAAATCAGCAGGTGCGGGGTAATATACTGATATGAAACAGAAAAGTATTGCAAAAAAAGATAAGCGGCTAGCCCGTATTCGTCGTGTCCGACAGCAGATCAGCGGGACCAAGGAGCGTCCCCGGGCGGCGGTGAAACGGAGCCTGCGGCACATTGGGATACAGTTCATCGATGACACAGTCGGCAAGACCCTCCTCGCGGTATCAGACAAAGATCTCAAAGCTGCCAAGGGCACGAAGACTGAACTGGCTCGCCAGGTAGGGGAGCTGGCAGCGGAAAAAGCTCAGGCCGCCAAGATTACCAATATTGTATTTGATCGACGAAGCTATGCCTATCACGGCCGCGTCCAAGCGCTGGCCGAAGGTATGCGCGAGAAAGGATTATCATTCTAACTATGGCAGAACGACAAGAACAACCGAATCAACGCCGACGCCGATCATCCGGTCGTGGTCGGAGAAATGATCGTCAGGATCGAGAATTCGACCAAAAACTTATCGAAATCGCTCGGGTTACCCGGGTGATGGCTGGTGGTAAACGCATGAGTTTTCGCGCCTGCATCGTGATCGGCGATAAGAAAGGCCGCGTCGCGATGGGCATGCGCAAAGGTGCTGACGTCTCGATCGCTATCAACAAAGCCGTGACGGCCGCGAAGAAGCAGATGATCAATGTCACAATTGTTAATGACACAATCCCACATCAGATTGAGCAGAAGTTTGGTGGCGCTCGCGTCCTCCTGAAACCAGCCCCGAAAGGCACCGGGATCATTGCGGGTGGCCCCGTCCGTGCAGTACTCGAATTAGCGGGTATCAAAAATGTTGTATCAAAGATGCTCGGTTCGAAGAGCAAAGCAAACAATGTCAAAGCGACCATTGCCGCTCTCGAACGACTGAAAGATGTAAAAGAAATTAAAGCTCTGCGCGCATAACCTATGACTCTCTCACTCGCCCAGCTACAGAAACCCAAGCAAAAGCGTCGCCGCCGTGTCGGTCGGGGCAATGCTTCGGGTCGGGGTACCTACTCAGGCCGCGGGCTGAAAGGTCAGCGTGCCCGTTCAGGTGGTAAGAGTGGTTTGAAGCGCCGCGGGGTGAAGCAGTTTCTGCTCCAGGTACCCAAAACACGTGGATTCAAAGCAGTCCGCCCGGCATTTGTCGGTGTCAACCTAGGTGATATTGTGAAACGATTTGACGCGGGTGCGGTGGTCAATCCAAAACGCATGCACGCGGCGGGACTAGTACACACCCCTAAGCGTATCAAGGTCCTCGGCAGCGGTTCGATTGACAAAAAACTCACCATCCAGGCACACGCCTTTTCCAAGGCAGCCGCAGCCGCTATCGAGCAGGCCGGTGGTAGCCCGATGTTGATTCCGATTATCAAACGAGCTCCAAAAAAGCACGCCGAGAAGAAGCAGAAGAAACAATAACGCGACGACCCCATGTGGGAACGAATTCGCCAACTCTGGAAGATTAAAGAATTACGGAACAAGATACTCTTTGTCTTGGCCATGCTTTTGATATTTCGCGTGGTATCCCATATTCCTATCCCGGGGGTCAACCTCGAAAATCTGCAGAACTTTTTCCAATCCAATCAATTACTCGGTCTTCTCAACATCTTCTCCGGTGGTGGGATGCAGAATTTCTCAGTCGCTCTACTGGGTATCGCTCCCTATATTACCGCTTCGATTATTTTCCAGCTCTTGACCATGGTCATCCCGAAACTTGAAGAAATGCAAAAAGAGGGCGAGGCAGGTCGCGCTAAACTGAACCAGTATCAGCGTATCCTGACGGTCCCGCTGGCGCTGATGTCATCGTATGGCATGATCACATTCCTCCGGCAGTCAGGCCAGGGGATTATCGGTGATATGAGTCTCTATCAGCTGCTGGTAACGATGATTACGATTACCGGTGGGACAATGTTCCTCATGTGGATCGGTGAACTCATCACCGAGAAGAAGATCGGTAATGGCATATCACTTCTTATCTTTGCTGGTATTGTGGCCGGAGTTCCGACATCGCTGCAGCAGATGATCGCGACGTTTGATACATCACAACTCCCGGTCTACATCGCATTTGTGCTGATCGGCTTGATTACCATCGCCGCGGTGGTCATCGTGACCGAGGGTAAGCGCAACATCCCCGTGTCCTACGCGAAACGTATCCGCGGGATGCGGATGTATGGTGGTGTCGATACTCACTTGCCACTGCGCGTCAACCAGGCAGGTGTTATTCCGATTATCTTTGCAGTGTCGATCGTTCTCTTTCCACCGATGATTGCACAGTTTTTCATAAATTCATCCACAGCGTGGATTGCTAGCGGCGCAGCCTTTATCGTTGATCTCTTTGCTAATCAGCTGCTCTATGCCGCACTCTATTTCGTACTGGTTGTGGCCTTCACCTATTTCTACACCGCGGTTGTCTTCCACCCGCAGCAGATCGCTGAGAATCTCCAGAAGCAGGGTGGCTTCATCCCGGGCATCCGTCCAGGCAAACCAACCTCAGATTTCCTCAGTTACGTCAGCAATCGTATCATTCTCGGCGGCGCCCTCTTCCTCGGTATCATCGCTATCCTGCCCAATATCGTCCAATCAGTGACCAATGTGCAATCACTCGTCATTGGTGGCACCGGCCTTTTGATCGTTGTCTCGGTGGTGATTGAGATTGTGAAGCAGGTCGAGTCGCAGCTCGTGATGCGGAATTACGAAGGATTTTAACTACCGGATGCGACGCTGATACTCCACCCGCCGAGTATTACTCCATACTCGTTTTTTTACGCGTTTTTCTCTATACTATACAGTGATGTCTATGCAATCAAACAACTATACTATCGTTATCCTCGGACCACAGGGGTCTGGTAAAGGCACGCAAGCAGAAGTAGTGGCCGAGCGATTTGGGTTGGTACACATCGACATGGGTGGCCTGCTTCGGCGGTTTGTGAAAACGAAACATCCCCTGGCTGCACGTGTCCGGCGTATCATGAATGAGGGGTCGGGGCTCGTGCCGTCACATCTGGTGACTGAGATTCTCAAACGGCGCGTCGCTGGTATCCCCCAACGCCGGGGTATACTGTTCGATGGATATCCGCGGAATATTACTCAGGCTCGGGCGCTGGATCGTATGCTTCGTGAAGCAGGCCGGGCTATTACCCATGTTGTGTATTTACCAATTTCGGAGAAGACGACAGTGAAGCGACTGGCACTCCGTCACCGGGAGGATGACACCCCCCAGGCAATCAAGAAGCGGCTGGCTACCTATCGGCGGAAAACCAAACCGGTGATTGATTACTATCGTCAGCGAAACGTCCTCGTGACGGTGAATGGAGAACCGGCGATTCCGATTGTGACCAACGCCATACTCAAAAAAATTCATGGATAATGCGAGACTCAAAACCCCAGCTGAGATCAAAATCCTCCGCGAGGGGGGTAAGCGTCTCGCTGCAATCGTCCGGGCGATTGCGGATCAGGTCGCTCCGGGGGTGACTGCGCTGGAGCTGGATACTACCGCTCGTCGGCTCATTAGTGAGGCGCACGCTGAGCCGGCGTTTTTGGGCTACAGTGGCTACCCCGCAGCAGCGTGCATCTCGGTCAATGAGCAGGTGGTCCATGGCATTCCCCGGCATGATGCCATCCTGCAGGAGGGGGATATTGTGAGCATTGATCTCGGGCTCATTTACCAGAAACTATATACGGACATGGCCATAACTGTCGGGGTAGGGAAGATTTCAAATGAAATGCAGAAATTACTTCGGACAACGGAAGCGGCGCTGCGCGCTGGCATAGCCGCGGCAGAAGTCGGCCAGACACTCGGGGACGTCGGACATGCGATAGAGTCCGAGGCCGTCGCGGGCGCATACGGTGTAGTAAAACAGCTCGTCGGCCACGGCGTCGGGTATGAGGTGCACGAGCCGCCTCAGGTGCCAAACTATGGCACGCCGGGGACTGGTATGGAAATAGTGGAAGGACTGGTCATCGCGATCGAGCCGATGTTTAATATTGGTTCACCGGCAGTGCGCACGCTGGATGATGGGTGGACGATAGTGACAGCCGATGGATCACGCTCGGCGCATTTTGAGCATACGATTGCCGTTACCGGAGACGGTCCGATTATTATTACCGAGTAGGTATGCAGCGTATCATCGGCATCGACTATGGCACCATCCGCATTGGCCTCGCTATTTCCAGCGAGACCAACCAATCAGCATTTCCACTATCTACGATAACAGTTGGGGATGATCACTCGTCTGCTATTGCCCAGATCCAGGCTCAGTGTCAGGAACATGAGGTGGCAGAGGTTGTCCTGGGATTGCCACTCGCGGCTGATGGCAGTGAAGGAGATATGGCCCGTCAGGTAAAAGCCTTTGGTGAGCGGCTGCGGCGGGTGGGCCTATCCGTTCACTACATTGATGAGCGATTTAGCTCTCAGGGTTCAGCTGCGGTCATGCGTGGAGATGGCCAGTCGAGTCGGAAGCAGCGGCAGGTGATAGACCAGGTGGCGGCGCAGCAGATTTTACAAACCTATCTCGATCAACATGGAGCTGCTTAGCATACGGGAGTATATTGTTCCCTTTTTGATTGCCGTCGCGATGTCAGTAGTTTTGACGTGGTCCGTGCGGCAGTTTGCGCTTCGTCGAAATATCGTCGATCGGCCAGATGAAGATCCGCAGCGGAAAATTCAGCGACAACCAATTCCGCTCCTCGGCGGACTCGCACTGTACCTGACGATGGTGCTAGTAGTCTTGGGCTATACGCTGTTCACCGATCGGGTACTGGGGGGCTATCTCTTGCCGAAACACTTAATCGGCCTGGCTATCGCTGGTGCCCTCCTCATGCTCGGTGGGTATCTCGATGATCGATTCCGCCTGTCCGCCGGTCGGCAGATCTGGTGGCCCATCCTCGCTTCGCTCGTCGTGATTGGAGTGGGCATTGGTGTGACCTATATCAGCAATCCGTTTGGTGGGGTGCTATATCTCGACCAGGTGCAGTGGCAGCTCTTTACTATCGGAGCGACGCCCTACCACATTATTTTATTTGCTGATCTATTCGCCTTCGTCTGGCTCATGGGCATGATGTATACGACTAAATTTCTGGATGGGCTTGATGGGTTGGTGTCAGGGATTACGACGATTGGGGCGCTGGTGTTATTTTTTCTCAGTATTAATCAAGATGTCGCACAGCCAGAGACGGCCTTGCTTGCTGCCATCCTGGCTGGTGCCTGCCTCGGCTTTTTATTTTTTAATTTTCATCCCGCAAAAATATTTCTCGGCGAGGGCGGTAGCGTCTTCACCGGGTTCATGCTCGGGGTGCTCGCCATCATCTCCGGAGCGAAGATCGCCACCGCGATGCTCATCATGGGTATCCCCATCCTCGATGTTGCTTGGGTGATTATCCGTCGGCTCTGGCGGCGTGAGTCGCCATTCCGTACGGCCGATACCAAACACCTTCATTTCCAGCTGCTCGGCGTCGGATTTTCGCATCGCACGGCGGTCTTGCTCCTATATGTGATTACCATGATATTTGGCGGAGCGGCTATATTCCTCAGTAATAGTCAGGAAAAGCTGCGGGCCCTACTCGTCCTCGTCATCGTGATGGTTGTACTAGTGAGCATCATCGTAGTACAATATCGACGTAAGCATTCATCTGCAGCATAGTATGTCCCGGCACGGATTCTGGTTTTTTATCATGATAGCCATTGTACTTGGGGTCATCCTCTGGACCTCCGGTGGTTCTCGCGTGCTGTCGTATGTTCCGTATTATTGGCAATGGGTAAAAGGAGAAACGGCAACGGTCGCGATTGGCGATCAGGAATATAAAGTAGAGGTGGCTGATACGCAGTCTGAGCAGACGACTGGGTTGTCTCACCGCTCATATCTCCCGCGGGACAAAGGCATGCTCTTTGTGTTTGACACCCCCGCGCCATACACATTCACTATGGCAGAGACCGAGATCGCTCTGGATATTATTTGGATTCGTGATGGGAAGATCGTGTATATCGAAGATACGGCTCGTCCTGGGGATGACTTGATTACCCCCCCTGAGGCAGCCACAGAGGTGCTAGAGATTAATCCCGGACTGGCCGGGGCCAATAAATGGCAGGTGGGCGACCCGGTGACCATTACCTTTGACAAAGAATAACCCCTCTGCTAGTATGGATGATACCCATAGGGTGACTATGGGGTATCATTTGAATAGCACTAAGTCATATTTATGAAATTTGCAATAATCCGTACGGGTGGTAAACAGTATCCCGTCAGTGAAGGCCAGACCATCGTCGTCGAAAAGTTACCTGGCAAAGAAGGCGCGGCTATTTCTTTTACAGACGTCCTCCTCTATGCTGATGGCAAAGAGGTGACCGTCGGACGGCCAACCGTGTCGAAGGCTACTGTATCAGGAAAAATTGTGGCACAGCAACGAGCAAAGAAAGTTCGCGTGGTGAAGTACAAAAACAAGATCCGTTACAAGCGGACCCAGGGTCATCGCCAGCAGCAGACGAAAGTCAAAATTGAGAAGGTGGCTGCTAGTAAATAAGCATATATACAAAAGTCCTCTGATCACCAGAGGGCTTTTTGATTTTACCTTAGAGTTGCTGCCGACCCTTGAGCGCGCACGAGAGAGTTACCTCATCAGCGTATTCTTTTCAAAAACTCCTTTTTTGAAAAAGTAGTTTTCGACGCTTTCCGCAAAAGGTTTGTGTGCCTCGCCTCGGGGCCCACAAGACCCGCAGGCTCGGCACGCTGTTACATTGATTGCCGCCCTTTGAGTGCGCTCGAGAGGGTTACTTCATCCGCGTATTCGATGGTGGCGCCCATCGGGAGCCCCTTGGCCAGGCGAGTAACTTTCACGTTGAGCGGTTTCAGATGCCGCGCGAGGTACATCGCGGTGGATTCACCCTCGAGATCAGGGTTGGTGGCGATAATGATTTCAGCTATTTTCGGTTGGGCAGTTTTGATGCGCTGAATCAGGGGGGCGATGCGGAGCTTCTCCGGAGTGATCTGGTTCACCGGATTGAGGACACCGCCGAGCACGTGGTAGCGACCGGAATAGTCGCCGGTTTTTTCGATGACGCTGACATCCTGGGGTTCCGCCACGACACAGAGCAGGGAGGCGTCGCGTTTGGCATTAGCGCAGATGGGACAGGGATCGGTCGTCCCGATATTACCACAGGTGGAGCAGACTCTGATCTCCTTCCGCAGGGAGGAGAGTTGCTCGAGGAGTGTATCCACAGTGTGGTTGCCATTCTTCACCAAATAAAAAACCAACCGCTCGGCTGACTTAGGACCGAGGCCCGGCAGTCGGGCGAGCGTGTCGATGGCTTTTTTGATTTGATCAGGGTAGGTGATCATGGAGAATGTCTAATGAGAAATTTCTAATTTCTATTCAAGTACCAATGTCCAGTGTGCCGGGTACCGTTTGCATTTGACATTTACCGGCTTGAGCATTCATTAGAAATTAGGAATTAGAAAATTAGAAATTACCCTACATCCCCGGTAGGCCGCCCATGTCCTGGAGCTTCTGGGCCATCAGGCGCTGGGCTTTTTTTACCGCATCATTGGTCGCCTCGCGGATAGCGGATTCGAGCTTCTCTTTATTATCGGGTGTCAGTAGCTCAGGGTCGATCTCGATACTGAGCACCTCCTGGTTGCCATCCATCACGAGTTGGACTCGGCCGCCAGCGGCGTCAGTGTGGACCGTCTCTTCGCTGAGCATGGATTTGACTTGGTTGGCTTGGTCGCGGAGGTTTTTCAGGTCTTTGATTTTGTTAAACATGTGGTCGTCGTTAAGCTGATTAGAAATCAGGCATGCTATCTGCCATTTTTTTGTCGAGGCTACGGAAACTGACGCGATTCTCATCGAAATAGAGAGAGACTTCACCGGTCGGGCCGTTGCGATGTTTGGCGATCATGATTTGAGCTATATTTTTCCGAGTTGGGTCGATATCTTTTTTGTACATGGCTTCACGGTATATAAACATAACCACGTCGGCATCCTGCTCGATCGAGCCGGATTCACGCAGGTCGGCTAGTTTCGGGATCGGGGGAGTGCGGGACTCTACTGCGCGAGAGAGCTGAGAGAGGACGAGCAGCGGGACATTTAACTCGCGGGCGATTGCCTTCAGGGCGCGAGTAATTTCACTGATCTCCTGGACCCGGTTATCGGTACCCGTCGAGCCCTGCATGAGCTGGAGGTAGTCGATGACGATGAGGCCGAGATTGTGCTCTGACTGGAGGCGGCGGGCTTTTGTCCGGATTTCCATGATATTCGCGCTGGCTGAGTCATCGATATAGATCGGCGCCTCGGAGAGGATGCCCATGGCGTTACCAATGCTCGCAAAGTCTTCATCGGTAGAGAGTTTCCCGGTCCGCATGCGCCAGAGGTCGACGCCGGCCTCAGCACAGAGGAAGCGATCGATCAATTGCTCCTTCGACATTTCGAGGCTGAATATACCCACCGGCACTTTTGCTTTGATAGCTACCTGCCGGGCGATATCCAGCGCAAACGTGGTCTTACCGACTGACGGGCGAGCTGCGAGAATGACGAGGTCTGATTTCTGGAGCCCGGCCAGCAACCCATCAATGTCGGTAAATCCAGTCGGGATACCGCGGAGCTTCCCTGACTCACGGTGGAGCTCATCGATCCGGTCGAATGCTTCGGTGAGGATTGATTTGATGGGGACGAAATTTTGCTTCAGGTATTTCTGAGACACGCCGAAGATGGCTTGCTCGGCTTTGTCGAGGAGTTGCTCGATACCCTCGGTCTCGTCATAGCCATACTCAGTGATCCGAGCGGCGACATTGAGTAGGCGGCGGAGAGTTGCCTTCTTCTGGACGATCTGAGCGTAGTTGACGACGTGTGAGGCGGTGGGGACGGCATTGGCGAGGGTGGCGAGGTAGGTCCGTCCGCCGATCACCTCGAGCTGTTTATTGGCCTCGAGCTGGTTCGCGAGAGAGAGGACATCGATCGGTTCCCGTTTCTCATAGAGCTCGAGCATGGCCTCAAATATCATCTGATGGGCGTCCTTGTAGAAGTCGTCTCCCGCTACGACATCGGCGACCTTGATAATGGCGTCTTTGTCGATCAATAACGCACCGAGGACAGATTGCTCTGCCTCGAGGTTTTGTGGGGGGAGTTTTTCGATAGGATTGCCTTTTTTTGCCATATCACTCGATTTCAGTGGTGACTCCCAGTGTACCGTGAAAAAGGCCTCAAATCAAGCTCTCAGGCCACCCACAGCTTGTCCACTGCAGGCTTGCGTATTAGTATATGTTTTGCTACTATTGGTGGCATATTTAGGCGCGCATAGCTCAGTTGGTAGAGCAGTGGCCTTTTAAGCCAACGGTCGGGGGTTCGAATCCCTCTGCGCGTATAGCAAACCCCTTCTCGGTACAAAGAGGAGGTTTTTGCTTTAGGTAAGGCGATAGTAGGATATCGAGGGATGCGAACGGTCACGAGCGAGCCTGAGCTTGTCGAAGGGGAGCGACAAACGATGCGACCAGAGGGAGCATTGTTTGGTGACCCGGACAAGGAGCCGAAGGCGACGCGACAAAATCCCTCTGCGCGTACCACGTCAAGAGTACCACGGTAATACCGCGGTATTTTTGGTTGTGATTGCAGAAATGCCCGAAATATGCTATAGTTCGATTGTTACATTAGTATTAGCGAAACAAAAACTATGTGGGGCTTTGTAATAGCACTGATTGCATTTATTCTCCTCATATCGATCCGACAGGTAAATCAGTACCAGCGGGGCGTGAAGTTTACGATGGGTCGCTACAGCTCAACGGCTGAGCCGGGGTGGCGCTTAGTCTTGCCAATTTTCCAGATGATGAAGAAGGTCGATATGCGCATTACTACCATCGATGTGCCAGATCAAGACGCTATCACCAAGGATAATGTCACTATCAAAATCAATGCCGTACTCTACTTCAAGGTTCGTGATGCGAAGACGGCTATTATTGAGATTGAGGATTATCAGTACGCGGTTTCGCAGCTGGCACAGACAACCATGCGTGATGTAGTGGGTGAGATTGAGCTCGACCATTTACTCGCGGCCCGTGATGAAATATCCAAGCGTATCCGGGAGATTGTCGACAAAGCAACTGACCCCTGGGGCATCCAGGTCGAGGGAGTGGAGCTGAAACATATTGAATTGCCCGAAAGCATGCAGCGCACCATCGCCAAACAAGCCGAAGCCGAACGTGAGCGCCGTGCCGTAATCATCAAAGCCGAAGGTGAAGTAGCCGCGGCAAACAATATGGCTCAGGCAGCACGCACGCTCGCCGAGGCTCCTGGCGCACTCCACCTCCGCACCCTGCAGTCAATTAATGATTTGTCCTCTGACCAGTCAAATACAGTAATCTTTGCCGTGCCACTCGAAATTCTGAGAGCTGTCGAGGGCATGTCTAACTATTTAGAGAAAAAAAATAATAAGTCTCCACAGCAGTCATCTTGACTTTTCCTCGAGATATTGCTATGGTAATGTGATTTAGATTCATGGGATCAAGTGCCGGTCAAATAGTAGTAATAATTCTTCTTCTGATCTTCGGTGCATTCTTCTACTTCTACACCAAGAAAAAATTCTAACGAAAATTCTCATTTATAGAATGTATATCTCATACGATCGTTTGACGAACGTATATAATAGAAAGGGGGTGACACTCCATGATTAAAAAAATTAGTGCAGTTCTCACGTTGGTGGCTGTTTTGGCTGTTCCCGCCGTTGCCTCAGCGCAGGTCAACATTGGTAACTATGGCAACACCTTTGGTCTCGGTACCGCTGATCTCGAAGCTACCGTTATCAATATTGTTCAATGGATCTTAGGCTTCTTAGGCTTGATCGCTGTGATCATGATTCTCTGGGGCGGCTTTACCTGGATTACCGCTGGTGGTAATGAAGATAAAGTTGCGACGGCCAAGAAAATTATCAGCGCCGCAGTTGTCGGTCTGATCGTTGTCTTGCTCGCCTGGGCAATTGTGACCTTTGTGGTGAATACAGCAGATGATGTGACTTCCTAAGTCAGCATTCGTTAATGACACCAAGCAAAAGCAGCCCCATGAGGGGGCTGTTTTTGTGTCTATCTGAGCAGGGACACATCGTTTTTTGTTCGGGCAGAGTGTGGTACAATGCTAGCATGTCCGAAACATTTACGACGGCATCGATCGCAGATACCCTGTCAAGCTTGCGTACGAAACGCGAGGGCCTCACGTCCGATCAGGTTCGGCGACGAGGGAGTGAGTCAATGCCCAATCAATTACCGGCCAAAAAAAGACTGTCGGGAATACAGATTCTCTTAGAGCAATTTAAGAGCATTTTGATATATATCTTACTTGGGGCGGCGGTGGTAACCTTTCTCCTCGGGGATCATCTGGATGCGTATGTCATCCTTGCCGCCGTCGCAGTCAATGTCGTCGTGGGGTTCATCCAAGAATTTCGGGCCCAGCGGGCGCTGGAGCAGCTCCGTGAGGTGGTTACACACTACGCAGTGGTTCGCCGTGATGGGAAACGGATGCAGGTTGACGCCCGCTCAATCGTCCGCGGGGATGTAGTCATCCTCAATGCGGGTGATACGGTCCCGGCTGACATGCGGCTCAGTGATGTGTCAGAACTACTCATAAATGAAGCGAGCCTTACTGGTGAGTCAGCACCGATTGCGAAGACAGTCGAGCCGCTCCGGTCAGCGGTCCTCGTCGCTGAGCAAAAAAATATGGCATTTATGGGGACCACCGTGGTGAATGGCTCGGGTGAAGGTGTGGTTACGGCGATTGGCTCTGAGACACAGCTCGGGAATATCGCCACCCTCATCTCCGAGACGGAGCAGGAACCGACGCCACTCCAGCAAAAACTCGTCGGACTCGGCAAGCTCCTCGGCTATGTCATACTGGCGGCAGCTGCAGTTATTTTTGGCATCGGTTTAATCCTCGGCTATGAGCTGCGCGAGACATTTGCGACTGCGGTTGCGCTGGCTGTGGCCGCTATCCCGGAGGGCATGGCTGTTGTCGTCACCGTGACGCTGGCCATCGGGATGCAGCGCATCCTGAAGCAGCGAGCCCTCGTCCGTAAATTAGTCGCCGCAGAGACGCTCGGATCCACGACCGTTATCTGCACGGACAAGACTGGCACCCTGACCGAGGGAGAGATGCATGTCGTCCGGATCATTACCTACAATGATGAGTTTGATACCCATGGTGTAGCGGGAGCGGGGGATGCCGAGAATGTCCCGGCCCAGAGTTACTTCACCGCGCTGCAGATAGGGGTGCTGGCTTCTGAAGCGTATATTGAAAACCCCGAAGCGGCGGTAGAACATCGCACGGTAGTAGGCATGCCGACTGAGCGGGCGCTCATTTTACTTGCTTCGCAGGCAGGGATGAATCTGGAGCAAATACGCAAAGAGCATGAACGGCTTGATGTCATCCCCTTTAGCTCAGAGTACAAATACATGGCCAGCTTGAATCGCGATCCCGAGCATGGGATGACCATCAATATCAAAGGCGCCCCCGAAGTTCTCCTCCATGCCGCGAAAAAAGTTGACCTCGATGGAACCGAGCAAGTGCTGGATAAATCGAAACGGGAAAAACTACGCCATCAGTATCAGCAGCTCAGCAGTCAGGGTTTGCGGTTACTCGCACTGGGGTACAAACGGGTAAGTAAAAAAACTGAAACTATCCGTGAAGATGAATCGGTACTGGAGGATATGGTTCTCGTTGGCTTTGCCGTCATCAAAGACCCGCTCCGTGCTGACGCGGCCCAGACCATCAAGCGGTGTATCGCGGCCGGGATTCGGCCGGTAATGCTGACCGGGGACCACCGCCTCACCGCTCGCGCGATAGCAGAAGAGATCGGACTGCCACATGCTGAGGAAAACGTCATCGAGGGAGCAGAGTTTGCCAAATTATCACGAGAGGAGCTGATGCAGCGGATCGAAAAAATTTCTGTCTATGCCCGGGTCACCCCCGCTGACAAGCTGCGCATCATTGATGCCTGGCAGGAGAAGGGAGAGGTTGTCGCTATGACCGGCGACGGGGTCAACGACGCGCCGGCTCTCAAAGCAGCTGACATTGGCGTGGCGCTCGGGTCAGGTACCGATGTGGCGAAAGAAACGGCAGACATGGTCCTGCTGAAAAATCATTTCAGCACTATCGTCGGGGCGGTCGAGCAGGGGAGAATTATTTATGACAATATCAAGAAGGCAATATTATTCTTGCTGTCAGATAGTTTTACACTGATGATACTCGTAGTAGCTTCATTATTTTTCCAGTGGCCACTGCCCTTGCTTGCGGCGCAAATCCTCTGGATCAATCTCGTGACTGATTCATTCCCCAGCATTGGCCTGACCCTGGAGCCAGGGGAAAAGGATATTATGAAGCAGCCGCCGATTCCACGGAAGCAGCCAATTATCGATAATCAAATGAAGTGGCTCATCGGTCTCGTCAGTCTCTTGACTGGCTTATTGCTGCTCGGGGTTTTCTATTTTGTATGGAATAATACTGACAGTATCGAGCGGGCCCGTACCATTACGTTTGTCGCTGCGGCGTTTACCACTCTATTGTATTCATTCTCCTATCGCAGCATCCGGCACTATATCTGGCAGTCAAATCCGTTTGCTAATCGATATCTCCTCCTGGGTATCCTGGCTGGGACTCTCTTCCAACTGCCGGTAGTATATTTCCCTGCGTTCCAAAGTATTTTTAAAACAGTTTCACTCTCAGCAACTGATTGGCTGATCGCCCTCCCAACCGGAGTGGCCGCTATTATCATTATTGAAATAGTAAAACTGATATTCAATAGTAAACGGCTACGCTCGTCATAAATACCGTACAATTGGGCTTAGGGATGTTTTTTGTATTTGCGAAACGGCGGAAAAAGTGGTATAATTCGATGCACTATGCCAGTTATTCGCATTTCACACAGTCAGGAAAATGAGGGGAAAGAAGTGTCCATCCAAGGATGGGCTTTTAATTTCCGCTCATCGGGTAAAATCACCTTTATTCAGGTGCGAGACGGCAGCGGTCGCATCCAAGCAGTCGTGACGAAGGATAGCGTTTCCGCTGAAAGCTGGCAGGCCTGCGAGCAATTAACGATAGAGTCTAGTGTCCGCGTGACCGGTACCATAACCAAGGATGACCGCTCGCCATTTGGGTATGAACTGCAGGCCACCGCCATTGAAATCATCCAGCGGGCGGATGAATACCCCATCGGCAAGAAAGACCATGGCGTTGATTTCCTGCTGGACAATCGGCACCTCTGGCTGCGTTCCTCGCGCCAGGAGGCCATCCTTCGTATCCGGGACCAGATCATCTGGGCGATGCGAGAGTTTTTCCGACAGCAGGAATTCGCTCTGACTGATACCCCCATCCTCACTCCGACGTCATGTGAAGGCACGACGACGTTATTTGAGACGGACTATTTCGATGAGAAAGCGTATTTATCTCAGTCGGGACAATTATATTTAGAGGCACTCGCCATGTCTCTGGGGCGTGTGTATGATTTCGGCCCCACCTTCCGCGCTGAGAAATCCAAGACGCGGCGACATATGATGGAATTCTGGATGCTGGATGCCGAGGCGGCATTTGTGCAGCTCGAGGAAAATCTCCAGATCCAGGAACAGCTCGTGAGCTATGTAGTGCAGTCGGTACTGCAGCATCGCCAGGCAGAACTTGATACGTTAGAACGCGACACCACATTGCTCAAGAAGGTGACAGCTCCGTTTGCGCGCCTCCGTTACGATGACGCCATCGTGCAGCTCCAGAAACTCGGTTCCGATATCAAATCTGGGGATGACTTCGGTGCGGATGATGAAACGATACTGATGAAAGAATATGACAAGCCGGTCTTCGTCACGCACTATCCGACGAAGATCAAAGCATTCTACATGCAGCCGGATCCGGAAAATCCTGATGTGGCTCTCTGTGCCGATTTACTGGCGCCTGAGGGCTACGGTGAAATCATCGGCGGTTCAGAGCGTATCTGGGACTATGATCTGCTGAGGTCTCGGTTGCAGGACCACAACCTCTCAGAAAAAGATTTTGGTTGGTATCTTGATTTACGCAAATACGGCTCAGTGCCACACTCTGGGTTTGGTATCGGGCTCGAGCGTACGGTTGGCTGGATCTGCGGCCTCGATCACGTTCGTGAGACCATCCCATTTCCTCGATTACTTAATCGATTACGACCTTAGTCTATGAGCTCTGCGGGCGTTTCACCACGATGGATCATCCTCTTCGGCACACTGGCCCTGACGCTGGTGCTGGTGAATGGCATCATGCTGACGCTGGCGGATCAGGCAGACCACGGGACATCAGTTGCGGCGCAGTACTGTGGTCAGTCGCACGAGCGATTCCCCGTCGAATGCTCGGTGACCGGCGTGTATGACTGCGATTCTCACTATGTGCTCCAGAGCGACTGCATCGGAGTGGGCGAAGTAGTCCTCGATCGGGAGGGGACTATGATCGCGTGGTGCGGGTATACCGCATTTGACGCGCCAACCTCTCCGAGCTGTATCAAATACAACCGTACGCCGGAAGGGACGAATTGCGTGACTACTAATCTCTGTAATCAATAATCACTATGGGATTTTTACGGCAGCGTGGCATCTCAACATTTTGGGGGATCTCTATTATTCTGATGGAGGTCACCGTCGTACTGTTTGTGTTTTATATATTATATTTTTTCTGGATTGAGAATCCGACGCCGACGTCAAATATTTTAATCATCCGCACATTCCGTTCTGATGTGGTCAGGATTCCAGGCTCCGTCGATACCACTGGATGGGTCCCATTCTCTTCCGATGACCTCGGCATTTCATTTTACTACCCGTCTACCTATAGTCTCAATGAAGACAGCATCGCCTACGGTACGTCAGAGGGCCAGCTCATCGAACTGACGTTCGACGGCGAACGGCAATTCTCCCTCAGCGCGTTTACACTACTCCCCTCAGAAATAGAGAATGCTCGCATCGATAAGGTGTTCACCCGTTTGACAGGTATTAATCCATCCGTCTACCAATCCTACGAAGAAAAAGTGAATGGCCATCCCGCCGTGGTGTACCGTCAGGTGCCGGGGGATCAGCCTCAGGATCATATTTATTTCATGAATGATTCGTACTTTTTTGAATCGGTTTTTAATACGACCTCAACGCCGATTCTCAGTACGGTTCGGTTCACTCAATAATCTATGCAACGTACCGCAATCATAGACACTCCCCAGCAGGCCGGCGCGACCGTCCTGGTGAAGGGCTGGGTTCGCACCACCCGGCGACTGGGGAAAATGGTATTCATTGATCTGCGCGATGTCACCGGCATCGTCCAGGTAGTCTTCCTGTCCGAGCGACCGGATGTACTCGTGCAGGCGAAGAGATTGCGGCCTGAGTTCGTGGTCGCGATCAAAGGAGTCGTCAATAAACGACCAGAGAAGCTCGTCAATCATGACCTACCCACCGGCGCTATCGAAATCGCCGCTGAGGAACTCACTATCCTCGCCGCATCTGAGACACCGCCGTTTGAAATCGTGGACACGTCGAAGGAGGAGCCGAGCGAGGAGCTCCGCTACAAATATCGGTATCTCGATCTCCGTCGTGATCGGAAACAGCAGCAGGTCATCAAGCGGTCGCGAGCAATAAAGTTTATTCGTGATTTTCTGGCCGAGCGGGGATTTTTCGAGATTGAGACGCCCATCCTGGCCAAGTCCACGCCTGAGGGCGCGCGCGACTATCTGGTGCCCTCACGGCAGTACCCCGGGAAATTTTATGCATTGCCGCAGTCGCCGCAGCAGTACAAACAAATGCTGATGGTGGCCGGGTTTGAGAAATATTTCCAAATTGCGCCATGTTTCCGGGATGAGGATGCTCGCTCGGACCGCGCTCCGGACCAATTCTTCCAGCTCGATATGGAGATGTCATTTATGACCCAGGATGAAATTCTGGCCCTGACGCAGGAACTTTTTACCCAGATGATTCTGAAGGAGTTTCCCGAGAAATTTATGACTGCCTCTGACTGGCCGCGACTGACCTATGAGGAAGCGATGAAGCAATACGGCACGGACAAACCGGACTTACGCAAAGACAAAAACGATCCCAATGAGTTGGCTTTTTGTTTCGTCGTAGACTGGCCACTTTTCGAGCAAGAAAAAGAAGGTGATCATTATGCGCCAGCTCATCACATGTTTACCGCGCCGAAGGATGAAGACCTGCCATTACTCCAATCAGACCCGTTTAAGGTGCACTCATGGCAGCACGATCTCGTTCTCAATGGCTACGAAGTGGGTGGAGGAAGCATTCGTATTACTGACCCCGTCATCCAATCCCAGATATTTGATCTCGTCGGCATTTCGCGCGAAGAAGCCCAAGCAAACTTTGGGCATATGCTCGAGGCATTTAAATACGGCGTCCCGCCGCACGGCGGCATCGCGCCAGGTCTCGACCGACTGCTGATGGTCCTCTTCAATGAAACGAATGTTCGCGAAGTCGTGGCATTCCCGAAGACTGGTGATAATCGTGAGCCCATGACCGGCAGCCCCTCATCGGTGAGTGACAAGCAGCTGAAGGATCTTCATATCTCACTTATCAAACCAAAGAAATGACCCTCTCCCCGTTGCAGCGATTTATCATGCTGAGTGCATATGATGCACGCGGCAAGCTGCAGCGCACACGCCTCACGCAGTTCTATAGCAGTCAAAAAGCAAAACCCTCCTCCGCTGACCAGCAGCGCATCATTACGCGGAGCATTGAGCGTCTCATAGAGCGGGGGTTGCTTATCGGCTATGGCCGTCGCACACCGGAGAAGTGGTTTATCGATGAAGTGCGGATCACCGCCGCCGGCAAGCGCCTGGCCAAGAAATCATTTGGCACCCAGCAAAGCTTACCGTTTAAGAAAAGGAAATAACTATGCCCATCCCGAAGAAAGTCACCAAATTCCTAGACGATAACAAGGCGAAATATGAAATCGTCGAACACCGGACGGTGTATACCGCCTATGACCTCGCCCAGACGCTGAAAGCCAAGCTGCAAGAAATCGCCAAGACGCTATTGGTGAAAGTGGACAAAGAGTACTATCTCGTCGTGGTACCGGCCCACTACAAGCTTGACCTGCCAAAAGTAAAGAAACTCTTCAAAGCGAAAAAGGTACAGATCGCCAAGGAGGGTGAGATGCAGAAGAAATTCAAAGTGAAGCCCGGCGCGATCACGTCCTTTGGCACCATACATAAAGTCGGCGTTGTCGTCGACAAAGCTCTGCTCAAAGCGCAACAAGTATTTTTCGGAGCTGGCAGTTTCACTGAGAGCGTTCGGATGAAAGCAAAAGATTATCTAAAACTCGAAGGAGATAACGCGCAGACTGCAGTCGTCGCCAAACGCGATCCCAAAAAGAAGTAAGCGTTCCGAGCGACGCTTGAAATTGCGTCACTCGCCTCAAAAGAAAAAGATTTTTCTTTTGCAGGCTCGTTAGCAATTATATATGGTATATCAAATAAAAATAGAGCAGTTTGAGGGGCCACTTGACCTTCTGCTGCAGCTGATTGAGCAGCAAGAGCTGGACATCACCCAAGTGTCTCTCGCCAAAGTAACCGATCAGTACATCGGCTATTTAGATGATGCCGCTGATATCCCGACCGAGGAGCTCGCGGACTTTTTGGTCGTGGCGGCGAAATTGTTACTGATTAAGTCTCGGCATCTGCTGCCCGAACTCAGTGAAGGAGAGGATGAAGAGGGAATCGATCTCGAATTCCAGCTGAAGATGTACAAGGAATTCTATGAAGCGTCCAAAGTGCTCCAGCAGATGCTCAATAAAAAGAAATTTCTTTTTCCCCGGCAAAAGATGATTATCAAGGTGGATAAGATTTTTAATCCACCTGAATCACTTACCACCGATACAATGCGCGATCTCTTCGTCGGGGTACTCCAGGAGCTGGCCGTCTGGGTCAGTCTGCCACAGCAGCACATCGCTCGGACGGTCACTATCCGGGAGCGGATCGAATCAATCCAGTCGACTATCATGCAGCGAGCGCAAATCAAATTCACTGAGTTATTAGCATCGAGCAAAAATAAGGTCGATGTGATTGTGACGTTTCTCGCAATCCTCGAACTCGTCAAACAGCGTACCGTGGCAGTCGTCCAAGAGGGGATGTTTGAGGACATTGTCGTCAAGCGGGCGTCAGATGAATCAACTAATATCATTGATTAAGCACTATGGAACTTCGCTATCTCATCGAAAGCCTCCTCTTCATATCCGGTAAACCATTGTCCACCCAGAAACTCGGCGACATCCTGAAGGAAAAAACCGGCGACATCATCACCGCCGCAGAGGAACTGATGCAGGAGTATAATACCGCCGACCGGGGGGTCCACATCCAAAAAGTAGGGCAGTCCTACCAGATGGCCACCAGCCCGAAATACTCCGCCGTGATTAAAGAATTTATCAAATCAGAGCAAACCGGCGAGCTCACGAAACCCGCTCTGGAGACGCTGACGATTATTGCCTACCGGGGGCCGATTACCAAAGCCGAGCTCGAGCAGATCCGTGGAGTCAACTGTAGTCTCATCATTCGCAATCTCCTCATCCGCGGACTCGTCGAGGCTAAAGAAGACCATGAAAAAATGGCCACGGTCTATGCTATCACCTTTGATTTCCTCCAGTTCCTGGGCATCGACCGGGTATCGCAGCTACCGGACTACGAGAAACTCAATACCGATGAAAATCTCCGCCGACTCCTCGAGGAGAAGGCGGCTGGCTCATCATCAGAGACTAAGGCAGAATAATCATGCTGACGCTGCTCTTGGGATTGTTGGTAGCGCTGCACCCAGGGATGTCTCCCGCCGCGCTCTACACCTATGATCCTCTGGTCCAGCGGGTTGCCCAGGTAGAGCTTGGAGCGATCGAGGAGATGCCAGTCTTTCCGCCGACGCAGGTCCATGCGCACGCCGGCATCGTCATCGATCCGGAGGGACAGGTCATCTGGGAGCGGCAGGCCGATGAGCGGCTCCCGATCGCGAGCATCAGTAAACTCCTCACCATGCTCGTGGTGACGGATGCCGCCCCTGACTATGGGGGGTCAGTGACGATGATCCCCGAGGATAATGCGAACGTCGAAGGCAGCCGACTGTATGTATCAGAAGGGGAGACGGTCCGATTGCTTGATCTTTTCTATACGAGTCTGGTGGGTTCAGCCAATAACTCGACGAAGGCAGTCGCTCGCACGACTGGGCTCGATACCGATGCCTTCGCCGCCCGGATGAATGCGAAAGCCCAGGCGCTCGGGATGACGCAGGCTGAGTTTCATGAGCCGACGGGGCTTGATCCCCAGAATAGCGCGAGCGCTCGCGATGTTGCTCAGCTCGCTCGTGTTGCATTTCAGCAGCCACTCATCCACGCTGCCCTGACCACGCCGGTCCATGAGTTTGTCACGGTAGATAAACATATTCATCATACTATTCATAATACAAACCAGCTCATCGGCGAGGGTATCATTTCGAAGACGGGCTATCTGAATGAAGCGGGCTATACGTATGTGGCACAATCACCGGATGGATCGATGGTCGTACTACTCAGACAGTGGGATACGACCGAGCGGTTTGCCGAGGCAGACGCCCTGCTTGACTGGGCGGACACCTATCAGCCATCATCAATTTTTACACGCTATTAAAAATACGGTATGCTACATATAGATTGGGCGCTGTTATTTCACAATATTCCTCCTGAGTTAGCCACCGCACTGATTGCCATGATTCCGATCGCCGAACTTCGCGCCGCTATCCCCGTCGCTATCGCCGGCTTCGATTTGCCAGTATGGTCAGCCTACCTGTGGGCAGTGATTGGCAATATCATACCCGCTATATTTATCGTCCTCTATCTTGAACCGGTTGCGAACTGGCTCTCCCGGCATTTCCGGTTTTTTGAAAAGTTTTTCCGGTGGCTCTTCCACCGGACACGGGAGAAATTCACCTCCCAGTCAGCTCGCTATGGCATTTTCATCGGGCTCATGCTCTTTGTAGCGATTCCGCTGCCGATCACCGGCGCCTGGACGGGAGCGGCAGCCGCATTTCTCTTCGGCGTACCATTCCGTCGGGCGATGGCCGCCATCATTGCCGGAGTATTGATTGCCGGTATTATCGTATCATTGACCACAGTCGGCATTACTTCACTGACTTAAAAGTATGGATCAGAAACCATATATCATTGCGAATTGGAAGATGAATCTCGACGGCAGCGCGACCGAGCGCTATCTGAAAGCTTTTGCTATGAGCGACCCGGCGGTGCAGCAGTCTCAGGTGATTATTGCTCCGTCATTCGTCCAGATTCCGGCGGTATACGCCGCTATCGCCGATACTGATCTCGCGGTGGCTGGTCAAAATATGCACTGGGAGGATAGTGGCGCCTTCACTGGAGAAGTGTCAGCCAGCCAGTTGGTTGATGCGGGGGCGCAGTATGTCATCCTCGGACACTCTGAGCGACGGGCACTGTTTGGTGAGACGGATGAGACGGTCCATACCAAAATCATCCAGGCGATCAAACGACGCCTCCGGCCGATAGTATGCTTCGGCGAATCCTACGCCGAGAAAGAGGCTGGGGAGACGAAGCGGGTCATCCGGAGACACATCACGTCAATCTTCGCCGAACTGCGGGCGGCTGACGCTCGCCGGGTCATGCTCGCCTATGAACCACTCTGGGCGATAAGCACCTCGCAGGACGTGGAGCAGCCGATGGCCGATTCACCAGAGTCAGCGCAGGTCGTACATAAACTGATTCGCAAGATCGTTGCCGAGCTCTATGGTGAGCAGGTCGCCACGGAGATCCGCATCCTCTATGGTGGCTCGGTCGATCCAGATAACGTCGGTGGGTTTGCGGCGATGGATGATATCGATGGGGTGCTCGTCGGTGGAGCGAGCAAAGACGCGCACACATTCCAAAAACTCGTCACGAATTATATTTCAGCCGCTTCATAATCTATGTTGGTACATCTCTCAAAACTAGTAGAACATGCTCATGCGAATAACTATGCGTTGGGCGCGTTTAATGTCGAAAACCTGGAGACGACCCTGGGGGTCGTCCGGGCTGCTGTCAATAAAAAGTCGCCGGTCATCCTCCAGGTGTCAGAAACGAGCATTGAGTATGCGGGTCTGAAAGCAATTACCAATATTGTCCGTACCATTGCCACGGTGCAAGCCGGCAATATTCCGGTCGCCCTGCATCTCGACCACGGGCGGTCATTTCGTTCAGTCGCGGAGTGTGTCCAGGCTGGGTTTTCCTCGATCATGATGGACGCCTCGGATATGCCAGCGCTAGAGAATATCATCCTTACGAAGCAAGCCGTTGACTTCGCGCATCGCAAAGGTGTCTATGCCCAGGGGGAACTCGGCGTGGTGAAAGGGCTCGAGGAGCTCAGTGAGGAAGATCGGCAACTCGCTATGACGAAGCCAGAGGAAGCAGCTGAATTCGTCGAAAAAACCGGTGTCGACACGCTCGCGGTAGCTGTGGGGAATGTCCACGGCATCATAAAGATGCACAAAGGTAACCCCGGGCTGAATCTGGAGCGGTTGTCGGCTATCCACAAACTCTTGCCCGATACGCCGCTTGTCCTCCACGGAGCATCGGGATTGCCGAAGAAAGAAGTCGTGGCCGGGGTCGAGCATGGCATCACCATCATTAATATCGATACGGACCTCCGGTTAGCGTTCACCGAGACACTGCGCGAGACGATGCTCAAAGACCCGGACGAATTTGATCCCCGGGCGTTGTTCCGCCCATCAATTGCTTCGCTGCGGCAGGTGGTTGAGGAAAAAATAGATATGTTTGGCAGCGCCGGCATGGCCGATAAAATATCGAATTAAACATTACTGCTTTCTAATGAAGCGCCAATGGACTAATTTTAAAAGTGACGTATTGATTAGAAATTACAAATTTAATAATTAGAAATTATCAAAATATGGCATTACGACTCGCAATCAATGGATTTGGCCGGATTGGCCGGGCCGCATTCAAAGTAGCTCTCGAGCACAAGGATGTGGAAATCGTCGCGCTCAATGATCTCACTGACAATGAAACTCTCGCACATTTACTGAAGTATGATTCAGTGTACGGGATCTATCCGCATGAGATTGGTCACTCAGAGCAGGGGATTAGCGTTGATGGAAAAGAATACACCGTCCTCTCGGAAAAAGATCCCTCACTCCTACCGTGGAAAGAGCTCGAGGTCGATGTGGTGATTGAATCGACGGGCCATTTCCGGACGAAGGAAAAAGCCCATGCGCACATTGATGCCGGTGCGAAGCGCGTCGTCATTTCGGCCCCACCCAAAGGTGGCGAGGTAGACACCTTTGTGATCAGTGTGAATGATGAGCAGCTCAAGGATCAGCAGATTGTGTCTAATGCCTCGTGTACGACCAACTGCATCGCCCCACCGGTCCGCGTCCTCCATTCTGCCTTTGGCATCAAAAAAGCAATGATGACGACCATCCACTCATATACGGCAGACCAAAATCTCGTGGATGGCCCGCACAAAGATCTCCGTCGGGCGAGAGGCGCGGCGATCAATATCGTCCCCACCTCGACGGGTGCGGCGATTGCCACCACCGAGACCATCCCAGAGCTGAAAGGCACATTTGATGGGATGGCAGTCAGGGTACCCACCCCTGTCGGCTCACTCTCTGATATCACCATGCTGATGGCCAAGGAAGTGACCGTGGATGAGATTAACAATGCGTTCAAACAAGCAGCAGCGGATAGCCGCTACAAAGGTATTCTGATGGTGACTGAGGACCCGATAGTCTCGAGTGATATTATTGGTAATCCGCACGCTTCGATCGTAGACCTCACCCTGACGAAAGTCGTCGGGGGAGACCTGGCAAAGGTGGTAGCCTGGTATGATAACGAATGGGGATATTCGCATACACTAGTGAAGCTAGCACTTCAAATGAAACGCTAAATAAGGTACACTAAGTAGGTATTCATCGAAAGGGGGTGAAACCATGAAAAGTAAATTTCTTCCAATAGCATTCGCGATATTTGGTTTGATGTGCGGTATCTTCGGCTTTTTTACGGAGGTCAATAATACAATCATTATTATTCCGTCTGCCTTTTACCTGCAAATGGGGATGCTCTCATTCTTAGCGGCGATCTATTTCGAAACCGCCCGTCATAAGATGTAGGCACAATGCGTTTTATGAGGGCGGCGCTTCTCGAGCACCTCTTGATTTGTTGGGTGAACTTGTTTATACTAGCTGACACACCAAATCTTGTGTTCCGTGCCGCCTTCGTCTTCAGGCGGAGCCTGATCCGGCTATGCCGGAAGTCTGGCTTTAAATGTCACCATGTATTACGTTTATATTTTATTTAGCTCTCCAAGCAGCCGACTGTACATTGGTAGTTCACAGGATGTTACCCGGAGGCTTGCCGAACATAATGCGGGAAACGTTAGTTCGACAAAAGCGTACCGACCATATACACTAGTGCATGTCGAAGAGTATTCTACGAAAACTGAGGCTCGGAAGCGGGAGATGCAAATAAAGAAATCGGGACTTCTGCGCAAGCAGTTTAAGGAACGGTATAGTACATAATTGACGTTTAGCACTTTTCGTGCCGCCTTCGTCTAGTCTGGCCCAGGACGCCAGGTTCTCATCCTGGTAACACCGGTTCAAATCCGGTAGGCGGTAATTCGCGCCCACTCTCGCGTCGAGCTACGCATGACACGGCATCCCGTGTCGCGCTTCGCCCTCAGCGAGGTGTTCGCTCTTTCAATAAAATGCAAAAGTATTTTATTGAATAATATATAGTCTTATGCATCTCATAATCAGATTACTTCTCAACGCTGCGGCACTACTGGTTGTCGCGTATGTGGTTCCCGGCTTTAGCGTCGAGAGCTTTTGGTATGCCCTGATTGCGGCTGTCGTGCTCGGGTTAGTCAATGCCATCATCAAACCAATCCTTGTCGTCCTGACGCTGCCGATCACCATCCTGACACTCGGACTCTTTACCCTCGTTATCAATGCCCTCCTCATCTGGGGGGTTGCAGCGCTGCTCGATGGGTTTGCAGTCGACGGCTTTATGGCGGCCTTGTATGGCGGCATCATCCTCTGGGTGATCTCCTGGTTCACGAACGCCATTACCAAGAAGTAGTACCACTCCAAATAGTTTCATAAAACCGCTGTACCATGCGACGGCGGTTTTTGGTATGTGTCCTATTTGCGATTCATTTCTAACGGGGTTTGACCAAAGCACGCTTGCCGAGTAAGATAGGTACACAAAACAGGACATTCAAACACAACATAAGGAGGCCGAATATGCCTGATATTTTCGGAATGGCAATAACTCAGGTGGCCGCGTATGCGCCACCGTATGTTGCCTTGAATCCACGCGTTGCCGCTCGACTCCGTTTGCAGCGTATGCGCATCAATACGATGCGCAGGAAGTCGGGACAGCCGCTTCTGACACCCGATGAGGAGAAGGAGTTCAAGACCAATGACCGCTGGATACAGCGATTTATTGGTTTCTCCAGTCGCCGGTTTGTCGTGGACGGTGAGGGTACCTGCGATCTGGCCGCACATGCGGCTCAGTTGCTGGTCCAGAGAGGATGGCTCGACCCAAACACGCTCGATGCCATTTTGTTTGGTACGGTCACTCCGTCTTACCTAAACAGTCCTCCGGACGCAGGTCTGCTCCATGCAGCGCTGGGTATCGCGGCTGAACGCGATGGAATACCGATCGAGATGTATGGCCAAGATGGAGCCCTGGCCTGCAGTACGTGGCCGACGATGCTCCAGCATGCGTACGCACGAATCCGGAGTGGTATGTCAAAGCGCATTCTCTTGATTGGAGCGGACGCGATGAGCACCGCCATTAATTGGGAAGACCGGGCGTTTGCCACCGTACTGGGTGATGCTGGCACCGCTGTCCTCTGTGAGGCGGTTGACCCGACTGATGATTGGTTTGGGCCACAGCTTTTCTGGAGCTGGCTGGGTGGTGAGTATGCTCGCACGATTATCTCCCCCAAAGGCGGATCAAAAGATCCGATTACGAGCGCGGAGGATCTCCGACGCTACCGCAATCGACTTGGTATGAATGGTCGGGTGGTGAAAGAGTTCTTTGTCCCATTCATGAGTGAGCGTGGCATTGATGCTGCGCTCCGTAAGGCCGGGTGGAGCCTCTCTGATATTGATCTCGCCGCTTTTCATGAAGCCAACCGATCACAGATCAATGGCCAGGTCGCCAATAATTGGCGTAAGCGCGGTTTCCAGGGCGAGGTCGTTGATGCTAATGGTGAGTTTGGTAACACGACCAGTGCGTCGATTCCGTTAGCCTTGGCGCTGAACGCTGAAAAACTGCAACCCGGCCGCCGATTTGTATGGGCGGGTTTCGGTGGGGGATTCTCCGCCAGTCTGGCTTTTGGTATCATCCGTCAACCGATACAGGTTGCGATCCATATGTAGTACGTTATAGCCCCGCGCTCATTGCTGAGCGCGGGACCTCTATTTACAAAAGTGAATTTCTGTGTTATAATTAGTGACGTATGGAAGTTTTCGCAAACAAAAAACCAAAATTCAAACTTCGCCATACCCATTACATCTTAATCAGTATTGCTTCGGCAATACTGTTTGTTGGTTTACTTGTACTCGTTTTTGGTACTCGTACACCTACCCCTCACTTAGTAAGCATAGTGGATGGTCATCAGCCCCTCGACGCACCGATCGAGGTGCATTTTGATTGGCCGGTTTCCCGCGAAGTCGAGGTAACGATTACCCCGACCGTCTTTGGCACGGTGTCCTATGGTGATGCTGTCGTCCAGGATCAATTGATGCGCGAGCTTACCTTTACGCCAGAAGTGACGTGGCTGCCCGATACGACCTACGAGGTCTCCCTGAAACACGTGGGGAGCGCGTTGCCGACCTTTGATGGGGCGACGGAATACTCGCTCACCTTCACTACCCCGAGCGTCAGCACGGTAACCGCCGTGTCGCCAACTGCCGATGAACCAATCCGGGCCGACACGAGCTGGCAGGTGAGTCTGGATCGACCGCTGACTGATTTTTCTGATATGTCGTTTAGTCTCAGTCCGGAGATGGCTCTCGACGTCGCTCCGACTGAGGATGAACTTGGATATACCGTCACCCCGCAGCAAAAACTTTCCCAAGGGACAGTCTATACCCTCACTGCCAGTCGCATTGATCGGCGGTATGTCTTCGGTACCGCGGATGTGGCGGTGCAATCGGATCCTGTCGAGCTATTCTCGGAGGAGTACACGGTTCGTGAAGCGCCCGGTGTGGAGTCGTGTGTGCCATTAGGTGATAAGGTCGCGCTCAATTGTCCTATCCTCGGGACGATTT
>JAXDBW010000062.1:0-9742 GCA_034678405.1 Patescibacteria group bacterium | reverse complement strand
GCGACAACTGCCGTCTGGGACAGCGCTGGGACTGACTATGATTTCAATGATGCCAATGGAACAGGCTGTACGGATGGAGCTGACACCGATTCCCTCGGTGGTCAGATGACCGTGGATGCATCTGGCGGATCTATCAGCACTGGTAATTGCTCCTCATGTACCACGACAAATGTGAGTGCCGGCTCTTCAAACGCTTTTGTCGAAGGCACTACGGATAGCATCACTATCCTGACTGGCGCGGCTGGGTCTGATGACATCGGTGACTGGACCCTCCAGGGCGTCTCTATCTCGCAGCAAATCCCCGCGGAGCAACCTGCCGCTTCTGACTACGATATCAATATGGTCCTCTCCGTGGCAGCGTCCTAGTATTGGACGCATGCGTCCTGACTGCCAGGCAGTGATGCCTGGTTTTTTTGGTAGCTCTCGGATGGGCAGCTGTGGTATACTTCTAGTATGAAACGTCTTTTTTTATTTCTCAGCATTTGCTTGCTCACGATCCTCCCCCTGCATGTACTGGCTGTCAGCTATGGTGGTATCGGTGGTCGCCCGGCCTACCCCCGCGCGGACAATCCGCGGACGGATGATATCTTCGTCCATACCCTCGAGCCCGGCACGACCCAGGATGAGGGCATCCTTGTTTTGAATAACACCGAAGAGCAGAAGCGCATGTATGTCTATTCGACTGATTCGGTACCGTCTACCGACGGGGGATTTGCGTGCGAACAACTCGCTCAATCACGCAAGAAAATTGAAGAGCGCCGCAAGGATGTCGGTTCGTGGATTACCTTTGGTATCCCACAGTCGACACCAGCCGTGGCTACTGATGCGCCGGACAGTGACCGTGATGGACTGACCGACACCCAGGAGCAGGAGTATCAGACCGACCCTCAAGAGCGTGATACTGACGCTGACGGATTTCTCGATGGGACCGAGGTGGCATTTGGGTACAATCCACGTGGCGACGGACTCCTCCCTGACACTCCGACTGACACTCCGACTGCCCCAGCCGAGGATACCAGTGAGACGAATCCCCCGGCTCCGGATAGTGACGATGACAATGATGGGCTGACGTATGTGCAGGAGCTGGAGTACGGCACCAATCCAAATCTGGCTGATACTGATAATGACGGATTTTCTGATAGCGCAGAGATCGAGGGTGATTTCGATCCGCTCCAGCCGGTATTGGTGACGCTTGAGCCACATACCAATATTTTTGTCCCCTTTACTATAGCGGTTCCTGATACGGCCAGCATCGGCGAACATAATGGCTGCATCGCGATCCAAGAGGCGACTGATACGTCATCACAGAGTGAAGCGGGTATCAATATCAGTACCCGGACCGCGCTCCGCGTGGCGATAACTATCCCCGGGGATATAGTTCGGAGACTAGAGATTGTCGGTCTGGATGTCGCCCCAGGCGAGAAGGGTGGAGCAGTACTCCACCCGGTAGTAAAGAATACGGGTAACGTCTCGGTGGACGCGACGATATCACTCGTTACGAAAAATATGTGGGGTCAGATCGTGGCAGAGCATGGTGGTACCTATCCCATCCTCAGAGATGACACTGGTGAGTGGCACTTCACTGTTGAGCCGCAGTTTTGGGGTGGGCGGTATACGACGAGGCTGGGAGCCTCATACTATGATGACCCAGATACGGAGCTCGGTCAGACTGGTACGCACCAGGTGATCATCCCCGGCCCGACGGTAGCGTATTATTTGTGGCCATCCATAGCCGCCGCCGCGATTTACGGGAGCGGGGTCGTACTCCTCGGGCTTGGCGTGGGGACGACTATCTTTCATCGACGACGACTCCGGTGGATCCGGACGAAGTGGCAGTCGTATACTGTCCAGTCAGGAGATTCGCTCCGCTCCATCGCCGAGCAGCGTCATATCTCCTGGAAACTGCTCGCCAAAGCCAATGCCCTCGAGCCACCGTATGAATTGCGGCCAGGTACGCGGATCACAGTGCCACCTACTGATGCCTAGAGATCACTTCATATGAAACGTACTCCGCAAATCATTGCAAGTCTCGTCATCAGTTGTGTGCTGATTGCCATGACCGTTATTATTATACCTGGCACCTTTTTCGGGATTCCTGTAGCACACGCTGCCACAGAAACTATCCGACCGACGGATGCCCGTAATGCTGAGGGATGGACGACCCCTCAGTATGGCTATGACGGTAACACCAGTACCAGTGCGTCGTATGCTAATCAAAATACTACCCCATCGATTTCGTTTGGCGGTGGCGCCAGTGACGAAGCGACGAATTCCTGGCAAGCGAAATCCCAGTCCTGGTCTGCTGCCACGCTATATTTTACATTTTCTAAGGATGCAGGCAGCGACGATACCGTGAGTGTTGTCATCTGTGCGTACTCGGGAGGGACCTGTACCACGAAGCACACCCTGATCGCCTCGACTGCAGGGAGCGTCTCGAAAATCGAGCGTTCCCAGGTGCTGACCGCGGCTGACTGGGGTGGCGCGGGGTTTCCCAATATCGCCAATCTGCGCGTCCGGGTCAATGGGGCCAAGAATGCCAAACCGGACAATGCCACTTCGTACATGTGGGATATCCGCATTGCGGGGGAATACACACCAAGTGGGACGCTAACAGTCGATATTGTGGATAGCGGTGGCACTCCGGTGGCCAGTCCGAGCATGGCGATGAATAGTACCACCTTCTCCTGGAGCTCACAAACAGTCACGGGCACCTTTGGTACGAGTAGTCAGCGGATCCGCGTCAGTAATAGTACTGGTACCGCCACCTGGACGCTCTCGATTGCCGCTTCAGCCACGACCGCAGTCTGGGATAGCGTGGGCACAGACTACGATTTCAATGATCCGACAGCTAGTGCGGGCGATGGGGGGGACGCTGACTCAGTCGGCGGCCAGATGACTATTAATCCCACAGTGTCGACTATCTCACCCCAGTCTGGCTGCAGTACGACCGGCCTGACCAAGGGCTCGTCAGCGGCTTTTTCTGAAGGCGTCACTGATACGATAACCCTCGTGACAGCGGATGCGACAGCGGGTACGGGGTGTTATTGGGACATTACGGGGGTTGGCATTTCTCAGACCATCCCTGCCGAGCAGCCGGCGGCCTCAGACTATGATATTAATATGACTGTAAGCATCGTGGCGAGTTAGTGATCGGAGGGCTTTTGCGCTATACTGAATCATATGATGCAACCACGCGAGAAAAAAAGAGTGACTCGGAATTACTTCCGGATAGTGGCGTGGTTTAGTGTGATCATCTTTGTCCTGGGTGGGGTGGTGAGCTTGGTTATTGCTCATAAAATTTCGGGGAGTGAGGATACTAGTATTCACTTCACGCAGGTCATCCGCGCGGACAATGTCATCAGTGGTCTGACCGACATCACGGAAATTAAAAGTACAGCCGTTACGCCGACTGACTATACTGTCGAGACGGTACCCGAGTTCACGACGGACTCCGTGGTTGACACGCCGCGGACTGGGTACGTCGTGCGCTTCACTGGTACAGTCGCACAGCCGAAGGCTACGATCATCATCGAGATTGCCAGCGATCAGATCATCAGAGGGAGTACAATGAGTGATGCGTTTGGTGCCTGGAGCTGGACAAATTATGGTTTCCCGCTGGAGGAGGGGAATCATACAATCCGGGTGTCAGTGCTGGATACTGATGCGGCAGCGGTGCGGAGCAGTCAGTACACGTTTTTCGTTGACGCAACGAAGCTAGCGACCATCCCGACCGATCTCGATCTTGACACCCTGACTCCAACGCCGAGCGCAAACGCCGATGAATCATTTAGTATTAGCGCTACTTATCCGGAGATGGTATTTACCACAAGATTTGTGGACCAGCCGATCCGCTATCAGGGTGGGTCGCAGGTAACAGTTGAGTTAGCGGCGGAGCCGCTCGTGGCGGCACCACCAGAGGATGCGGTATTACGGTACTCTTTTTATCGGGAGGGGGAGTTTGTCAATGCCGCACCAGACTTCAGCTATGAGCAGCCATTGACCATTACTGGAGATGATACATTGTCACAGAGTATGCAGCTGAGTCGAAATATTTCCCCGGCTGACTATATCCTATCCACCCAGCTCGACTATGGCGGCGTAGTGTATCTCAGTAATCAGCGGATGATTGTGACTACGCCTACGCCTACGCTTGCATACGTAGGCGGGAGCATGGTGAATATTAATGATCTTGGTTCTGCATTCTGGCGTAATGTCGTCCTTTTCTTATTTGTCGCCATCATCATCCTCGCTGTCGCGGCAAATGAATACCGGCGATTCTTCGTGCGTCAGCCTATCAGCGAAGATGAGTTATCACGCCAGGGATATCTAACTAAACAATCTAATCCCAAGAGATAATTGTATGCTTATTCTCCAAATTACCACCGATATCGCCAATATGATCCTCGCCGTCGTGGCCGTGATGGTGGTGACTATGATTGTTTTCCGCACGAGTAAACGGCTGGATACAGTCTATAAGTTCTACCTCGCGACGGCCGTGACACTGGCTATCGCGGGTTTTATCCGGATCAATGAGTATGCGCAGCTTATCCCAAACGAGCTGAGTGATATTATTTTTATTTTTTCTCGTACGTTCGCTACAATTTTCTTTATCCTCGGTAGCATGGTGATGCTTTTCATCATTGATAAGGAATCAAAATAGCGTACGACCCCATCACCCCACTTGATTGAAGTGCGGGAGTTTTGAGGTGGGTACGATTCTTTACAAAAAGCCAAAAAAATGTTATTATAAATCAGCACTGACTGCTTTTCGACCATGAGTCAAAACGTCATCCTGGCTACAATCAAATATATTTTAGTCGAGATCATTCTCGACGTTCTGTATTTCCCCGTCTGGTGGTACTCGAAGGGGTTGCTTCGCGCGGTGCGCTGGGCACGGAACAGCGCAGCGTTCCATTTGCAACGCCGGGTGGCCCTCCGGATCTGGCTCAGGAATATGTTCAAGCCGATGTATGGGGACTATTCAAAAGAAGGTCGCATCATCAGTATTGCCTTCCGTTTTATCATATTGATTTGGAAACTGATCATCGCCGGACTCTGGATTATCGTACTGTGGATCCTCGTCCTACTATGGATTGCCTTGCCAGCCGCTGTGGTGTACTACATCGTGTATCAGGTGACGGATATTAATTTTATAGGATTGTCCTAAGCCATGCCGAAACCGCAGGGAAAAAGTTTCGTGATCCTCGATGGTCAGCCTGGTCAGACGGCTTTTCATAATTCGTATCCCGTCTATGCCTGGCTGGATGGGAAGGTGCTGTACTGGAAGAAGAAGCTTGATACGCTCCACATTTTCGAAGAGGCCATCGAACGGACGGTGCGCATGCTAGTCAATGGATTCTTGCTCCTCTTTGGATTGATTGGGATTGGGGCTTTGGCGGTCACTATCTTCGTTACGCTCGAGGAGGGCGGACACGTCTGGGACGCATTCCTCATCCGTAATGGTCTGATGGGCATCTTTGCGGTGAGTATTCTGACCGATCTCTATGCGTACTATCGCATGACGCGTGAGTCGCTGCTCGATGATGAAATCATGCCGCGTGATTATGATGCGCTCCTGACCGAGGAGGAGCCGGCGTCACTGCTGCAGCGAGCCGAAGCCGACAAGGAAGCGTGGGTCGATATTGCCCCGGCCTTTACCCCGGCGGCGATGCGGTTTGTCGAGGACGCCTGGCAGATGGCGCGCCAGTTTCGGCAGGCCGTAGTCACTCCGCTCCATCTCATGGCCGTCGTCCTCCAGCATACTGACACCCGCGTGGTGCTCGGCCGGCTCGGCATAGATGCGAAACTTCTCGTAGAAAAAATTTCCCGAAACATCAGGAAGATTCCACCAATCCAAGACCGTGTATATGTGTCACGGGAATTACTCGAAGTATTGCTCCGAGCGTATGCTGAGGGGTACTATACCCGTCGCCAGCGGGTAGACGTGCCGCAGCTCCTCACTGCCCTGGTACTCATGGACGAGCGAACGCAGGAGATTTTCTATGATATGGAGATCGAGCAGCAGGACGTGCTGAATGTCGTGGAGTGGATCAATATCCAGCACCGTCTGTCGGAGCGCTGGCATGCGCAGCGCACCAAGGCCGCCTACAAATCAAAAGGCGTGATGAATAAATCCATGACCGCCCAGGCCACGCCATTACTTGATCGATTTAGTAATGACCTGACCCAGTTAGCGCGGCGGGGAGCCCTCGCGCCGACCATTGGCCGCGATCGTGAGATCGAGGAGACGCTCCGCATCATCGAGGGGGGTAAGAACGTTATCCTCTCAGGTAATCCAGGTGTCGGTAAATCCAGCGTCATCGATGGTATCGCTGAGCTCATGGCGACCGAGGAAGTCCCCGAGGAGCTGCAGGACAAACGGTTCGTCAGTATTTCGGTCGCCTCACTAGTTGGCGCCGCTGGCCGACAGGGTGAGCTCGAGGGGTTGCTCCTGGAGATCATCAATGAAATAGTGCGTTCGGGCAATATCGTCGTCTTCATCGATAATATCCAAAACATGGTGGGCGTCTCTACTCAGGGGGCAGAGAATCTGGACATCTCGGATATGCTGGCAAATGCGCTGTCGAAACGGCTCTTCTACTGTATCGCCACAACCACCCCGCTGGATTTTCGACGATATATTGAGAACTCGAGCTCACTGACATCAGTATTCCAAAAGGTAAACGTAGAGGAGCCGGATACCAATGGCGCCATCCGGGTCCTCCAGGGCAAAGCCTCGAGCATCGAAGCTAAAAATGAAATATTCTTCTCCTACCAGGCCATTCGTCGGACGGTCGAACTATCCGAGCGCTACATCCATGAACGGTATTTACCAGAGAAAGCAATTTCATTACTTGAAGAGATCGCCGTGTATGTCCGCAAGAAAAAAGGTAAGAACGCGATCGTTTCCGGTGAGGATGTGGCGGAAATTGTCTCGAACAAAACTAACGTACCGCTGACGAAAATCACGGCCAAGGAGACGGAGAAACTCCTGAATATGGAGGAACTCATTCACGAGCGGATGGTAGATCAGGAAGAAGCCGTCAGTGCGGTGGCGACTGCCCTCCGTCGGGCGCGGGCAGAACTCCGGGATATGAATCGCCCAATCGTCAATCTTCTTTTCCTCGGACCAACCGGTGTCGGTAAGACGGAGCTCGCGAAGACAGTTGCTGACATTTATTTTGGCAACGAAGAAAACATGATCCGACTTGATATGTCGGAGTATCAGGAGCAGTCGTCGCTCAATCGCCTGATCGGTGCGCCGCCTGGTTACGGTGATAGTAACCGGGGTGGGTATCTCACTGAAGCTGTCCGGTCTCAGCCATTCTCACTCGTGTTGCTCGATGAATTAGAAAAGGCGCATCCGGATATCCTCAATGTTTTCCTCCAAGTGATGGATGATGGTCGTCTGACCGACACGCTCGGGCGGACGATTGATTTCACCAATACCATCATCATCGCTACCTCAAACGCTGGTTCGCAAGTCATCCAGGACCGCATCCGGGAGGGGGCCGGGGTCGAAGCCATCAAGGATGAACTGATCAATAAAGAGCTCAAACCGTATTTCCGTCCTGAGTTCCTCAACCGGTTTGATAATATCGTGGTCTTCAAACCGCTTGGTTTACCGGAGGTCATCCAGATCGTCGATCTCATGCTGCAGCAAGTGGCAAAGCGTCTCGCGCTAAAGGGTGTCCGACTCGAGGCAAGCCAGGAAGCGAAGGAGGAACTTGCCAAGACCGGCTACGATCCAGTATTCGGCGCACGGCCACTTCGGCGGGCGATTCAGGATACGGTCGATAATGCGCTCGCCACCTATCTACTCCAGGGCAAGATTGGTCGACGCGATGTCGCGGTACTCGAACCGGGTGGGCATATTTCTGTCAGGCGAGCCGAACAGCTATAAAAAAAGTGCCAGCGGCACCTCATAGTTTTGCATACTGGTAGACTCACTAGGTAGCGAGTTCGCCGGTTTGGTTCACTACAAATCTCACCAGGGCCCAGGAGAGGAGAACAACTATCAGGCCGATAATCGCGGCCCGGAGGATGTCTTTTGCTTTACGGACCTTTTCTTCATTACCGGCGGAGGTCATCCAGGTGATGCCACCCCAGAGGATCATCACCACAGCGGCTAAGCCCAAGAATCCCAGCGCCCACTGGATGACGTTTACCGTAATATTCTCTGGACTCTCATCGGTGAGTTTAGTAGCCTTTTTTATTTTTCCCTCCGGGTCGAATTCAATGCCATAATACGTCTGAGCCAGGGCAGAACGAACCATAGTGCTGAGGAGAATAAGTGAGCCGAAGGTGGCGAGAGCGAGTCGTTTCATATATAGATAGTATACGCAGTACATCCCCGCGCTGTCAATTACATATTGACAGCTGATAGTGCCAGTGTTACCATCGATGGGCTCTGGTGTTGGGCCGGAGTAGGGGTTGAGCATAATATCGGCCGTGGGGTATCTTACCGCTTGCCGACGGGGTTGCTCAACCCCCCTTTTTTATTGCGAAAAAGTCCAGAAATCGGTATACTAGAGAGTAATTATGACGGACCAAACTCAGATGGAAAAAATTATCTCCCTCGCCAAACGGCGCGGTTTTATATTTCAGTCCGGCGAGCAGTATGGCGGTCTGCAGGGCTTTTGGGATTTTGGGCCCCTGGGGGTCGAGCTGAAGAATAACATCAAGAAATCCTGGTGGCAGCGATTTGTCCGGGAGCGAGGAGACGTCGTCGGCTTAGATTCTGCCATTATTACTAATCCAACTGTTTGGGAGAAGAGCGGACACGTGGCCGGGTTTCAGGATGCACTGGTGGAATGCAAGAAATGTCACCATCGTTTCAAGGCCGATGACATCACGGGGGAGCGGTGCCCTGATTGTAATGGAGAGCTGACGGAGACGAAGCAGTTTAATACCATGTTCAAGACATACGTTGGTCCCTCAGAAGAGTCGGCGAATGTGGCGTACCTCCGTCCGGAGACCGCGCAAAATATTTTTGTAAATTTCGATCTGATCCGCCAGTCCATGCGCCTGAAGGTGCCGTTTGGCATTGCCCAGATCGGCAAAGCCTTCCGCAATGAAATTACGCCTGGTAATTTTATTTTCCGCTCGCGGGAATTCGAGCAGATGGAGATCGAGTACTTCATTAATCCCAAAGACGACGAAAAATATTTCAAAGAATGGGTGGAAGCGAGCTATCAGTGGTTTATTGATCTCGGGATCAAGAAAGATAATCTCAGATTATTTGAGCAGCCAAAAGGTGAGCTCGCCCACTACTCAAAAGCCACTACCGATATCGAATACAAGTTTCCATTCGATAAGGGTTGGGCAGAGCTGATGGGCATCGCGAACCGCACCGACTATGATCTGAAAGCCCACGGTCAGAAATACAAAGATGAGTCCGAGGAGTTCGTGCCCTATACTATCGAGCCATCAGCCGGGGTTGATCGCGCGGCATTGGCATTCCTTCTCGACGCCTACGAAGAGATCGAGGGTGGACGCACCACTACGACGGAGAGTAATAAAGAGAAAGAGATGGTCCTCCGGCTGCACAAGGATCTCGCCCCGATTAAGGTAGCGGTCCTACCCCTGTCAAAGAAAGAACTAGTCTCGAAACCGGCTCAGGAGATTGCCGAGACCCTGCGGCAGCACTGGAATATCCAGTATGATGATGTCGCCTCCATCGGCCGGCGGTACCGTCGCCAGGATGAAATCGGCACGCCGTACTGTGTGACGTATGATTTCG
>JAXDBW010000061.1:0-9143 GCA_034678405.1 Patescibacteria group bacterium | reverse complement strand
TCCCGCCACCCTATTACTTGGGGACCCCTCGGCCCGACTGTGGCCTCAGGGCTTCAATTCTTTTTGATTTCTGGGTGAATTTTAGCTTTAGAATTTCTTCAGAATCCTCTTATCTTTTTTTAATGTTGGGCATGGTAAGCTGATATATCAATAGCTAACCTAAGCGTATGGACATCCAACCTTCCCCGTCCAAAACGCAAACAAAAACAAAGTGGAGCAGATCAAGTAAGTGGACGCTTGGGATCCTCGGTGCCATCGCTTTGGTATGGATCGGTACCGCACTGGGCGGTGGTGATAGTGATACCACTCAGACCGCGCCCGTCCTATCGCCGTCGACCAATCAGTCGGTGAATACGTCGACTAATGGCAATGTGCTCGGTGATTCTGTCGAGGTGACACCTGAGACCGAACCTGCACCCGTAGCAAATGAAGAGACTACAGAAACGGTTAACGCCGCCACAGTCGAACCCGAACCAACTCCTACACCCACTCCCGAGCCAGAGCCGGTCGTAATCCCAGAACCCGAACCCGCACCGACGCAAGCAGTCGAGCCAGAGCCGGTCGATACTCAGCAATACTGCTGCAAGGTGTGCACCACAGGCAAGGCATGCGGGGATTCTTGTATCTCACGCTCGTACACCTGTCACAAGGGGCCGGGCTGTGCGTGCGATGCGTATTAACAAATTAACTTGACTATCATGAAAAATACGATTTATTTAATAGCTGGAATTATCGTCGGTATTGTACTCGTTGGAGGCACTACCGCATACGCCGCTTCAATGGGGGCGATGCAAGTTGACTCACTGAAGGTCGGTCAGCAGGGCGTGGGCGGTGTAACATACTTTAACGGGACTATTGTTAACGAGACAACTAATAATGGCGTAGACAATCCAATTACAGTTGGGGACGGACTTCGAGTTGATGGCTACATCACAAGAGGTACCGATGGTCCCGGCGGGGCAAACCCTGTAAAGGTGAAAGATGATTTGCAGGTATACGGGGATATTTTAGATACAAATGGCAGCTCATACATAGATACTATTAATGACACAGCGAGCCAGGCATCTACTAACTACGAATACATTGCGGTGCTGAGCCACATGATTGACTGTCTAGGAAATATGGCCGAAATTTATCCATCATATATTCCCACGAGTGCGTGGATTAGTTGCTGGAATAGTTACATTTCAGGTCACTATCTCCCCGCGGGAGAAATGAGTGTCGCAGGTGATTTAAGGGGTAATAATTAGCTGTTATAATATGCCAAGGAAAAAAATTGTAAATAAAAAAACAGCTAAGAAGGCAAAACGTAAAAAGGCTTCATCACCAAGAAGGAGAGCGGATATTAAGTGGTATAGTGCAGTAGAGCAATTAAGACCGTCTGTAGTTGAGATTCTTACACCGGATGTGTCCGGCACTGGAGTATTAATATCAAGAATAGCAAAGCCTTCACTTTGTTCTGTCGCGACCGCAGCACATGTGATCGATCAAGCACATCTGTGGGAAAAACCTATTAGGATATTTCATCCTGAATCAGGCAAGACTTTGCTTCTTCGGAGTGGAGATAGAGCGGTTCAGATAAATGCCGAAAGAGATGAAGCCGCAATAATATTTGATCCAGGAGATTTACCACTTCCAAATACGCCACCAAAACTTTATTCGAAAATGCACTTCTTGAAGCCCGGAGGAGATTTGGGGTGGCTAGGCTTCCCAGCCATAAGAAAAGCAAAGTTATGTTTTTTTAGGGGTACAATTAGTGCGTACTTAATAAAAGAAAGACTATACTTAGTTGATGGAGTTGCTATTCATGGTGTGAGCGGGGGACCAGCCTTTAGAATAAAAGGATCTAACGTTGAGCTGATGGGAATTGTTACAGAATACAGACCCAACAGAAATACAGGCGAAGCCCTACCTGGCTTGTCTGTCGTTGTTGATGTTGAGGAGCTTTATAACATGGTGGATGCGTTTCAGTCATTAGATGAAGCAAAAAGGAAAGAGAGTGTGCCAGCTACCGCCGTACCGAAAGAGTCTCCTTCTCCGAATATTAAACCAGAACGCGCCGGCAACCCGGAAGGATGAGTCCGATGAGCAGCGAAGACTACATGTAGATTGGAGTATAAAGATGTGCACAAGCCACCAAATTTTACTGATGGAATAAACACAATCTAGATTGATTACTATGATCCTACTTTGTTTATGGTAAAAAAAGAATTTACAATTGAGCCAGCAAAAAGGAACAGCGAGCTGTCTGATGTTGATTTGATTGAAAAGCTGGGGCAGGGAGCACTACCGTCGTATGAAAGGGACGCTATACGAGCAATCCTTGACCTGCGAGCAAAGAAGGTAACTCAGGATTTAACTGAGAAAATAGGTAAGTTTAATAAGAGTACCGCTCGGTTAAATAAGATGCTGTTATTCTATACTGGGTTATTGTTCGCTGTCGCGTTTGTCCAGCTTTGCTTTGGCGCATTGCAAATATTTGGGGTGGGAGCCGCTTTCTATACCGTGCTTGCATTAATAGTTGTCCTGTTAGTTGCTTCAAGCTGGAGTTTGGGCAAGCAGCTTAAAGATTTGTAGATAATTCTCGAATACTTCTGCTATACTGTATGACATGGGGACAGCGGATACAAAAGCAGCAAGAAAGCCAGTAACAAGCCAAAAGCAGCGACCAGAGGCCGGGGTGATAGCAACCCTGACCGCTTTGGTGATCATTAGTTTAGCAACCCTGGGTGTGTTGTATGCTACCTGTCTCTGCGCCCAGAGACTACCCGAGGAAGCGGCGGTACGCCAGGTTTTGAACCCACGAACCCCAGTTGCTATTGCCGAAGTGGAACAGTCAGTAACTATTACATTTGTTGGGGATATAATGCTCGGGCGGGATGTGGAGTCGGTGAGTAAACGCCGTGGCGGATATGACTATCCTTTTGCTGCGACGCGGGATCTACTGCAGGCCGCGGACATCACGGTGGGGAATCTGGAAACACCACTGACAGCGGGGACGACGGTAGTGACTGAGTCGATGGTGTTCCGCGCGGACACCGAGTGGGCGCAGGCACTGGCTGATGGGGGATTTGATATCGTCAGCCTGGCAAATAACCACGTACCAAACCAGGGGAGTCGGGGCATTCAGGACACGCTCGATGCGCTCGATGCAGCCGGGGTGCTATACACCGGAGCGGGGATGGATCAAGCGGCAGCGGAGACGCCAGCCATCATGACTGTGCATGGTATGTCGATTGGGTTTGTCGCGTTCAATGACAGCGACGTGGTGCCAGCTGGATACTTCGCTACTGATACGCGGGCGGGGACAGCAGCCATGGATATCAGTGAATTAATTACCGTGGTGACTGAGCTGCGTCTGCAAGTGGATTTCCTGGTGGTGATGATGCACAGCGGTACCGAGTACCAGCCGACACCAAACCAGCGACAGATTGATTTTGCCCATGCCGCGATCGATAGTGGCGCTGACCTCGTCATCGGCCATCACCCACATGTGATCCAGACCACGGAACAGTATCAGGGCAAGTATATTTACTACAGCTTGGGCAACTTCGTCTTTGACCAGATGTGGTCAGAGCCGACGCGGCAGGGGCTGGTAGTGACATTCACCGTTGATCATGATGGTGTCCAGTCCGTTGATGAGGAACACGTGCGGATCTACGACTACAGTCAGCCGCGGGTAGAATAAAAAATACCCACCCCCCGGAAGGGATGGGCACAGAGGAAGAATTTGAGGAGAGTGCCAGTTACTATTGACTGGGCGCTTTCATGATTAGCATTTGATATTGCATATCACGATAATAATCAGTAAAGCGAACCAGAATCCTCCTCCCAAAATCCGTTGTTTGGTACTGAGCACGATTTACCTCCTTGAACCAGTGGTGAGTAGTATTTGCCAAAACTGTATCATTCAGCAGCAAGAGTGTCAAAAATACCCCGACTCCTGACTAGTGGAATCGGGGCACTCTCTATGGTGATTGTGTATGCTAAAATTCAGTTTCCTCGTCGTCTTTTTTGCCTTTGATTTTCTTGATCAGGGCGATACCACCGAGGACAGCCAGGGCACCAGCGACGCCGGCCATGACCTTCTTCCGGGTGGCCTCGTCCATGTCATCGTATTTGTCTTTGGCGTTCTTGGCATGCTCGATGAGTTTATCGAGATGCTCTTTGCCTTTCGGCGTGTCTTGGTTCATATCTTCTCCATACATATGATGTATCGTTAATAGTCTCTATCCCCAGGGTACCACGTATACAGCGTCGGCTCAAGCAGTTAACGGATCCGACTCAAGATCAGACGGCCGATAGTAGGCCCAATAATAGCCGTTGTTATGGCCAGGACCACAAACATAGAGAATTGCTGTTCGGTAATGAGATGCTCACGACTAGCGATATCAGCAGCGGCGATTGTCAAACTGGTCAATGTGGCGTGAAAGAGGCCGAGGGCCCACGCTTCTCCGGTCCGGATGCGCTGCCACAGACCGACGATAGCAACGCCGATGATATTTGCTCCCATACCGACGATGATGAGCAGTGACAAAGCCCAGATACCCTCAGCACTCTGGAATAGCATACCCAGATCTATCCGCGCTCCGGTGAAGACAAAGAAGAGGGGAATGAAAAATCCATATCCGAAACTAGAGAGCTTCTGGCCAAGCTGTTTATCATTAGTAAGTTCAGTCATTATCAGACCGGCGAGGAAGGCGCCGAGGATACCCTCAAATCCGAGCTGCTGGGCGATCGCACCGAGGATGAGGATCAGCGCAAATGATAGTCGGATTTCCAGGTCGAAGAAGCCTTTATCCGCAAACCGTGTGTTGATATACTCTCTCACGCGGTACCGTCGCAGCAACCAGGGAATAATAAAGAGGAGGAGTAATCCCAGGAGCGAGGCTATAAACGATGCCTGGAGGTCGCCCCGAATAAAATTAATACTAAAAGACAGCAGGAAAATACTTATTCCCTCAACCAATATTAATGATGGGATGAGGACATCCTTTAGTCTTCGTGATATCCGCTCAGATCGAGTCAGGGGCAAAATAATACCGACCGAACTCGTAGAAAAAATCGTACCAAGGAGCAGGGGGTGAATATCCACCAGGGGTGAAATGATCAAACCGGCTAGAAACGGCACGGCTAGAGAAATTGCCGCTATGCTGATAGTGCGCCGCAAGTGTTGCCCGATTTCACTGACATTAATCTCGAGCCCGACCAGGAAAAGTAGATATACGAGTCCGAATGTTGAAAAAAATTCAATCAGTGAGTGCTCGGGAATAATATCGAGCACAGAGCGTCCCACTATAACACCGGCGATGATCTCGAGGACGATAGTCGGTATCCGTAGTCGGCGGGCGACAACGGGTACGATCGTAATCACGATAAAAACGGTGATGAGGCTGTAAATGGGGATATCCATAGAGCTTTCGTACTATAGCATGTTTATATACCACACCCAAACGCTCATTGGGTGGGCGTGCAGAATTTACGAAAACGCTCTATACTATAAGATATTAATCCCTAAGGGAAATACTTATGTATAAAATCTTAGCCGTCGGTGTGATCCTGATCGCGGGGGTGGTCCTCACTGCCTGTACGCCAGGCGAAAAGGTGGCAGAGACCGTGATCGAGTCTCAGACTAATCAAGATGTCGATATTGATGTTGATAACGATCAGGTATCAATCAATACCGACAGCACCTCACTGCAACTGGGTGAGAGTGTTGAGCTACCAGATAACTTCCCGTCAGACGTACACGTGACGGACGGGACAGTCACCGCTGCGGTCGCGACTAATGAGAATGATGGGTTCTCGGTTCAAATCACCTCAGATCAGAGCGTGTCCGATGTGAAGGACGAATATCAGTCAGCGCTGACTGATGATGGGTGGGATATTAACCTCAGTATGGATATCAATGGTGGTTCGAGCATGAATGCCGAGAAGGATAATCGATTTGTCACGGTGGCGATCTCCGATGTCGATGGTGCCACGCAGGTCACGCTGACCACGGGGTCAAACGACTAACGCATGCAAGCGACTGTACGATCAATGATTCGCGCCGCCCGCTCGGGCGGCGCGGTGATTCAGAAATATTTCGGTCAGACACTCCACCAACGGGTGAAGTCTGACTTCAGTGATGTGCAGACTCAGGCAGACATCGAGTCCGAGCGGGCGGTCGTCCGCAGCCTGCGCCAGTCGTTCCCCCGTGACACGATTATCGGTGAGGAGGGGACCGAGGTACATGGCACATCGGGATACGAATTAGTCATCGACCCGCTGGACGGGACCAATAACTTTACGCTCGGGGTGCCGTATATCGGCGTGACCATCGTTCGTGTCCATGAGGGGCGTCTCCTCGATGGGGTGGTGCTGCATGCCATGACCGGCACTGTCTACCATGCTACAGCAGGGCTGGGCGCCTACCGTGATAGTACCCGCATCCGGGTGAGTCGAACACAAACCATCGCTCGCGCGACAGTGGGCTACACGATCGGCTATCAGAGTAGCCTCACTTCATTTACTCGGCAGTTTACCCGTCTCATCCATGGTGGGTTTAAACGCGTTACAAATTTTTGGTCACCGGCCCTGGATCTCTGCATGATTGCGGACAGCCGTAATCAAGCTCAGGTGGTCCTGGGTAATGAGCTCTATGACTATGGGGCTGGGAAACTGATTGCCCGTGAGGCCGGCGCGATCATTACTGATCTCCACGGGAGGCCAGAGCGCGAGGAAACAGCCAGCAATTTCCTTATCAGTTGTAGTCAGCCAATCCACCGTGAACTGGTGCGATTGATGAAATAAAAAAGCCGCGGTGGGAACGAATCCAACAGCGGCCTAGGTGATCCGGAATTTCGTCCGGCAGTTATTGCACTTAGCTGAGTAGGCATTAAACATAGCCCAGAGTTGGCTGCGGCCGCGCCACTGGGCGGGCCGGGAAATAATCGTATAGTCTCGCTTGCCACAGCAGGGGCAAAGGGGTTGATGGTACTTATTGTACCGGCCGATGAGGTTGATGACGAGTATATCTCGTCCGAGCGCCAGCAGCAATAGTCCCGCTAGGATACGTAGTAGCCACACGATCAGTACCCAAGGGGTAACCCAGGTAATGATGAGCACTATGCCAACAATAACCAAGGTGCGAAACGTATAATCTGGAAAATACATGAGCCTCCCTTCATGTCGTACGTTTTGCATTACGGTAACGAAAAATAGTTGTTCTGTCAACGAAAACACGCTATACTATGGGCATGAAATACGATTCACTTCGCAAACAGCCCTTTTTCTACGTTCTGGTGATCGTGGTGATTGCTCTGTCGTTTTTCGTCTTCCGCCCATTCATTTCGGCGGTCGTCTTGGCATTTCTCACCTCACTCTTTTTCAAGCCGGTATACGATTATTTCCATCACGCGTTTCATGCCCGGGCGAAGCTCGCCTCGGGTATATCCGTGGCCGTGGTCATCGTGGCCGTGGTCATCCCGGTCGCCCTGGTAGGGGCGGCGACCGTCAATCAGATTGTCCAGTTTAATAATGACCTCTCCGGACGAGGAACACTCGATATTGAGGAGATTGTCTCCATGGCGAATAACTCCATCCACACCTTCGGCGTCGAGTATGAGCTGACCGTCCCACAGGTACAGTCAGAGCTGAAGACTGTCGCAGGCAATATCGGACAGTTTTTCATCCGTCAGCTACCGAAGATCGGATCTGGCGCAGCAAACTTCCTCGCATCGCTTTTTATTTATGTGATGGTGCTGTTTGCCCTTTTTCCCTTTCAGGAGAAGTTTATGAAATTTATGGAGCGCCTGAGCCCCATGGATGACCATATCGACCAGGTCTACCTCACCCGGGTGCTCGAGATGTCGAAGTCTATGGTGAAGGGGACTTTTTTGATCGCGTTTGTCCAGGCCATCGCGGGATCGGTCTTGCTAATGGTAGTCGGCGTCGACTATATTCTGTTTTGGCTGATCCTCATGATATTTCTTGGGATCATCCCCGTCGGGGGCGCGACGCTCGTCCTGATTCCCATCGGCGTAGTTCTCTTGCTTACTGGCGGTACCTGGCAGGGGCTCTTTTTGATTGCGGCATCAGTATTTATCGTCAGTAATATCGATAACTACATGCGTCCGAAGCTCGTATCGAAGAAAGCGTCACTTCATCCGGCGCTCGTCCTGATCGGCGTCCTGGGTGGTATCCAAGTCTTCGGTATGCTCGGCTTCATTTACGGGCCGGTAATCATGATCCTGCTCGTTACCACAATCGAACTATATCTCAAATACGCGCAACCAAAGAAACGCGCAACTTAACTCGTAACCAGACAGTGCCCTATGATCCGTATCGGACATCAGATCCCTGATTTTGAGGTAGATGCTTACTATCAGGATGATTTTCACAAAGTCAAACTCTCTGACTACCGGGGTAAATGGTTAGTCATGCTTTTTTACCCAGCTGACTTCACCTTTGTTTGCCCGACCGAGCTCACTGAGGCAGCCAAGCACTATGATGAGTTCAAACAGATCGACGCGGAGATCGTCAGTATTAGCACTGATACCGCCTACGTCCACAAGGCATGGCATGATGACTCCGAGTCTATTAAACGGATTACCTATCCCATGCTGGCTGATCCGACCGGCAATCTGTGCCGGGCCTTCGGTACCTATATTGATGAAGAGGGACAGTCATTCCGGGCAAGTCTGATCGTCGATCCTGACGGCATCCTGAAGGCGATCGATATGCATGATAATGATATTGGTCGCTCGATTGATGAAATCTATCGTAAACTACAGGCGGCGCAGTATGTCCATGAGCACGCCGGTGAAGTTTGTCCGGTCAACTGGAAGCCAGGACAGCAAACGCTGAAAAAAGGGGTTGAGCTCGTCGGCAAGATTTAGTCACCGATATCTACCACACTGATGTATAGCGCTCACGCCCACCATAGTCTCCGACTTTATCGCACACTCCGATCGTCACTCGGGCTGTTTGAACAGTCGGTGTGGATGCAGACATTTGCCCGAGCCCTGATTTCCATCTTTGTCCCGATATTTCTGCTCCAGGCGGGATACGACGTGACTGCTGTCCTGGTGTATTTTTTGCTGTTTAATGCATTTGACGTACCCCTCGACTTCCTCGCCCGGTGGCTGATCCGACGGATC
>JAXDBW010000060.1:0-16262 GCA_034678405.1 Patescibacteria group bacterium | reverse complement strand
GCTGATTTTTCACCTGCGGAAGTTTCCTCATTAATCTCTTTAACTGCGGGTACAAAGATTACTTGCATCTTCTCGTTCGTAAATAAATCATCGCAATTGGTTCTCCATCCACCAGGGTTAATCTTCCAATCATCATTTACAAAACACGAATACTCTCTGTCCATTTTACCATCCTCTTTTCTAAAATATGTCTTTTTCAAGACCCAGTTGCAATCTGAATCTGGCTCAGCAAGATTTGGTCTAATTACATCATTTGCCCTATCATCAGATGTTAAATCACAGAAAGTAACGGATATCTCAATTGCGTTTTCTCTGTCACTCTTCATTTTGTGAAAGAAATCCTCGGGAATATTTTTGCCGGAGAAAAAAAATTTCAAGGCCTCTAATATTGATGATTTACCGGCATTATTTTCCCCTACGAGTATTGTAATATCTGAGGTGAAATCAATCTTTATTCCCTCATTACCAATACATTTAAAATTTTTTATGATAGCCTCTTTAATTTTCATATTCTTCCTGAAGAGTCCTTAATATCGAAATGATAGACTCTTCTCTACCATGAATTGCCGATAACAACTCTTCGGGTGACTTGTGAGATAAATCCTCTTTTTTATTGGGATTTTTGAAATCGAGATTGTAGCCACGATCCTGAATTTCCTTAATTGATACTTTCCAGGCATTGTCATTAGCTTTGCGATTCTCCCACCATTTTTTTATTGGCTCAAATTCCGCATCAGTGATTCCCCTATTCTTGGTGTATTGCTTCATCCCCTCTGGCAAGGGCAGCTGGTAATACCAGATTTCTTTGGTCGGCTGGCCTTTTTCAAAAAATATCAAATTCGTATTGACTCCGGCGTATGGGTTAAACACTCCCTGAGGCAAACGCACGATAGTATGCACATTACATTCAGTCAGTAGTTTTTGCTTGATTTTTGTTTTTACGCCTTCACCAAATAACGTACCGTCTGGCAACACAATCCCGGCTCTTCCACCGTCTTTGAGTAAATGAATGAAAAGCACCAGGAATAAATCGGCAGTTTCTTTGGTACGGAATTCACTAGGAAAATTCTTTTCTGCGCCTTCTTTTACCACGCCGCCAAACGGTGGATTAGCCACGATCACGTCCACGCGGTCTTTTGGTCCATATTCTGTCAGTGGTTTGGCTAGCATATCATCGTGGCGGATATTGTCTGGTACCTCTACCCCATGGATAATCATATTGGTCGAAGCGAGCAAATGTGGCAGCTGCTTGAGCTCCACGCCTCGGATGTTGTCATGCAACTTTTTCTTATCAGCCTGGGTCTTCACGTAGTGTTCTTGTACATACTCCACAGCATTGACGAGAAATCCACCTGTACCACAGGCTGGGTCAAATACGATATCGCCAAGCTTGGGGTCGACCATTTCGACAATGAATTTTGTGAGTGGCCGTGGGGTGTAGAATTCGCCATAATCACCGGCGCCTTGAAGTTCCTTTAGCAACTTTTCATAAAAGTCATTAATGACGTGACGATCAGACTGCTTATTGAAATCGTAGGTATTCAGTTCATTAATCACCCGACGCATGGTAATGCCTGACTTCATGTAGTTCACCGCATCTTCAAATGCGTCACGAACGATGACTCCGCGCTTATCGCTATGACTTACCTTGAGGTTTTTGAGCCCGGGAAAAAGTTCGTTATTTACGAAGTTCATCAACTCTTCACTGGTCATCCCCTCTGGATCTGCGGCCCAATTGCGCCAGCGGAGATTCTCAGGGACGGGTGATTTATATTTGGAATCCTTTAATTCATATAATTTCTCTTGATCGTCGTACAATTTCAAAAATAACATCCAGCCAAGCTGCTCGATTCGTTGCCCATCACCAGCTACGCCCTGGTCCTGGCGCATGATATTACGAAGATTTTTAATCAGTGATTCGACTGTCATATATTATTTAGTAGCGTATAAAACCTGCTGTAATCCTTTAACGGCGGCCATATATTTTTCTTTTCCACCGAAGATATCTTGTACGATTTCTACCGGCGTACCAAACTGCTCAAACGGTGAAACCTCGAGATCGCCGATGTCATCAATGGCAGTGCTCCCCTGGTCAGCGTATTTATCTAATAATGCTTCGAGAACTTCACGGGCTTTTCCTTCATATTTTGCGAAGTAATCCTGCTTTTGTACCTCGCGAGCGCGCTCACTGCGGGTCAGTGGCTTCTTTCCATAGGCAATATGCAAAATCATATCAAAATCATCGATGTTCAAACCAACATCTTTCTTTAATTCATCGAGGAGTACGCCTTTTTCTTGGAGTGCGTCGATAACGGCATCTTTTTTCTCGGCATCGGTCCAGGCCGTCAGGAATTCATCAAGCGAACGGTACTCGTCTTGGATCTGCTTTTTAGAATAATCTTGCAACGACTCAGCAACGAGCTTGCCTGTTTTCGGATCCATGAAGTGCACTGAACGATTGGCGACATTAAACTCGACGCCCTCGGAAATAACTATTTTTTCTTTCTTTTCTTCTGGCTCATTTGGGTCAAAGATAATTTGGTCTTGCGGGTTTTCTTCTTTTATTTCATCGCTGGTTTTTGTCTCACTGTCTATTTTGTCCTTGATGTCTTCATCTTCTTTTGGTTCATATACCTTTACCGGTTCACCGTCGAAGTCTGGGTCAGCAAACAAGCGTGTCACCCCCCGAAAATCCATGATGGTGAAGTAATATTTATCGAAATCTGGACGGAGGCGAGTACCGCGGCCTATGACTTGCTTGAATTCGGACATCGAGTTCATCGGCTTATCGAGCACGATTAATTTGCATGTTTGCACATCGACGCCGGTAGAAAGTAGCTGCGACGTCGTGACCAGTACTGGGTATGGTGATTCGGGATTAATGAAGTTTTCCAGCTCCTTTTTACCTTCTTCGTTATCACCGGTAATACGCATGACATAGCGGTGATTTTGTTTCACTTGTTCAGGATTTAAATTTACCAATTCCTCACGCATGCGCTCGGCGTGATCTATGTCTACGCAGAAAATAATTGCCTTTTGCATGGGGTCGGTATCACGCATGTATTCAGTGATTTTTTGAGCTACTAGCTTGGTGCGGTGCTTAATGACAATATTTCGGTCGTAGTCTGAGACATTGTATACCCTGTCTTCAATCGGATTACCTTTATCATCCGTAATTAATTCATTTGGCCGCCACTCGATATCTTTATCTAGGATATAGCGCAGGACTTTGTATGGTGCCAGAAAACCGTCCTCGATTCCCTGTTTGAGTGAATAGGTATAGACTGGTTCGCCGAAATAATTTTGGGTGCTAACGTCGGTGGTTTCTTTTGGTGTAGCGGTGAGACCAATTTGTGTAGCAGCTGAGTAGTATTCTAAAATTTCTCGCCACACCGCATTTTCTCTTGCAGCGCCACGGTGACACTCATCTACAATAATTAAATCAAAGAAGTCCGGTGAGAACTGCTTGAATATTTTTTGTTGTTCTTCGTTGCCGGTTAAGCCCTGGTACAGCGCTATATATACTTCGTAGGCTGGGTCGGCGATATGGCGATCAACTTTTGTCATCTTATCGCCAAAATGCCGGAAGTCCCCTTGCATTGTTTGGGTTGCAAGTGCGGTACGGTCAACAAGAAATAAAATCCGTTTTTTCTTTCGTGACTTCCATAGACGCCAAATTATTTGGAAAGCAGTATACGTCTTACCCGTACCAGTGGCCATGACAAGTAAAATCCTGTTTTGACCGCGCGCGACAGCTTCAACAGTTCGATTGATGGCCACTTGCTGGAAATAGCGAGGCGGATGTGCCGATGAGCCCTCATAATTATCCTGCTGGATAACCTCCTCGATTGCTGGTGTGATTTTTTTATTGGCGCAATAACGTCTGTAAAGATCATCTGGGCTTGGGAAAGAGTCCATCTCGAGCTCATGTTCAATAGTGCCTGAATTTGGACTACGATCATGCTCCACAAAACCTGTGCCATTTGAACTATACACAAATGGTACGTCTAAAGCTTCGGCATAACTCAGTGCCTGCTGGATGCCGTCGCTAACGCGATGATTGGCATCCTTCGCCTCAATGACCGCGATGGGGAAATTATTTTTGTAATACAAAATATAGTCGGCACGGCGGCCCTCACCACGACTAACCGTCTTGCCGTACACTTTTATTTTTCCTGCGGTGAAATATACTTCTTCGCGGATTTGATTCTGCAGATCCCACCCAGCTTTAACCAGCGCGGGGGTAATAAACTTGGTGCAAATATCACGTTCTGAATGGCTTTGGGAAGGTTGATTCATATTTTTAATCTACGCTTTTCCCATCACAAAATCAACCCCTTTCGGCTAGGGTTAGCTATTTCCTAAAACGTAATATCTAGATACGTGGTAAATTCTGTCCTAAATATTTGACCAGATATCGATGCATTGATTCGGGCAGGATACGGATACCTCCGAGCTCATGGAATGGCACGAAACGATGAGTTATTTTCTCCTCCCGATCAGTTAGTCCATCGGGATGACTCATCAGCACGCCGTCATGCAGGATGAGGTATTCATGGTGCCGGCCATGCGTGTCGGAGAAGATGTTTTCAAATGTCTGCAGCTGCCGGCCGACACGGATACGGGCGCCGTTTTCTTCATCCAGCTCACGATGCAGACAATCGGCCAGCGTCTCGCCGTACTCCACGTGCCCGCCGGGCATATAGTAGTAGTCACCATCCGCGACGTAGTCGAGCAGGAGCGTGTTGTTATGAGTCAGAATAATTCGGGCAATGACTTCGATGTGATTCATATTCCCATTCTCCCCCGCCCACACCAATTAGTCAATGCTGAAAGACCGAGATCCTGAATCAAGTTCAGGATGACAAAGGGGGTGAGGATGACGGGGGTTTTTGGTAAAAGGCTTGTCATCCTGAACGCAGGTCGCCTCAGTAGGCGACCGAAGCTGAAGGATCTCCGTTATAGTCCAAAGCGCCGGCCAACTGAGATGCTTCGGCTCCCCCAGCCCTCGCCAAGGGCTGGGTTCGCTCAGCATGACAAGAGGGTATACCATTCTTTGCTCAAATCATGCCACCCGGGATTCATAGTGCGAATGAGCCGCTCCTTCTTTTCTCTGCGCCACCCTTTTAACTGCTTCTCCCTCAGTATGGCATCATAAACGTATTGATATTCTTCATAGTACACGAGGACGTTAACATTATACTGACTAGTGAAGCCTGGCACTACTTTATATTTATGCTGCGACACTCTCCCGTGCAAATCTCTGGTCATGCCAACATATAACACATTCTTTCGTTTGTTGGTCATGATATACACATAATACATAACACTCCCCGGTTAATGGTGGGGAGGTCTGGCTCAATAGTAGAATGCTGATTTGTTTTAGTCAACCATATATTGGTGTGGGAATGACCTACAAATCCACCAGATACGAACCAAAAAACTGTTCAATTGCCTGAATGACAGACTGTTTCAGCTTGGCATTGCTCTCAGCTACCCATACCGCAAAATTATACAACTCAGTAGTGTCAACCTTCAACCATTTCTTATTCTTGTACAAGAACACGAACACACTAGTCATCGCGATCCGCTTATTGCCGTTTTGGAAGGGGTGATTCTTCACCATGAGATAAAAGAGTACCGCGGCTTTGTGTGTCAATCCTTGGTACAGTGACTTCTTGCTGAATTTCTGAAATGGCTGTGCCAGGCAGCTCTCCAGCTTGCCCGGATAGCGGGTCGAGAAATCCGGAATTGGCTCATTGAATGTCATCACCTCCCTCGCCAGCCGATGCGCCAGGTACTCTACCTCAGCTACGGTCAATGTCTCCAGTCTCTTAGGCATCGCCGAGGAGCTTAATGGTCTCGCCATATTCTTTCATGGTTTTCCTGACTGCCCGGTCTATCTCTTGCTTATCCTCATCATCAAGTTTACTTTTCTGATAATGCTCCAGCTCTTTTCGTTCAATAGCAAAATTACGGCCAATCTTCTGGGCTTTGATTTCGCCTTTTTGTATCTTCTTAAATACGGCAACCCGGCTGATCCCCAGGATGGCAGCCGCTTCGGTAGAGGAAATATATTGTCTGTCCATAAATCTCTATGTTAACCTACAATACTATGTTAACATATGTTAACCTAAATGTCAAATATCGAATTAGTTAACATGAGATTAATGATGTTCGGTAAAAATAAACCCCTCACACCAATCTGATTGGTGTGAGGGGGGGGGTACCCAGATGCATAACTGCACTGTGGGTAATACTAATCCTCCTCTATGCTTTGTTTGATTGTCTTGTCTGTGTAGGTAAACACCGGTGCGGGTTTCTCGGCCGGAAGATCAACCCAGCGTTCATGCGACTGCACAAACGTCACTCCGTCGGGCAGTGACCACCCGAAATGAAGAAAGGCCCGCTTGCGTGCCTCATCGCTGGCCTGCCAGCCGACCGGGAGCCGCCGGAGAAACGGACGGACTATCTGATGCTGTTTCTGCGCTACCGGGCGCTTGGCTGCGCTGCGCGTTACCTTCTCCCCTGCTTCATCGGCCGAAGCCTCTTTGCAGACGATACGGAACATCGCATCCATCACGATGAATTCCAGCACTGACCGGAGGAAGTCGAGATCAAATCCCTGCCAATTGTCCAGCATCTGGTCAGTACACTGCAACTCCCCTTTGCGGAAAAAGGCATACAGATTGCACAGTCCAACGGCCGTCTTCTTCACATACACTTCCAGCTTCACGTCCGGGAAACATTCGCCCTCAGTATGGAACGCAAACCCGGTAATGCCAATCATGTTGAGCACGCTGACACGCACCCTGACAGAATCGTACCCGAACGGGCGGATGCCGTACCGAGGATGCTCCTCGATTTCCTGTCGGCAGCCCTCATAGTGAGCGGCTAGTCGGTCATACGAGGCCACAAACCAGTTGGCAAACGCCTGTGACTCACGCAGGTCACGATCGGCTTTTTCGAAATACCGATCGCGCATGTTGCGGATGTACGTGAGATGCTTCTCCGGTAGGACGATCCGGGGTTGGTCCGGCCAGGTGACGAAAAGATGCTCCATATGCTTCATCGGGTCAGCAGGGGCGCTGGCCTCCAGCTCCTCATCACTGATCAGCTGCAGATCATTTCCCGAAAGTGCCGCGGTCAGCTCTACGCCTTCGACGACACTACGAACAAACTCGTCAGCCTCGCGGTGACCACGCATCGCCGCCTCAATCAGACACAGTAACCACAATTTCTGCGGAGCGGCTGAATCAGTGGCGACACCGGCGGCATTGAGCAGCAGCACGGAAAAAGATACCGCGTCGTAGCTCGCCTTCGTCTGCTTCGGATCATTCCCCGCCATGACCGACTGATCAGCCTGAGCGAGAAACGTCGCGGTCGCCCGGAATATCAGCCGACAGAACCGGAGGGCATGCTCGACATCACTGCCGATGTACCGATAGAAACCAGCGCTGAGCACATTGCGCGCCCAGAATTTCGGATCACTAGGATCACTGACTCGCAGGGCGAAATAGTCAGTCAGATACCTGACATTCCCCCACGCCAGCGCGTGCTCGCCCAGACGGGCGGATAGCTGCGCAAATGCCTCTTTACCGAGTTTGCGTTTGCCGGATTCGATATACTCGATCTGGATTTGATCAATCATCTGATCGAGCATCTTCCGGCGTTTCTCGGGGGAAGCGGCCTCAATCATCCGGGCAATGCGATTGATCGCCCGATTCCGCTGCCTCCCCACGGCACCATTCATAATATGACGGAGCTCGGCCGGGAGAGAGTAATTTGTCTGTAACAACGAGTACCTCCTCTATCTACAATTTCAGTATTATGGCAAAGCATATTTCAAAGAACGGTAATGTCGTACCGTATCATATTACTGGCTATTGTCAACCAAAAAACGACCTCTACTCATTGACAGCCGCCCGACCGGATGATACCGTAGAGTGAAAATATTTTTTGTACCTTAACTTCAAACCCGCCCAAAAGGAGGTGATGTATAGTGAGTAAAGAAGTCAGTGATGCTGAATGTTTTGCGCATCTTGATAGCATTTTTAAGAACTGCACGGCCGAAGAAGCCAAACAGCACTTAAGGACCTATGCGGCGTTTGAATATTCACCGGCGAGCAATTGGCGTGACTGGTGGATGAACGCCAGGGAATTATTGCTGGACAAAGTCAGGGATGCTGAAGCTGAAGCCCGACTGGAAAAAGCAATCCGAGCAAAAAAAGATCTACTCAATGAAGCCAAAGCCGCTGGCAAGGATGTCTGCTGGGAATGTAAAACCATCGAGCCAGTAAGGTGCTCCTGTGGCAGGTGTCTCGCGGGATGCAACACCGATTATGGTGGATATTGCACCTACTGTGACGATGACGACGATTACGACTCCCAGGATCCTTGGCAATGTTAACATAAGGTATGTGATCAGCAAGCACATACCTTTTTTTATGTACCAAAAAACCTCCCGGGATAGAGTAATGCTCCCGACACTTAGTAACTATCCTACCACTCCTGCGGGTCCATTACTTACTCCAGCGCTCGAGTTTGGGAATGGTGCGGGTGGCCATCCAGGCAACCAGGCCATTCATGCCACTCTTCTTCATTTGCTGGATGCAAAACTGCTGCATCTTTTGCGGGGTGTCGATCTCCGGTGGGGTGAGAAACTTTCCGTCTTGGTAGCACATGGAGCAGTATTTGTTACTGTATGATCCGTCTTGCTCAGTGCCGCCGCCCTGTTTGTCTTTTTTTAGCGGGAAGCCGCAGCTTTGGCAATATTTGTATTCGGTCATAGAGAGTACTTTTAGATATTAATCACTATCGATACCTTCATTATCCCCCACCCGCACAGAAAAAATCAACTCAACTTTTTCTTCCTGACTGTTTTGATAATCCCATAGACTCCACCGGCAGCCATCAGCAGCCCCAGCAGCATCCCACCTGGACTGTCATCGATTTCCCCGTACCACATCAGCCATACACCACATCCGGCGAGAATGACGAATACTAAGACGAGAGAAACTTTTTTCATACGATACTAGGGTCAGTGGTTATCTAAACGGTATCAGTATAGCCGAAAGCAGACGGGCTGTCATGCGCGAACTGGCATACCTGAACGATAAGACCCGCCCACTGCGAACCAACTTATCCCTCTACCTCCACACTGAAACCGCCTTGAGCCATGCGCTGCATATCAAACGGCATCTCGAAATCCTTTTGGTCCTTGTACTTCTCATTCATCTCATCCATGACCTTTTTGTTCACTTCATCTCGATGTGCTCGAGACGTAAAGACGATAAATGAAATCCAGACGGTTTCATCTGGCTTCGCATTCGCCATCTTTGGGAAACCAAGACTTTCCATGCCGTTTACTGCTTGCGGTTCTAGATCGTCCCCCAGGCATTCAAAATATTCCAGTGCTCCGTGCTTCATCCATACGTCTCTGCCTTCGGAAGCCATTTTTTTGTACTCTTCGACCTTATCCTTTGGCACTACCAGGACAAATCCGTCCACATATTTAGCCATATTTTTTTCACCTCCTTTCGTTTTTTACGCTACGGTGCCGGTCCGCACTGCACCAGCCCGCTGATAGTTAGCCATGATCACCCCGTGTGGCGTGATGGCACTCTCGGTGAGGGTAAATGCTGCTGGCATCGTCCCGTCCCCAAACAGTTTTTTACCCTGGCCGAGCGTCAGGGGGTATGTGATCAACCGAAGCTCATCGACCAGATCATTTTTCAGCAAGAGCTGGATGAGCTGGCTGCTGCCCCAGACCTGGAGATCAGGCCCATTTGACTGTTTGAGCTTGGTGATGTCTTCGAGGCTCTGCAGGAATGTTGTATTGTTCCAGCTTGACTGACCGACGGTATGGCTCAGGACATACTTCATGCCGTCATTGATACCCGGCCATCCCTCTGCGTGCTCGGGCCAGTAGCCGGCAAAGATTTCATATGTCTTCCTCCCCAGGAGGTACTCGGCGGGTTGCATATTCTTCTGGAAGAGCTCGATGCCGATATCATCCACATATGGCGCGGTCCACCCGCCAAAGGTAAATCCACCTGACGGGTCCTCCTCGGGCCCACCGGGCGCCTGCATCACACCGTCGAGCGTGATCATTGATATGACGATTATTTTCCGCATATTGTTTTCTATTAGAAATCAGCAATAATAATCTTTTTCATTTCCATCATTTTGGCAAATGAACCTGGTTTATTCATAAGGGTCTCCATGTTTGCCGGATTGATCTGCCACGAGAGACCGTATTTATCCTTGCACCAGCCACAGACACTCTCCTCTCCACCATCAGACGTCAGCTTGTCCCAATAGTAGTCAATTTCTTTTTGATCTTTGCAGGCAATATTAAATGACACCGCCTCGGTAAACGAAAATTCCGGTCCGGCGTTAATCGCCATGAAGCGCTGGCCGAATAGTTCGAATTCAATGGTTAGCACCTTACCGGCGAATTGCTCCTGAAAATCAGCCAGGCCTTCTTCGGGATAATATGCGGTACTGATGATTTTACTATCGGGAAAAACGGACAGGTAAAACTGCACCGCTTCCTCAGCATTGCCCTTGAACCAAAGATTTGGGGTGATTTTTTGCATAGTGATAATGATTATTAGTAAGTAATCTCAGCATAGCAGAAAACAGATAACCCTGCCATCGGGCAGACGGGTTATGCCAACCACAACATCATTTGTCATGCTGAACCTGTTCAGATTGCTTCGTTTTCAGATCCTGAATGAGATACCGGCCTTCGCCGGCACTTCGGTTCAGGATGACAGGTTATTAAAAAGGGTTGTCATTCCGGACCTTTTCAGATTGCTTCGCTGCGCTCGCAATGACAGAATAGAGATGTCATTGCGAGGAGTGGAACGACGAAGCAATCTGTTAGTACCATTCTTTAGATAAGTCATTCCACAGGGGATTGGTACTATTGATTAAATCTTCCTTCTTTTTTCGGGAGCCGCCTTTTATCTGTTTCTCACGCTGGATTGCTTCATATGAACTGGCAAACTCTTCGTAATATGCCAGCTTTTTTACATTGTATTTGGCGGTAAAGCCGAGCTTAATCTTATTTTTATGTTCATGCACTCTTCCCTGTAAATCCCGTGTCACTCCGGTATACAGAGTGGTGCCAGTCCAATTAGTCATGATATATACGTAGTACATAAAAACTTCCCGGTTAATCGTGGGAAGGTTTTATTAAATGCTAGAAAAGAAATTAGCTTTGGTCAACTGTCAAATCAGCGTGCGGGTTAAACTTTCACCAATTCCCGCAGCCGATCGATAAACGCCTTTTCCCACATCTTCAGTGCGTACCAGTCGTAGAGTGGCTTGGCAATGAGTGCGAAAAATTTATTGCGGATGTGCAGTTCATACCGATACGTGATTTTTGTACCCTCGGGGACATCCTCGAGGAGAAGCTCCTCATGCCCAGTATGCCCCAGCGTATCATTTTGGTTATCAGAAATATACCCCTTGCCCGGCAGGAGGGTGGTTTTCATCTTCACCCCGATCACCATGCCAAATGATTTTGCTTTCGCATCGATATAGAGCGTGTTCCCTTCTCGCTTGGTGATGACTAGAGAATGAGCCACCTTGGGGAAGCGCTCAGGCATTTTCTCAAAGTCACTGACGATACTGTATATTTTTTCTCTAGGCGCCTGGATGATCCAGCTGCCCGCGAGTTCAATGTGTTTCATATTATATGTTATGAGTGTCAGTTGATGCCTCTGTTTGGATACGGTAGGTACGATACATCCGCTCGCCGAGCCGGTAGGTGCCCTCGATCACCAGCAGATTCGCAGCGGCGACGGCATAGTACACCGGGCCGGTCAGCAGGATACTGTAGATACTAGCGACGAAGGCAATGACCGACAGGTCATACCAGACGAACCCATAGAGACCAAACCCGGCCGCTCGCCGAAATTCGCGGCGGATCGCGTTTGCCCGCTTCATCTTAAATGAGCCAACCCCGCCGAGTGTCAGCAGGACGACTTCCATCATAACGGCGAGGATATGATAGGTATTGGCTGTGAAGAATCCAGACGTCCTGACGAATATCATCACCGTGAGAAAGAGATATACCCCCCAGCGCAGATATCCGATGGCGGACGTCTGCAGCTCGTGAATCTCATCGAGGAGCTGGGTACTATACCCTGGGAGTGGGTTGGGTTGGTCAACTAGTGGGCTTGGCATGAGTGTATTGTCGTCTATCTATAGCAAAAAATCAACTCATTTTCGCCTTCCTCAGTATCTTGATCGCTCCATAGACCCCCCTGACCACGCGTGGGTGATATGAGTGTTTACCGCCGCCTGCGAAAACGCCCCCTTCGGGTATTTCGGGTACCGCCTCGATTGCCGGTAGAGCGAGCGTTGCCGCGCTGTGACCTGCCATGTCCCGCTTGATATGACCTCCGCTCAGATCGCGGAGCCGTGCGGGGCATATCAGCCGGCTTCCCTGCCTTGGTCAGCTGGACGCGGATCAAGCGCTCGATGGCCTGGACGTCACGCTGCTGGTCAGGCGTCGCGAAGGAGATGGCCCGACCCCGTTTACCTGCCCGAGCCGTCCGGCCAATCCGATGGACGTAGTCGTCGGGCGTGCTGGGTAGATCGAAATTAATGACGGCCTCGATATTATCGACATCAATGCCGCGCGCAGCGATATCCGTCGCCACGAGGACACGGTGGGTGCCATTTTTGAATCCCTCGATAGCGGCCCGACGCTGGGGTAAGCTCCGATTCGCTGAAATATCAGCCGAGGTATGCCCCATCTGACGGATACTGGTCGCGAGCTTCTGGGCGCCCCATTTCGTCCGGGTGAAGACGAGGACCGAACCATGATAGGTCTCGAGCAGTCGCTGCAGCATAGTTTTCTTCTCCTTCTGATCGAGGAAGATGACCTCCTGATAGATCTCTTTCACCACTGTGCCGGGCTTCGCGATCTCGATCCGGAGCGGTGTCTGCATGTGCTCGCGGGCGATGCTCATGATCGAGTCCGGCATCGTCGCGGAGAAAAGCATGGTCTGCCGCTGACGTGGTACCCGGGCGAGGATCTTCTCGATCTGTGGGGCAAAACCCATATCCAGCATCCGATCCGCCTCGTCGAGGGTGAGGATACCGATGTGCTGCAGCAGTGATGGATTGCCCGAGAGATGGTCGATCAGTCGGCCGGGCGTGGCGATGATGATATGTGGCTTCCGCTGGAGCGCACGTCGTTGTCTCACTTCGGAGGCACCACCCACCACTACGGCTGTATACAGCCCCAGTGATTTGCCAAACCGCAGCAGGACCTCATCGACCTGGGCAGCGAGCTCACGCGTCGGTACGAGGATCAGTCCGCGCGTCCTCTGCCGGGCGATATTCTGGAGCATGGGCAGGCCAAAAGCCAGCGTCTTGCCGGTACCGGTCTGCGCGATGCCAATCACATCCTTGCCCTGGATAGCCACGGGGATGGTCTGAGCCTGGATCGGCGTTGGCTGGGTGAAATTATTATGCTCGACTATTTCCAAGAGCTTCGGCGCGAGCCCCAAACCATAAAAATCAGTTGTCGTCGGTCGGTTCACTATTTCTTTGCCGCTTTCTTCTTGGTTGTCTTTTTGGTTGTCTTCTTCGCCGCTGGTTTCTTCTTGGTAGCTGTCTTCGTCGTTTTCTTCGCCGGTGATTCCTTTTTTAGCGGAATCTCATGCACGGTGGTCGGTGCCACCACGCTGAGTATTTTGTCCAGTTTTGCATTGAGTGATTTGATCTCGGCCATGAGGTCACCTCCGGCTGGAGCGCCGCCGGGTTTAGCTTTGTGTACTTTACCGAAGCAGTTCTCACAGTAGACAGGCTTCTCTCCGGTCGGACGGAATGGCACCTCACAGGGATTGCCACAGTTGTCACAGGTAGCCCGGTACATGGGTCGGTCGCCACGATCAGTAAACCGGCCGCCCCGTCGGTCATCCCGCGGGCGGTGCTTCTCGAGACAGTTATTGCAGTAGATTGGCCGGCTGCCGGTGGGTTTAAACGGTACTTCGCAGGGATTGCCACAGTCAGCGCAGGTCGCCTGGTACATCTGCTTTGGCCCACGGTCACGGAAACCGCCACCCCCACGTTTGCCACCGGATCGACCACCTCTGTCTCGAAAACTCATATGATTTGTTTGTATTAGGATAAGTGTCTGCAGTGTAGACGTAAACGCAAATAATAGCAATGGCAGACGATCCTTGGCTGCTGTTACATTACTACCACACCCACTCTCCGGTCAGCCACTTCTTCACCAACGCTTCTTCCACATCTATATGCAGCTGCTTCGCTACGACAAATACCATGCCCAGCACGTCTGAGAGTTCTTTGGCCATTTCTCGTTTTGCTACCTGAGGCGAGAGATATTTTTCAGGTCGACACTGGCGCTTGTGTACCACATATGATTGCACAAACTCTCCCAGCTCTTCGGACAGCTTAAGCATGACATAATCATCGGTGCGTTTGATCTTATCTCGTATCAGATTGCGGAAAAACCGCTGGGCGGCTTTTGATTGCAGGGTTTTGGTATGCATATGGATGTACTTAAAATAAGCACACTAGTATATCACAGAGCGTTCCCCTTGGCGACCCCGAGCTACAGCAATCCGTTTAAGTGCAGAAATGCATCCAACTCCTCACCGGTGAGCGAAACTTTTTCTTCCTGCCCAGTCTCCGGATTCGTGCGGGTCAGATTCACGCTGCTGACATCGTGCTCGGCAACCTGATTGTCCCTATCGAGTGCGGCAAAGGTTAATTTCCAGCCTTCCTCCTCCGCGCCGTCATTTGTGTACCGCACCTCCTGAAGCGCGTGCGCCTGCAGCTGATCAAATATTTTTTTGCGGCGTGATCCCTCCGGCGGGACGACCTCCTGCTGTATTGATTCTGGTATCCCTTGTTCTGATGATTCTGGCATATGAATATTTAATTATGAATTTTATAATTTTCTCAGCTTACACAGCCTCATGGCAAAACCCGGAAATCATGATCTGCAGTACTGGACAAATTGTGGTGTCTACCCCATCCAATGCGTCGACCGAAGGGCACTGTTGCTGGTACAACGTCGATTGGGAGAAATTGCTAATAAGCTCGTCGACATCACCCCCCGCCGTATGGGCATCGATAATCTGCTGGGCAAACGGCTTCCACAGTTCGCAGGCCCGAGCAATAGTCGCGTCGCTCAGGCCGAGGACTCCGCCGAGCGAGTCAGTGCTCGAGGCAATACAATATGCGGTATACTCTGCCAGTGTCATGCGGCCCTCTCCGAGCGGATTATAGCAGCCCATGACTTCAGTATAGTCATCAAATCCGTCACCATCAGTATCGGCCTCGCCTTCGGTCGTTCCATACCAGGCCTCCTGAATATACCCCAGACGGTCACAGTCAGGGTCAGTTGCTACCCGGGTCGGACACTCAGACGCCGGTGATGTGTCCGTCGCGGTATTGGCTGCGGCGTTCTCGGTTGTTGCGTTTGTGGATGATAGATTTACATTCGAGGTATTCGTACTGTCAGGTTCAAACAATGTATCGGTAGCGGCATTGGTGGTGCTGGTATTGGCTGATTGAGCGTTTGTGGCTGGCTGGTTCGTCACCACCGCATTTTCTATATTCGCAGAGTCTGAGTTAAATATATCAGTCATAAAATATGCCACGCTGCCGGCACCGATAATCAGTACGACAATAAAACCAACCACCCACATCCATTTCGGAGGCTTGCTGCCCGAGCCGCTTTCGGCTTGGCGACTGATCTGCTGGGCTATCTCGTTTTCTGTGGGCATAGTCTTGAGTATTATGTTATTGATTGGTACGACTTCATTCTCCCCTATGTGTAGCTAAAAATCAAATACTACGCGTCACTCTGCGGCGTGACTACCTTCGGCTTTTCACTCTGGAATCGCATACCTCGATACAGCTTCGCCAGTAACCACTCGAGGCTCCCGAGATAGTGACAGCGTTCCCATAGCCACAACACCACAAACCAAATGCCAACCAGCGTCGCGCCGAAGAGGAGTGTCACCGCCATACTGTCATTCCATCCGGATGCCAGCGTGTCCCACAGATGCGCATACAGCTCCCGGATCGGCGTCTCGAGGAAAAACACCGTCAGCGGTACGTAGCCAAACCGTAGTAGTGGATGCAAGCGCCGACGCAGTATCGCTGACCGCTCTGGTTTATCCGTGAGTCGGTGACTCCCCATGAGTATCAGCAGGAAGAGGCCGAGCAGCACAAACATAATGGCATACCAGGTCCAGTCGATC
>JAXDBW010000059.1:0-3114 GCA_034678405.1 Patescibacteria group bacterium | reverse complement strand
GAACTGACCGACCGTTACCCTGGCAAAGACGATGCCTGGCAGGGCCTGGAGGACAATGGGTTCCATGCCCACCGGGCCCAGCCGTTCCAGGCCTGGCTGTCCGAACAGTATATCCTGGACCGGGACGCGAGAGTCGAACGGCGGGAAATATGAATAACTTAGCCAAGATGTCACGGTTACTGAAGAAGCGCTTGCCATTGACCAGCGCTTCTTTTCGTATTTATTACTGGCAATAGGCACGGGCTTTATTTTTTGGGGGGTTTTCCTAATATATTTAGTCTCAAATTCTAAGTCATAACCGTTTCGTAATTGTTCTATCAAATCCTTTCTTTTAAAAGACTCTCCCCAGATCCCTAATTCCTTAATGCTTGTACCCAACAGGTGTTCTCGCTTTTGACCTATGGGTATTTCGGAACAGCAAGACCATCGTATCAGTAAATAAGGCCACCAAAAACGGTTAATAAGGCCGTACATCTCGGACTCAAGGCCAGCGGATAAGACTTCCTGTATACTGAGCTAGTGCATTAATGCACGAATCAATTACAGGAGGTTTTAGAAATGGCAAACTACCGAGAAATCCTTCGTCTCAGAAGCATGGGATATAGCCGGCGCCAAGTTGCGGCCAGTGCTCATAGCTCCCGGGACACAATCAGCGAGGTTCTCAGCTTGGCTGATGAAAAAGGCCTATCATGGCCGCTGCCCGAAGATGTAAGCAACGATGATATCCGAAAGCTACTTTATCCTGAGCGCGTTGCGCAGGCATCAAGGAAAATACCTGACTGTCATTACATGTATCAAGAGATGGCTAAACCCGGAGTTACTTTAACCTTGCTGTGGAGCGAATACTGCGAACAGTGTAACTCCACCGGACTCATCCCCTACCAGTATACACAGTTCTGTGAGTTCTACCGCAAATATGTCAGGACAACCACAGCAACGATGCGGATCAAGCGCAAGCCCGGAGAGATGCTGGAGACAGACTGGGCCGGCAAAACGCTCTTTGTTACCGATAGTATTACAGGAGAGGCCATTATCGCCTACATTTTTGTGGCATCGCTTTCATGCAGTCAATATAGTTATGCTGAAGCATTTCCCTCAATGGCGTCAGATAATTGGATCAATGCGCATGTCCATGCATACCAATTTTTCGGCGGAGTAACCCGTATCGTGACCCCGGATAATTTAAAGACCGGGATCATTAAGAACACGCGCAGTGAGGTAATACTTAACCGTGCATATCAGGAAATGGCTGAACATTATGGTACCGCCATTATCCCGGCCAGGGTTAGAAAACCCAAAGACAAGCCTAATGTTGAAGGCACAGTCGGTGTCATTTCCACATGGATCATCGCTGCACTACGCAATGAAAAGTTTTTTTCGTTCAAAGAACTGAATGAGGCAATTCGAACCAGGTTAAATAAGTTCAACGCAGAACCTTTTCAGAAAAAGGAAGGAAGCAGACTCACCGCATTCGAATCGGAAGAAAAACCGTTCCTTCTGCCGTTACCTGCTTCTGCTTACGAGTTGGCTGTCTGGTCCACAGCTACCGTGCAAGCAGATTACCTCATAACAGTTGACAAAGTCAAGTATTCAGTACCCTTTGATCTCATCGGGCAACAGGTTGATATACGCTGTACCAGCAAAGTGGTTGAAGTATTCTTTCATGGAAACCGCATGGCATCTCATGTCAGGCGTTATGGTGTAACAGATCCCGTGGTCGTACCGGAACATATGCCGGAAAATCATCGAAGATACCTCGAACTGGGAAGAGATACGTTCGTTGGCTGGGCCGCTGCTGTAGGACCATCTGCTGAGGCTGTCATGGAAATACTCCTGGCCTCACACAAAATTGAACAGCAGAGTTACAGAACATGCAACTCGCTAATGAAACTGGGCGACCGTTATTCTGTCACAAGAATAGAAGATGCATGCCAGCGAGCTTTGCAGTATACCCCAACCCCTAGTCTGAAAAATATTCAAATGATTCTCAAAACCGGTCAGGACAAAGTCAGCCAAACGATATCTGCTGTGAAATCCAGCGGTCAATACGGGTTTACCCGAGGCGCCAGCTATTTTGGAAGAGGTGATCGCCATGATTAACCAGATCACCGTCAACAAACTCCGCGAAATGCGACTCGGTACTATGGCTGATGCCCTTAAATCTCAATCTGGCGATGATGCCTATGATACACTTTCTTTTGATGATCGCTTCGGGATCCTTGTTGATGCGGAATGGTCAAAACGACGTTCAGTAAAGCTTCAAAAACTGATATATAACGCTGGATTTCCTGAAGCCCAGGCCTGTATCGAGGGTATCGACTATCTGCCTGACAGAGAACTCGACAAATCATTGATCTTGAAGCTGTCGTCCTGCACCTACATAAACGAAGGGCGCCATCTCATCCTCAAAGGGGCGTCTGGTTGTGGCAAGACCTATCTCGGCATCGCTCTCGGCAATGCGGCATGCCGGAGATATATATCAGTCAAATACATCAGACTACCGGAGCTCCTAAATGATCTTGTAGTTGCCAGGGGCGAAGGCACCTTGAAAAAAGCCATTGCCTCCTACCGCAAAGTTGGTCTTCTGATACTGGACGAGTGGTTGCTCAAACCTTTGACTACGGATCAGGCAATGGATCTTTTTGAAATAATTGAAGCTCGAAGCCGCCGGGGTTCAATGGTTTTTTGCACACAGTTCGATCCTCGGGGTTGGTATGATCGCATCGGTGCTGAAACAGACGGGACTGTCTCTGAGGCAATCATTGACCGTATTAAGCACAATGCCTATGAAATACACATGAAGGGCAAAATCTCAATGCGTGAGCATTACGGCATCAAACATCAGCGGTCCGTCGAAATCCATGAGGAATCTAATACCCCGAAAGATTGAGCGGTTACACTATTTGTGGAGGCCACCATGTGGCCTCCCGACCGAGATGCCTGGCCTTATTTACAGTTTTAGTTGGCCCCAACTCGCGATAAAGTGGTCTTTCACGACCGAAATATTCAATAATGCTGCGAGCATCAGGGTGCTGTTCTTTGGCGATTGTGATGGCATCGTTTTTGCTTACGTTTGCTTTTGGAATAGATATCTCTCCAATATCTCTACAATTA
>JAXDBW010000058.1:0-33416 GCA_034678405.1 Patescibacteria group bacterium | reverse complement strand
GCATTGACTCCGCTCCACCCGGCGCAACGGTTCCGCTTTCCGCGCCGCTGCATGCTCCGCATCGTCACGCAGCTTGCTCGTTACACTGCGCTCACTGCTACGATTTGTGCGCACTTCAGCGTCGCGGGATGAGCAAGTTCGTGGGGTCCGCAATGAATTAACCTTAAGAATATAAACGTGTATACTATAAAAGTGAGAGCCGTTTATTTTTTTGCTATTTATGAAAACAATATTGGTTGATGCTGTGCATTGCTTTATTGATACAGAGGGAAATATTTTTGAAGCCATGCGCAACATGCTCGAGGAGTTCCCTAACCCGAAGCTCATACTGACCGGGGCCAACGACGAGCAGATAAAAATGTTTAAGCTCGATCAGGCGCCATACCCATTCTTTACTCTGAAACACGATCCAGAAAAATCTGATCCAGAATATTATTTGCGAATGCTTGAGCAGAATAATTTAAGGGCGAGTGATGTCGTCTACTTCGAACATGACTTCGAGGCGATTGCCTCTGCTCGCTCGGCTGGGATCAATGCGTATCATTATGACGACGCTAAAAAAGATCTCGAAGGGCTAAAGAAGTTTTTAGAACTCAATGCATCATGAAAATTTATTTTTCTGGATCGATTCGTGCGGGGCGAGCCGACGTCGCAATATACAAAATTATAATTGATGAGCTAAAACTGTATGGTGAAGTTCTGACAGAGCATATTGGGAATGATGCGATTACGCAGAGCGGAGAAATGAACCTAACCGAAAAAGAAATTTTTTACAGAGACATGGGGTACCTGCGGTCAGCGGACGTGGTGGTGGCTGAAGTGACGACGCCGTCTCTCGGCGTGGGGTATGAAATAGGTCAAGCGCGAGCGATGGGCATTCCGGTTTTTTGTTTGTATAGGGGTGATCATCGGACGTTATCTGGCATGATCGTCGGCGATGAGATAATCACCACGAAGTACTATACAAAAGTCACTGAGCTTCCCTCACTTATCAAAACGTTCATGGCGGGGTTGACAACGAGATAGGCACATGGTAATATACCCCTAGGGGGTATATCTATGACTGACACCGATAAACAACTCATTAACCAACTCCACCGAGCGCAGGGGCAGCTCGATGGGGTCGAACGGATGATCAGCGAATGCCGCTCCTGTGAGGATGTGGTCATGCAGCTCATGGCTGCGCGGTCATCAATTGAGCGGCTGACGATCAAGCTCCTCGAGGACGAAACACAAAGCTGCCTCAAGTCCAAGAATAAAAATGAGGTGAAGCGACTGCACAAAGTCGCAGAAACATTATTTAAATACACGTAAGCGGATAATGACGAATTTCTAATTTCTAATGAGCGTGTAATGCATTCCCTTTCAGGCGTTGGGGTATTGGACATTCAGTAGAAATTAGTAATTACATAATTAATAATTATATAAACCTATGGCAGAAGTCACTCTGACTGACCAAAACTTCGATGACGAAGTGCTCAAATCTGACACCCCGGTGTTGGTAGATTTTTGGGCTGAGTGGTGTGGTCCATGCAAAATGCAGGCTCCCATCCTCGAGGAAGTCGCTAACGAATTTGATGGCAAAGCAAAAGTTGCCAAACTCGAAGTGGATGAGAATCCGCAGAAGGCGCAGCAGTATGGCGTGATGAGCATCCCGACCATCGCCCTTTTTAAGGGTGGTGAAATCGTCTGGAATGCGATCGGCGTCCAGCAAAAAGACACCCTGGTCAGAGAGCTCAATAACGCAATTGGTTAAGCGATACGACCATGGCAGACATACATGATGTTATTATCATTGGCGCGGGGCCAGCTGGTCTGACCGCCGGTATCTATCTCGGTCGCGCGTCTCTGAAACCGATCATCATCGCGGGACCAGAACCGGGTGGTCAGCTGATGACCACCACAGACATCGGTAACTACCCGGGGTTTCCCGAGGAGATTAATGGTCCGGAGCTCATGGATCGGATGACCAAACAAGCAGAGCGCTATGGCGCAGAGATTGTCCAAGCCAGCGTCACGTCAGTTGATTTTACCAAGCAACCATTTACCGTCGTAGCGGGAGATGATACCTACCAAGCGCGGACCGTCATCGTGGCGACGGGCGCCAGTGCGAAATGGCTAGGGCTCGAGAGCGAGCAGAAACTCCGGGGCAAAGGGGTCTCGGCCTGTGCGACATGCGATGGTTTCTTCTTCAAAGAAAAAGACATCGCCGTCGTCGGTGGCGGTGATACCGCCATGGAAGAGGCGACGTTCCTCACTAAGTTCGCAAAGTCGGTGACGGTGCTCGTTCGTGGAGCAGAATCAGACATGGCTGCCAGTGCCATCATGAAACAGCGGGCGAAGGACAACCCCAAGATTACCATGCTGTTTAATGTTGAGACACAGGAAGTGCTGGGCGATACGTCGGTGGCCGGCGTACGCATCAAACATACAGATACCGGCGAGACTGAAGACATCAACGTGCAGGGACTGTTTGTCGCCATCGGCCACAAACCAAATACTGATTTCCTCGGTGACGCGCTCGAACTGACCAAGGGCTATATTGCTGTCACGGATAACACCAAAACATCCGTCGAGGGTGTCTTCACCGGCGGCGATGTGCAGGACTGGAAGTATCGCCAAGCCGTCACGGCCGCAGGTCTCGGGTGCATGGCCGCCCTGGATGCCGAGAAATATCTCGCCGACCATCCCGAAAGCTAAAGTAATAATTTGATCAGAAAACGCCGGATTCCGGCGTTTTCATAATCATTGTTTCACATGGAACACATCAACCCATTTACTAACGCCATGAAAAATCTGCATCGTGCCGGAGCGGCGCTCGGTTTGTCAGCTGAGGCCGTCGAGAAAATTGGCATGCCCGACTCGATCATCCAGCGCGAGCTGACCATCACGATGGACAATGGGGAGACGAAAGTGTTTCCGGGGTATCGGGTGCAGTTCAATAACGCGCGCGGTCCGTACAAAGGCGGCATCCGTTTTCATCCCGAGGCTAATCTCGATGAAGTGAAGACGCTCGCCTTCCTCATGGCGATCAAATGTGCCGTCGTCGACATCCCCATGGGCGGTGGCAAAGGCGGCATCCAGGTAAATCCCAAAGCATTATCCGAGGGTGAACTCGAGCGCCTCTCACGCGAATGGGTGAAGACGTTTTATCGAGACATCGGTCCGGACAAAGACATCCCCGCGCCGGATGTATATACCAATCCGCTGATCATGTCATGGATGGCGGATGAATATTCGAAACTCGTGGGCGAGGATACGCCAGCCGCCTTCACCGGCAAACCCCTCGAGGTAGGCGGTTCAGCGGGTCGCGACACCGCTACTGCCCAGGGTGGGTTTTATGTCTTTCAGGAATTAGCCAAACACAAGAAAATGGTTCCCGCGGAAACGACGGTGGCTGTCCAGGGATTTGGTAATGCCGGCTATCATATCGCCCGTCTCTTCCACGAAGCGGGGTACAAGGTGATCGCCGTCTCGGATTCGAAAGGCGCCATCTATGATAAACGCAACGGTGGTATGGATCCTGAGAACATCATGAATACGAAGAAACAAAAAGGCATGATTGATGGCTGCTACTGCGTCGGGACAGTATGTGATTGTGAAAACTACAAACTCATTAGCAATGAGGATTTGCTGAAGCTCAACGTTGATGTCCTCGTCCCAGCCGCGCTCGAAAACCAAATCAGGAGCGAGAACGCACTCGAGGTAAAAGCGCAGGTGGTGCTCGAGCTGGCGAACGGAGCGATTACTCCCGAAGCTGATGCGGAACTCTATAAACGTGACATCATTGTCCTGCCTGACTCACTGGCTAATGCCGGTGGTGTGACGGTTAGCTATTTTGAATGGCTGCAGAATAAAAATGGCGAATCATGGACCGAGGAAAAAGTATTTACTGAGCTCCGGGAGATCATGGCACGGTCATTCCAGGCGATGTGGGAACTTAGTCAGGAGAAGCATATTCATTTGCGTGATGCGGCGTATTTGCTCGGGGTACAGCGTATCGCCGACGCGATGCCCACAGCGAAAGAATAGTCTGTTGCGCGTTTTTTCGCCTGTGCTATACTGACCAGCGAGCCGATTTCGGCTCAGCCTTATTTATTGAATCAATAGAGTATGACGACCACCCAGGATCACTATGAGCAGTCATTTATTGACCAGCAAAAAGAGAAATTACTAGGAGAAAAAGCGAGGCTCGAAAAGCAACTCCATGGCATGACCGGTGATGATGAATTTAATAAGGACAAGGTACAGGTGAAATGGAATGAGATGGGCGAAAAAGAAGAAGACAACGCCGTCGAAGTAGCTCAATTCCAGGACAGCATCTCACTGGAGCGCAACCTCGAGGAGCAACTCGAAAAAATCAGTAACGCACTCGACCGGATCGAGCAGGGCACCTACGGCCTCTGCGAAGTCTGTCAGAAACCGATCGAACAGCAACGCCTGGCTGCCAATCCGAGCGCCGTCCGCTGTATGGACGACGCGGCCAAACGCTAACCTGAGCGTATGTATCGCCTGCGGCGGTATAGTACCATTAGCGTCTCACTCTTGGTGGGGCTGTTTGTCATTGACCGATTACTGAAATACTACGCCCTCTATCGCTTGCCGCTTGAGGGACGATCTATGATTGGCGATGTCGTACGATTGCAGCTCGAGCAGAATACCGGCGTGGGCTACGGCATTAGCCTGCCGCAGTGGCTGATCATTGGCTTGACGGCAGCGATCCTCCTCGTCCTCGTCAGTGTGATTGTTTATGCCTGGCGGCGACGACAGGTCTGGCTGGTCATCGGTGCTGAAGGCATCATCGCCGGGGCGGGGTCAAATCTAATTGATCGAGTCAGATTTGGTTATGTAGTTGATTATCTGACGCTATCATTTACTCCGGTCTTCAATCTCGCCGACGTCTTGATCATCGTGGGTGCGGCTATCAGCATTATCATATTGTTCTGGAGCCGTCCTTGACGATAGCGTCAGCTGACTGATACACTCGAGGCTCCCATCCTAGTACATTCTATTATGAACGATAAGGAGACCCGAGTGTCTATCCCTAAGAAAGTAACGGAGTTTACTCCGACCCGCCTCCACGACTGGTCATCGCGAGTGATTGGCCCACTGGCCCGCTGGTTAGCACGGCACGGCATCGATCCCAATTATTTCACCTGGCTGAGCGTGGTGTTTGCGCTGCTCGCCGGGGCGGCGATGTGGTACGATCATTGGTTGGCTGCTGGTCTTTTCTTGATTGGCAATGGCATCTGTGATGTGGCTGATGGCGTCCTGGCACGGGCTATGCCCCAGCGATCCAAGCGCCTCCGACAAATGGGGGCATTTCTTGATCCGGCCGTTGACCGCGTCAATGATGGACTGTTGTTTATTGGTTTGATCGGATTTGGATTTGAGGGAATGCTGACTCAGCAGCTGGGACACCTCGTGTGGTATCGGGTGTTTCTTGGTTTGTTGCTCGCCGCCGCGATTGCGCATCCGATTTCCTCATACTATCGGGCGCGGATTGAATCGCTGAACATGCGGTTTCAGGAGAAAAAACCCCTGACCCGTGCGGGATTTCATCTGGCTCTGTCAGCGGTGATCATCGGCCTCTGGCTTTTGCCGGAGGACGTCCGCTGGACCTACTATCTCGGTAGTGTGACCACCCTTGTGTCTATCCCCACCTTGATTAACCTCGCCCGGCGTTTCCATCGGTCTTTAAAGCTCTTCGATCAGTATCGTGATCAATAGACTCGGTATCTGTTCCCCTGACCCCCGTTGCCGGAAAGCGGGGGTCATTTGTATTGGTAAAATGCTGTCGGTATGCTAAGATAGAGCAATTTGAAATAGACCTTTACCAAACTCTAACGGAGGATTCCACGTGAAACAACTCGTGTTTTGTCTGCTGTTCTGGCTGATGAGCAGAGCCGCGTCGTGTGCGTGCGATCTTCCAGTGGTATATAGCTTCCACGAAGATGCACAGCAACAACTCGATTCACTCGAGGCGCACCCCACAGATAGCAATCTCTGGGACCGAATGGTCCTGGCGCACAATCTCGCCTTCAATAAGTATGATGGCTACCTCGAGCGCAGTCGACGCTATCTCGACCAGTTCGTCGCGGACAGCGGCTGGACGACTGCCGCCACGGTGTATGGCGGCACGATCGACATGATGGTTATCCGTGACAAAGGGTTGGCGAACCTTTTGAATGTCAGCTCTGGCGTGAACACGCTATCGCTCGGTATCTTTGGCAGTAGTCCAAAAGACAAGGCCCAGGATAAGTTTGAGAAGTATGTTTCTCAGGGTACTCGAGTTGATTCGATGAGTGTGCTCTATCATATTCATCGGCTGACGGCGGCTGTCGAGAGTGCCGATGTCTTATCCGATCTACTCGGGTATGCGTCCGCGGATTTACTCTGGCTGAAGGCTCACTATGATAGTCTGAGTCAGGTTGAAATATTTCTCTATCGTCTATCATGGGCGAAATACGCCTACCGATACATACAGAAGTATGACACGATGTCGGTGGAGGAAAAAATCACCGAACTCAACAAAGGACTCAATTGGCTCGAATCCGCCCTACCCTATGCCTGCAGTGTGGGCATGTGTCGCGACTGGGACTTCTGGGAGCAGCAACTTAGTACCTTGCGCACGAAACTCCTGACAGACGGTGGTTAGCCATCGTCTGTTTTTTATTTGTGCGGTATACTACGACTATATGCGTATAAATAAATTTCTTGCAGCCAGTGGCACCGTTTCCCGCCGCAAGGCAGATACTCTCATCCGCGCCGGCCAGGTATCCGTCAATGGCACGGTGGTTGAGAAGCTGGGCATCGACGTCTCGCCCGAGCGCGATGTCGTCACCGTCCGCGGTCGTCGCATTATGCCGGTGCGGCAGCATGTCTATCTCGCTCTGCACAAACCCGCCGGCTATGTATGTACGCATGAGCGATTTGAGAATGAGCGCTCAATTTTTTCGCTGCTGCCCAGACAGTATCAGTCACTCAACATCGGCGGTCGCCTGGACAAAGACTCCGAAGGGCTCGTCATCTTGTCGGATGACGGAGCATTTCTCCAGGAACTGATGCATCCGAAATATAAAAAAGAGAAAGAGTACCTCGTCACCCTCAGTCGTCCGTTAACCGAGGCAGAGTTAGAGCGGCTGTACACTGGCGTGCGGCTCGAGGAGGGCATGGCCCGGGCTGATGAATTAACGGCGCTTTCTGGAATGACGTATCGACTGGTCCTCCATCAGGGGTGGAAGCGTCAAATTCGCCGGATGATGGACGCTCTCGGTGTCCGGGTGAAACGTCTCGTGCGGGTGCGGGTCGGCATGTACACCCTCGGTCGGATCCCGTCAGGTAAATACCAAGAAATAAAAAAATAGCGCCACCACGTGAAGTGGCGGCGCCTAGCGAAATGGTACGGTACTATCCATTAAACTCCTTTTAGCGGTGGGCGGGTGGTTGGCGATGATTGCCATGTGTGGTGCTTCCTTGGCGCCGGGCACGTTTTTCTTTTTGGTGGTCATTATTACATGACCGGCAGCGTTTGGGATCATCAGTGAATCCCTTTTCGTCATACCACCACTCTTGGGCGTCGGCGGTAAAAACGAATTCTTCCTGACAGTCGCTGCAGATGAGTGTCCGATTTTCGTATGGACCTGACATATACAGTATCCCTCCTTGGATGTGTAGATTGTGGGTGTACGATTTGATGGGTACATATACATTACACCGTATCGTCCCCGGCTCGTCAAACTTGACGATTTCTGAGGGTATGATACTATCTCTGGCAGAGAAGAATTTTCGAAAAACCTTCCCCGGTTTATACACGTGCGGAAGGTTTTATCGTTATGGCTACAACTGTATGTTCAGCGGCGATCGTGGGCCTGGATGCCCGGATTGTGGACGTGGAGGCGGACGTCTCCCGCGGTCTGCCAAAGATGTTTATCGTTGGGTTGCCGGACACCGCGATCCAGGAGGCGAAGGAGCGCGTGCGGTCTGGCATCCGTAATAGCTGCTTTGATTTCCCGCCCGGCGTGGTGACGGTCAATCTCGCGCCAGCCGATATCAAGAAAGAGGGTTCAGGATATGATCTGCCAATTGCCATCGCGATCCTGCAGGCGCGCGGTGAGGTACACGCACGCATTGATCTCCGAGACAAATTATTTGTTGGCGAATTATCACTGGACGGATCAATACGTCCGGTCCCCGGGGTCTTATCGATGGCGATGGCTGCCGCCACGAATGGCAAGAAGGAGTTATTTGTCCCTGCCGCTAATGCGGCTGAAGCCTCTCTGGTCAAGGGTGTCACAATCTATCCAGTGAAACACCTCGGGGACGTTGTCGATCATCTGAATGCCGGGCAGGGCATGCGTGCGTACCGACAGCGTGCAGTCGTTACTCATGCTGACCGCGTCGGTCCTGACCTGCGGGATGTACGGGGTCAGGAACAGGTAAAGCGCGCCCTGGAGATCGCGGCGGCTGGGGGACACAACGTCCTGATGACCGGGCCGCCGGGCTCGGGTAAGACGCTGCTGGCGCGCTGCCTGCCGGGGATTCTGCCCGCCATGTCGTATGACGAGTCGCTCGAGGTGACGAAGATTTATTCGGTGGCCGGCCAGCTGCAGCGCGCGGGTATCATCCACGAGCGGCCATTCCGCACGCCGCATCACACCACCTCATCCGTGGCGCTGGTCGGCGGTGGCAGCATCCCGCAGCCCGGGGAAATTTCGCTGGCGCATCGTGGCGTTCTGTTCCTGGATGAGTTTCCTGAATTTGCCCGCATCGTGCTCGAAAGTCTACGCCAGCCACTGGAGGACGGTGTGGTGACGGTATCGCGAGCGGCCGGGTCAGCAGCATTTCCCGCCCGCTTCATGCTGGTGGCCGCTCAGAATCCCTGCCCCTGCGGGTACCTCTATGACGAACGGCGGTCGTGTACGTGTAGTCCGCTGCAGATATTGCGGTATCATAAAAAAATTTCCGGACCACTCCTCGATCGGATTGATATCCACGTACAGGTGCCACGGCTCGACTATGACCAACTCGTTGGGCAGCCGAGTGGGGAGCCGAGCGCTATCGTACGCGAGCGGGTAGAGGCTGCTCGAAAACGGCAGATAGTTCGTTCGACGGTTGGTCACACTAATAGCGAATTCGCATCTCGGGAGATCCCTCGCTACTGTCAGATGGATGAGGGGGCTGAGCAACTCCTGAAGCGAGCAGTTGATCAATTTTATTTATCCGGCAGGGTGTACCATCGCATCCTCAAAGTCGCGCGGACCATCGCCGACCTCGGTGGGGCAGAGCATCTGACCAGTGAGCATATTGCCGAAGCACTCCAGTACCGGCCCCAGTCGCCGACTGACTAATTTGACAATCAGCGACCCGTTCTCTAGGCTGGGTGTAGTACATAGATCTTTTTGGGAATTGAACGTTCTATACTCGGAGGTGTTTCATGGAACGCAACAACTCACAGTACTGGGATGACGACAGTGCGTTTGCCGAAATGAATATTTTCCAGATCGTCTGCTTGGGCGCTCTAGTAGTACTTGCAGAACACTGGCGGACGGTCGTTGGGGCGCTGGCAGTAGTCGGCTCGATCATATGGCAGTACTACGCCTTTCATCACGAGCTGGGGCTTTTCCTCGCCTTCTGCGGGACAATCATTATCACCTGTTTCACGCTCATAAGTGTAGCCGCGACTCTCGAGAATGAGAACTGTAAGGCAGCCACGGCTTATGGGCTCTGGAAAAGGTGTAAACTGCTTCGCATGCATATCTCGCTTGCTCTGAGCGTCACCGTGCTGACCATCCTGGGGTGCGCCTTAATAAACCAGGTCACCAATATCTCGATCAACCGATTCGCGGTACTCAGCATGATGGTCTCATATCCATTGCTCATCATCGTGGTTGGCTTCTTGTCGACCGGCAGTCGCGCGGAATTTGTCAGTCCATCGCAGCTTACAGCTAGTGGTATCGTATAGTACCGTCGAAGTACAATGATGTCAGGCGCTGCTCCCAGCGCCTGATTTTTTATTCTGGGTAGTTTTTGCACATAAACTAGTTTCTTATTCCGTTATATCACAGGGTCATTCGACTGCGCTCTCTTCGAGCCTGAGCTATGAGCCGCTGGCCTCAGAGCCGAAGGTAGGACAATAAGCCCTTCGCGAAGAGCTGATTGACTTTTGGGCAAAAAAATGCTACAATATAGTCACTCACTAACCACTGGAGCTTATGGCGGAGGAGAAAGTGGACGAAAACCAAAAACCAAAAATCACCAAACCAAAAAGCGAGCAGGAGATAAAACTAGAAAAGGATATCGCCCGGCTTGGGGCTGAAGAAAAACTGAAGCGGCTGCGCTGGTCAGTCGCCGTGCGGTACATCATGATCTCGGCCGTTTGTGTGATTACCCTCATCGCCTATGAGGCTGGTTTTGGTTTTGATCTGATCGGCGTCTTGATCGGGGCAACCATCGCATTTATCTTTAATCTCACCTCGAATCTCGTCTACCAAAATACCGGCTATCCGAAATTCTGGCCCTACATTGGCATTTTCCTTGACATGATTGTCATCACTCTGATCGTCCATGCGACCGGCGGGATCGAAAGTATTTTCTTGCCCTTGTATTTGCTCCAGTTGGTGGGTACGAATGTCCACTTCAGCGCTCTCGCGGCGCCGATGAACCTCATCTTTGGTGGGGCGCTCTTCGTCGGGCTCATCAGCGCGGAGTATTCGGGCGCGCTGCCTCATACTACTACGCACGTATTTGCTGAGCCACTGTATCTCAATCAAAAATATCTTTTTGGTATGGCGCTTACCATGATCAGCCTGATGGGTATCAGCACATACCGGAGTGGGTATGTGGTGCGCAGTTTGTCGACGGTGGAAGCGGAACTACTCAAAGCAAACCATGAATTGTTACGTTTGAATAAAATATATTCTCGTGTGAACCGTCGTCTGAAGGAAGTCGACCAGATGAAAACAGAATTTATCTCGGTCGCCTCACATCAAATGCGCACACCACTCTCGGGGGTCAAATGGGTACTGCGGATGATCCTCGACGGTGACCTCGGCGACCTCAATCCGCAGCAACGTGAAATGCTGCTGAAAGGTTATGAAACGAATGAGCGGATGATTTTATTGATTAATGATTTGCTCAATGTCTCGCGGATTGAGGAGGGGCGATTTCAATATCGTTTTTCACACTCATCACTTGAGGATGTGGCACAAAAGATTTATGAGGATCTCGAGCCGACGACGAAGAAAACAAATGTGCATTTGGTGTATGAAAAACCTGAGCAGTCATTGCCAAAAGCAAATATTGATCCCGATAAGATTCGGTTGGCGATCCAAAACCTGGTTGATAACGCTATCAAATACACGCCACCAGATGGGACGGTGACGATCCGTGTGTATGAGGAGCACGGCCAACTCATTTGCAGTGTGAGCGATACCGGCGTGGGTATCCCCGCTGATCAACAGGGGCGCATCTTTTCGAAATTTTTCCGAGCGGATAATGTCATCCGGATGCAGACTGATGGTTCGGGCCTCGGGCTCTTCATCGCGAAGAATATCGTGGAAAATCACCGCGGCTCAATCTGGTTTGAGAGCGCCGAGGGTAAGGGAACGACGTTTTATTTCTCATTACCTCTGCGAAGTGATACCATTAGCGAGAGTCGGTATGATCAGTTTATTAAGAGTATCTAGGTTATGACGTTTCCGCTGGTACCATTGATAGATCTCGCAAACGCAGTTATCTGCGCTTTTGCGAGTGTGCGGCTGTATCAGGCCTACCAGCGAGATCAGCGGAATCGCGTGTTGCTATTCTTTGCTCAGGGGTATCTTGCGGTGGTAGTGTCATATCTTTTTTTCTCTATTCCACGAATATTCTTTTGGGATAGCTCGATGGCCATCGCCATTGGGTATGTGGCCGCTCAGGCATTCCTGTATCTCGCCGTCGCGTATTTCTCGAAGGTGTCGATGTTCTTTATCAGTGTGCAGCGGATGCAGCTCGTTTTCTGGACAGTGATTGGACTTTCGATCATTGCCATGATATTGACTGTCATGTATCTCGGGATGCCCACGTACAATCCGGACACCAGCATTACAAACTGGGATTTCAATCCAATCGTGAGCATCGTCAGTACTGTGATTCTGGGCGGGGTGCTTCTGGGGAGCATGCTCTTTTTCTTTTGGCAGGGGGTGCGGTCGCAGCATGCGCTAGTTAAGATTCGCTCAACTATTATTGCTATCGGCCTGCTGTTTTTGATCGTGACTACGTACACGTACTATGCCTCAATCACCCCACTGGGGGTGCTGGTATCAGACCTATTCTCGCTGGTGTCGTATCTCGTGATATTTTTTGGTATAATTTATGGTCGAGGGGGTCAGGAGCTTCCTCATATATCCCATCAATCCTATGAACACCGAGCGTAAAACAACTATATTGATTATCGAGGATGAGGAAATCCTCGTCGACGTTTTGTCGAAGAAACTCGAGCAAGAAGGCTACCGGGTGTTTTCGGCTGGGGATGGAGAAGCGGGAATTGCTAAAGTCGCTGAAGTGCAGCCGGATTTGATCCTGCTCGATATCGTCATGCCGAAGATGGACGGCTATGAAGTGCTCACCAAGCTCAAGGAGCAATACGGAGACAAGATGCCGGCGGTGATGGTGATCTCGAACTCGGGACAGCCCGTCGAGCTCGAAAAGGTAAAAGCTCTGGGTGCGCTCGACTACATCGTGAAAGCGCAGTTCACCCCCGAGGAGGTACTACATAAGGTAGAGTCGCTACTCCTGATGGGAGATGTACAGCCGGCGGCAGCGTCTACGGGCGATCAGCCAAGCGAGAATCCGACGCGCATCCTTATCGTTGAGGACGACCAATTTCTCCGTGATCTGCTGACCACCAAACTCACCAAAGAGGAATTTAATGTGTCGGCGGCCATCGATGGTCCGGGTGGCCTCGAAAAAATACTCAAAGAACAACCCGAGATTGTACTTCTGGACATTATCATGCCGGGCATGGATGGATTTGAAATTCTGAAACGCATCCGGAGCAATAGTAATATGCAGATTGCGCGAACACCGATCATCCTCTTGTCCAATCTCGGCCAAGAGGCCGATGTCGCAAAAGGTCGTGATCTCGGCGCGAATGATTATTTGATCAAATCAAATTTCACTATCGATGAGATCATCGAGAAAATTCAAAAAACCCTGAGCGCCATCAAGTAATCTTCTTCAAAAACTAAAAACCGCGCGGGTGACCGAGCGGTTTTTTTGTAGAGGTATCGTATATAGAGTGTCTAGAGATAGCTCAGAGGGTTAGCGAAGCCATAGCTGGTACGTACTTCGAAGTGGATGTGTGGACCGGTACAGCGGCCGGTACAGCCGATCATAGCAATCGTTTGGCCGCGAGATATCGAGTCTCCTACCCGCACGAAAATTTTGCTTGCATGACCATAGAGCGTTTTCAGACCGTTGCCATGGTCGATGATGATATGGAGACCGTAGCCACTGCGATCCGCCGCGGCATAGATGACTCGCCCGCTATCAGCGGCGTAGATGGGTGATGAGTAGTTGCCGGTGATGTCTACACCCGTGTGACCGTATTTGTAGTATTGGCTGATGCGGTGACCAGAGGTTGGCCAGACGAGACTGCCGGTACTGGCGGCTGTTGACGATGGGGGGATCGGTCCACTGGCCAGGGACGAACTACTAGATGACGGCGTCGTGATGGTTGGTTTCGGTGGTTCGACTTCGCCGCCCGGGATGATGAGGATTTGATCTTTCTCGATGTCAGTCGCATCGACGAGTTTATTGTACTCAACAATATCGTCGACGTCGGCTTTAAACTTCTTAGCAATGCCAGCCAAGGTTTCGCCACTCTGCACCTGATGTGAGACGCCTGATTGCGGCAGAATCGTGAGTTTATCACCCGGTTTGATGTAGTCTCGAGCGCCCAGTTTGTTTTCCCAGAGGATGGTATTGACTGAGATGCCGTATTGCTCGGCGATTGTGCTGACTGTCTCACCACCCTGGACGATATGATACACGACATCTTCACGAGGGCGATTGCCGACAGTTGTGCTCGAGAGGTTTGGATTGACCAGAGCCCCACCACCCGCGAGGAGGATGTCAGCGCCTCCGCCGATAGCAGCATCGGGCTGGCTCGGGGTGGCGTCGAGGGTGGTAATCGTACCGGTGATTTGGAAATAGTCTGGCGTGATAGTCGTATCAACGAGCGCCGTCTCAGTAATCTCAATATCCTCCAGTGTCGGTGTCATAGCGCCGAGAAGCATGTCTTTACCAAATTCTTCGGCGCGCGTTTCTTTGATTACGAAGTTATTGATCAGGACTGCGACGGCGATGATTCCGAGGACGACGTGGATTGTGGATTTATTCAGCACTGGGTAGAGAATCCTATTTTTTGCCGGGGCGAACATTGTAGAGAGTTTCGTTTTTATCGTCCGATACCAGCGATAGAGATGGACGAAGACATGACGAAACAAAAAACGCGCAACCATGAGGATGGGGCGCAGGAGGACGAATGAGAGTAGGCTGCCGATGGCGGCAGCGATCATCATGATGCCCTCAAGTATCCGGAGCAAGGCAGTGACAAAAAATGATTTGACCCGAAGAGGTATACGGCGTGACGTTAGAGATTAACTAATGTTTATAGGCTTTTTATAAGCCTCACCGTTTTGTGGAGTTTCAATTGCGTACGATACCATGTGGGTATCCATGTGTCAATACGCATCTCCGAATGCTTGAATTGCATGTTTTGAAATGATACAGTGAGCGTACTATGGCGCGAGAATACAATCATCAGGAGGTGGAGCGGAAATGGCAGGCGGCCTGGGAACGGGACGGGGTCTATCATGTATCCGATAGCCCAGCTTCGGCATCAGCCTATGTGCTGGATATGTTTCCGTATCCCTCAGCCCAGGGCCTCCACGTCGGACATCCCGAGGGCTATACGGCCTCAGATATCTACAGCCGCTACCTCCGCGCGCGCGGCACGACCGTGCTGCATCCGATGGGTTTCGACGCATTTGGTCTCCCGGCCGAGAACTACGCTATCAAGACCGGCACTCATCCCGCGAAGACAACCCAGGAAAATATCGACAACATGCGGCAGCAGATCAAGCGGCTGGGATTTTCATATGATTGGGAGCGCGAGGTGATCACGTCGGATCCCCGGTATTATAAATGGACGCAGTGGATTTTTATTCAATTATTTAAACACGGCCTCGCCTACGAATCGGATGCGCCGATCAACTGGTGCCCGAAGGATAAGACGGGCCTGGCAAATGAAGAAGTGATCGATGGTAAGTGTGAGCGCTGTGGCACGCCCGTAACGAAAAAACAAATCAAGCAGTGGCTGGTGAAGATCACTGACGCGAAATACATCGAGCGGCTGCTGCACGGACTGGATACTCTCGACTGGCCAGAGTCGATCAAGACGCTGCAGCGGAACTGGATTGGCCGCTCGGAAGGGGCTGAGATTAAATTCGAAATTCTAAATCCGAAATCCGAAACAAATTCTAATTCAAAAGCAATAAATTCAAAACAGTATATTACTGTTTTTACCACCCGACCAGACACCCTGTTCGGCGCGACGTACATGGTGCTGTCGCCGGAACATCAGTTAGTTGATGTGATTACAACGGACAAGCAGAAGAAAACCGTCGACAAATATAAAAAAGAAGCGGCAGCTAAGTCAGATCTGGAGCGCACAGATTTAGCAAAAGAAAAAACCGGCGTCTTCACCGGCGCGTATGCCATCAATCCCGCAAACGAAAAAAAGGTTCCCATTTGGATTGCTGATTATGTCCTCAGTTCATATGGTACTGGTGCTATCATGGCCGTCCCCGCGCATGATGAGCGAGACCATGCCTTTGCGGAGAAGTTTAAGTTGCCGATCGTCCAAGTCATCAAGCCGGCGCGGGTCATGCCGGCGATGAATCCGCCGATGGGCAGCGCTGCCGCCTGGGGCATGGGGGATAGTGATCTCGAGTACACCTGCTGGACTGGTGATGGACAGATGATGAATTCCGGGAAGTATGATGGCTTGGATTCAGTAGAGGGAAAAGAGAAAATCATTGCTGACCTCGAGAAAAAAGGTGTCGGGAGGAAAGCAGTAAATTACAAACTCCGCGACTGGCTCTTTAGCCGTCAGCGGTACTGGGGCGAACCGATTCCGATTGTGCATTGTGAGAAATGTGGAAACGTGGCTGTGCCAGAGGATCAACTGCCGCTCGAGTTACCCAACGTGGAGAAATACGAACCGACCGGCACCGGCGAATCACCGCTGGCAGCTATTAGTGATTGGGTTAATACGACGTGCCCCGAGTGTGGTGGTCCAGCCAAGCGCGAGACCAATACGATGCCGCAGTGGGCCGGGTCCAACTGGTATTGGCTACGCTACTGTGATCCGCGCAATAATACACAACTGGCCGATCCAGAGAAGCTCAAAGCGTGGCTGCCAGTGGATATGTATGTCGGCGGGGCAGAGCACGCGGTATTGCATTTACTGTACGCGCGCTTTATCTATATGTTTCTCTATGATATCGGTGCGGTGCCGCAGGAAGTTGGTGAGGAGCCATTTGCCGTGCTGAAGAACCAGGGATTGATCATGGGTGAAGATGGACAGAAGATGTCCAAGTCCCGTGGTAATGTGATCAACCCTGACGACGTAGTGGATAAGTACGGCGCGGATGTCCTCCGCATGTATGAAATGTTCATGGGACCGTTTGAGGACGCGAAGCCATGGAGCACGCAGGGCATCGTCGGCATCCGGCGGTTTGTGGAGAAAGTCTGGGATGTCGGGGCGCGTACTGCGCCCGATGCTGCTGCTTCTGACGATGTATTGGTACACGGCACGATCAAGTCTATTACTGAGAAGATTGAGCAATTTCGATTTAACACTTGCATCAGCGACCTCATGAAATGGAGCAACGCCTGGTCGGGACCGGTCAATCAATCAGAATTTGAAATATTTATTATGCTCCTCGCCCCATTCGCACCGCATCTCGCGCAGGAACTCTGGAGTCAGCTCGGGCATGACAGTTATATTGCCCAGGAGCAGTGGCCGGCCTACGACGAGTTCAAGATCGTGGAAACGGAGATCACCTATGCCATCCAGGTGAATGGCAAGGTGCGAGATACTATTACCGTCCCGGCAGCTACCGATGAGCAGGGGACGATACAGATTGCATTGCAGCAAGAGAAGGTACAAAAGCATCTCAAAGGCGAGCCAAAGAAAACTATTTTTGTAAAAGATAAACTGGTGAATTTCGTGACGTAGCAACTCACCCTGGCCACCCTGCTTGGTTGTACTGAATCGTTACTGCCCTCTCTTACAAGAGAGGGCACTTGCAGTGTTATGTGATTATGATTCCTCGCAGGTATTAGCACACTCAGTTTAATGTGATGTGTGTGCATGGATTGGGGTGAGTCGGGCAGACAATACCAAAAGCACTTGTAAGAGAGGGTGCTGTAGTGTATGGTGATTTTGCCTTCCCGCATGTAGCAGTGTATTAAGCTCAGCATAATATGCGCGCACGAATTTGGGTGAGTTGGGGAGGTATATGGTAAAACCAAAAACAATCATAGCCCGTCGGTTACGAAGACGGCAAACGCCACATGAGGCCGTGATGTGGTCGCTCTTGCGTGATCGCCGTTTGAGCGGGTTCAAATTTTATCGACAATTTTTCATCAGTGGGTATATTGTAGATTTCTGTTGCCGTAATCCGCGGTTGGTGATTGAGCTTGATGGCGGCGGTCACGCCCGCCATGAGCAAAGAGAGTACGATATACGTCGAGATGCAATCATCACCCAGCATGGCTATCATGTGTTACGAGTTTGGAACAATGAATTAACAACGAACGCAGAAGGTGTGGTAGAGAGGATTGTGTCATTGCTTCATTCTCTGTAATGATAGTTGAGATTTCGTGAAATTTCAGGCATACTGACAACACATGATTCCCCAGACAGAACTTATCTATAACTATGAGTATGCGCGCCGGATCCAGGGCATGACTGAGCAGCAGTTTGCCGATTCCTGGCAGCGTATTATCCGCATTGGTGGCGATTTCGAGAAGCTCATCGAAGAGTATCGCACGACGATCCTCGAGCTCATCGCTACATATTCTGGCTATGACTGGAGTGAGTACGGCAATGCGTATATCCCGGTCTATATTATCGGCGCCCCGCCCTCCTTCGCTCAGCCACTGTCGCTCGCCGTTCAAGAAGAGGCCGAGGATATGCTGGCTGACTATATCTATCAGCTGACGCATCGCAATATGTACTTCGGGTTCCCCGACGATGCTGAGCGGCATCGGTATACGCAGGCGGTCGTCGATCACGTGCTCGAGGAGCTCGGCACCCGTCCGCTCGAGCCAGATACGCCCAATCTCAAAACCAAACCAGTTAAGCATTATCTCCAACGATAAATGGATATCGTCCGGATCGATCTCAATAATCCTGATCGCGCAGTCATCGACCAAGCCGCCACCATTATCAAAAATGGCGGTGTGATTGCGTATCCGACAGATACTGCCTATGGTCTCGCGGCTGACGCGCTCAATGAAAACGCCATTGGCAAACTCTTCATCATCAAGCAACGGGTGCAGAAACCATTACCCGTCATAGTTGATTCTCAGGCAATGCTGAAGAAAATAGCCGAGGTTACTCCCGAGGAGAAAAAACTCATGGACAAGTATTGGCCTGGTGCACTCACGATAATTCTTAAGAAGAAACCGACGGTACCACCATTCCTGACCCTCGGCCTCCCGACGGTTGGTATCCGAATTCCTGATCTCAGAGTGGCGACTGACCTCGTCACCGCAGCCGGCTCACCGCTGACCTCTACCAGCGCAAACATCAGTGGCAAGGGCAACTGCTACAACGCCGAGTGTGTACAGCGGATGTTCCAGAGCAATGACGCGATGCCCGATCTCATACTGGACGGTGGTGACCTCCCCGAGGTGCCCGTCTCGACGGTACTCGAGGTAACTGAGGATGGCATGAAGATTATCCGTGATGGCGCGGTCAAAATCCGTGGTGCAAAAAAGAAATAACCAAGCGGCGTCGTTTGTCTCGCGGAGTGGACTTATTGAGCTCGCTCAGCAGTATCATCTGACCCCCTCTCGTCAGCAGGGGCAGCATTTTATGATTGATCGGCAGGTGATCGACGACATGATACGGGCGGCAAAGATTGCGTCTGAGGATACCGTATTAGAAATTGGTCCCGGGTTTGGCACACTGACGGTCGCTCTGGCTGAGCACGCGCGGTCTGTATGGTCAGTGGAGCTCGATACTCGGTTTGCACCCGCTCTCGATAAACTAGTTACCGTATATCCCTCCCTGCACTGTGTGTACGGGGATATTTTCCGGGTCTGGCCGGAGGTATCAGCTCAACTCACTGACCGCCAGTACAAACTCGTCTCGAATTTACCATACAATATCACCTCATTGGTACTCCGTCGGTTTCTCGAGGAGGTACCACGGCCATCGAGTGCTACGCTGCTTATCCAACGCGAGGTCGCCGAGCGCGTCGTAGCCCCACCCGGACAGATGAGCATCCTGAGTGTTGCCGTGCAGTTCTATGCTCGCCCGAAGATCATCCGCGCCGTCGACCCGTCATCATTTTGGCCAGCTCCTGAGGTGCATTCGGCCATCCTCCAACTGGATGGTATCGGCACAGACCCTGGTGGGCACCAGGCAGGGATTGGCCAGATCACTCCTCAGCAGTTTTTCCGCGTGGTGAAAGTGGCATTTGCTGCCAGGCGCAAACAACTGCACAATACCCTCGCGGCCGGACTCCAGCTCGAGGACGGCGAAGCTCAAACTGTGCTGAGCGAGGCAAATATTGACCCTACCGTACGGGCCCAGGACCTCACGATGGACGATTGGGTAAGTCTCGTGAGAAGGGTATATATGTGAGCAGCTGATTGTTTGACATTCGGGGTCAATTGTGCTATAATGGAGCCATTAAAATCTCCATTTTTTCATGGCTGAAAATAAAAATAAAAAAGAGGGCGCTCGTTTTTTTTCTGGTAAATACAGTAGCTACACCGATACGGAGCGCCAGACACAGAAGCGCTTCATTATAGCGCTCGTTTTCGTTACACTGATTGCCCTGGGAGGCGGCGGGTGGTATATCGCGTACCAATTGCGTAATCCATTTGCCCCGGTGGTAAGCGAAAACAGCAATCTCTTTGCTGCCGGTAGCAATACGAGTGCCACGCTCGGTGGGCTTGACGAACTGCGAAATAAAGACACTGATTCAGACGGATTGAGTGATTACGATGAGTTTTACATTTACAAAACCAGTCCCTATCTCGCTGATTCAGATAGTGATGACATCCCTGACAAGACTGAGATTGATGCCGGAACTGACCCTAACTGTCCGACTGGCAAAAACTGTAACCGTACTACCCTGGCAAATAATGCCAACGCCGATACCAATGCCGTCCTGGGGCCAATTCAAACTAATACAGCGACTGGCACGGGTGGAGAGCTGACCGCGGATGAATTGAGACAAATTCTGCGGGACGCCGGCGCTTCAGAAGAGCTACTCTCCCAGATTCCCGACGAGGAACTACTAGCTACATACAGAGAGATCCAAACTGATCGTGGCGAGACTACCACAACCAATGTAAATGACGGGACGACGACCAACGCAGCTAATGCAAACGGAACGGTTATTAATACGAATATTGACACTTCAAATAACGAAGTGGTCACGTATGAAGTACTCCAAGGTTTAACTCCGAGCGAGATCCGTCAGTTCCTCATCGAGAGCGGTGTCCCCGAGGACACGCTGTCCGATATCGATGATGATACACTCCAACAGATATTTCAGCAGAGCCTCGATCAGTATGTCGCAGATTCTACAGGAGGCTAGCGTCTAACAATCCACGCACGTCATGTCTGAGCATAAACCGAAACAAAGACTGAGTAGAACCAAACGGTGGGTGTTGCTTGGCGCACTCGTCTTTTTTGCTGCACAGCTCATGCTCCCTGTCGTTGCCGCCCCGCGTCAAGCTCAGGCGTTGTTTGGGCTTGGTGATTTGTCGATTACTATCGGAGACATACCCGCTCTGATCCGTGACGCAATCAGTAAAGCACTGAAGACAGCTACTGATATCGCGTTTAAGAATGTCCTGCGTAGTTACCTCAATAACCTCGCCTATAACATCGCGACCGAGATTGCGACCGGAGAGAAAGGGCAGCAACCACTCTTTGTCACAAATCCTGAAGAGCTACTGAAGAATGCCGGCGATGCCGCGGCTGGTGATTTCCTCGACAGTATCGCCTCGGATTGGGTGGGGCAGTCGCAGTGTATGGGCTACCCGGACTCACGGTGTAAAACCGACTCCACCTGTGATCCCCCCATAATTATTTGCCCAGCGGGCGTGAGCGCAACAGACTGTTCATCCAGTAGGACTGCTATGACTCAGTGTCTAAACCAGGGTTGTCAGGTGGTGACCTGTACGGAAGCAGATATTAAGTCTGGCGGTTTGTGCGCGGGAAATGAAGCGGCACTGCCCAAAGGGTTTGCTTCTTTGGGAGGGGGTGCTGCCCAGTGTGTGAAAAACTTCAGTCTGTGTGATCTCAGCGCCGATACTCAGGCGAGCTCTCTGATCAATGTCCAGCTCAATATTTTGGCGCGGAATCAATTGCTCGGCGGTGGTACGGAGGCCCAGGTCAGCGGGCGCTGTCCGCTGACATCTATCATTGATAATTATGATGAATATCGTTCCTCGATAACCAACAATAATGTTAATCCCAGCAAACAATACCTGGTTGAATTTTCTAAATCATTTAATCCTAATGCTACTCAGCTCGGTGCCTATCTCGAGATACTAGATGAGGCCGAGAACCAAAGCATTGTCAAGATCAATGCCACCGAGTTTGCGCAGAGCCTCGCAGGTGAATTCAAGCCAGTGACGACGGCCGTCAGTGGGGCGGTGAAGACTCCTGCTTCACTTCTCCGTAACGCGGCCACGACAATTTTTGGCAAATCAATAGATCAGTACCTCGTGCAGACCGGCTCAGCCGTCGCTGATGCCGTCGGTGTCTTTACGAATACGCTGACCAGCAAACTGATTGAGCGGTATCTCTTCGGCCTCGACCCGGCGACGAGTGGTGGCGGATCATCTCGCGGACTAGCGAGCTTCCTGGGAGGATCATCACCAGGCGTCACCGCCGCTAAGTTCCTCTTCAATCAATTGCAACAAACGACCTATACAGTTTCGGGTACGACAGATATTTTGAGCAGCCTCTCGAGCTGCCCGAATGAAAATGATCCCACTCCAGATACCTGTGCTATTGACAGTCGGTTCCGAACGGCCATCGAGCAGCAGCTGACAGTGCGGGAGGCGGTGGCTCAGGGGCTCATCGACGGGTCGAAGACGTTTGGCTATGATGCAAATGGCTTAGAGCCGGATTATTTCAATGGGTATCCATATCGCAGTCTCATCATCCTGAGAAAATATCGCATTATTCCAGTCGGCTGGGAGTTGGCGGCACAGTATATTAAGAATTTTGCTGGCGGTTCGTATAGTTTGAATACGCTGATTGCCGACTACGATAATGTCTCTTCTCCTTTTTATCATTTGATTGATCCAAACTGGGTGCTGAAGTCACCGGAAGTCTTCTGTCGCCGCTCGGGAGCGGGTGAGCAGGTTATCGTGGATACGCCTATTCGGAGTGAAGATACAAACAATGATGGTACGATTGACACGAAGGATGCGGCTATTAGTATCATCCAGCGACAGAGCGACTACTGCGCTGATGAACAGCTCTGTCTCAAACAAAATCCCGACGGCTCATGCGCAAAGTATGGATACTGTCTCGAGGATGAAAATATTTGGCGTTTCAATGGGACCGAGTGTAATCCGGCATTTGCGAGCTGCCAGGCGCTGACTCGCGCTGATGGGAGTACCGTTTCGTATCTATTGAATACTGTCGAAACAAATGGTTGTAACTCCTCAAATGCTGGGTGTACCTGGTACTGTACCTCTCGCGCGGCGGACGGCAGTTTTATTTGTAACGGCGCGCCGCCTGGTGCGACTGGCGCGGGAAATACCGTGGCATTAAATGCTGAGATGCAGACATGCAACGCTGAAGGTGCCGGCTGTACGTCATTGATCCCTCGGAAGAATAGTGGAGCCAATCTGCTGCAGAATAGTGGACTAGAACTCTTCGGTGCAGACGCCCTGGGTGACGGTATCAAAGACAGTGGCATCCGTGACGCTTTTGTAGATTATAGTGTTGGGAGTGTGGCGGCAGGCTGTGGACTCGAGGCTCACGCGACGAGCGAATCGGTTGGTGGGTTCACTGCTGCGCGACTCGTTACCAATAATGCTACGTGCGCCCCGCCAACGGGTACGCCACTTGATGGCGGGCATTATTTCTGGGCTGTCGGACCAGGGGCTCAGCCAAATCTCATTTCATATGGTGAATACGTAGGGAAGAAGTCATTTTCTTTCTCCCTCTATGCGAAGACCGCCGAAGATGATCCCGATTGTGCGGGGGGCGGCGGTCAGCTGGCATTATACTCAGCGCAATATATTTCGACAGGCCCCGACTTTCAAAATTTCGCGAACATCCAAGCCTCATCAGAATGGACCCGATACACCGGTAGTTTCACCCTCAAAGAAAACACCGGCGTAGTGAATGGTACGGTGCTGGCGCTCCTGCTCCGACGTGAGCCGGCCGATACCTGCGATGTTATCATTGATGATCTCCAGCTCGAAGAAGGGCCCCTGACTACCTACAAGGAGTATGATGAAAATCCAACGGTGTCTCTGAAGGTCGCCCCGAGTTATCTGAACTGTACCGGGGCACCATCTGATCCTATCGAGTGTGCCCAGTACGCCCTCAGATGTAGTTTTGAAGAAGCTGGCTGTGAAGCATACACTTCGGTTTCAACCGGCCGCACGGTCAATGGAGTTATTTCAAATCCTGCATCATGCGACCCCAATGTGCCGGGGTCTTGTGATCAGTGTCCAGTGGCATATGCCGGCTGTCAGGCTTTCCGGGAGCTGGCTATTGACTATCCTCCCTATCGACCAGCGCGTGACCCGGTTTCATTTGTACCGACGACGGGACAATCCTGTCCCGCATCTGCGGTTGGCTGCGAAGAATATACTAATCTCGAAGAAGTCGCCGCGGGTGGTGAGGGCCGAGAGTACTATAGTCGAGTACAGTCGTGTGTGCTAGATACCGATGCACAGGTGCAATCGTATTACACCTGGGAGGGGTCAAATGAATTTGGCTTCCAACTTCGTGAATATTCTCTGAAGATTAGTAATACTGATAATGGACCCTGTACAAACGTGGGCGCCGAAGGCGACCCCAGCCTCGGGGCGAATGACTGGCCAAATTGTATTGATAACTATGATATTGATACGGCGGCGACCTTACCAGCTGGTAACCCGGCCATCGACTATCCAGCAGCGACCTGTGCTCCCGCAGAGGTAGGCGTCAATCCTGACTGTGCTGAATTCTATAATACGAGTGGTAATACGTTCTATCGACTTCGTTCACGCGTCATCTATGCGTCAGCTGATTGTAAATCATATCGCAATACGATTGATGGTCCAGACCTGACCTATCATATTATCAGAGGCCAGGGCGTGAGCTGCCAGGCGCAGTATGCCGGATGTCGCGCCTATAAAGGCAATGCCGGCGATAATGTGCGCCTGATTTATGAGGAGGATTTCGAAAACGGCACCGTCGATCCATGGATTGGCAACGTCAGCTATAGTACCGAGGCGGCGTCAGCCGGCGGACATTCTATGCTCGTCGCCACGAGCGGGGCAATCGCTGATGTCAGCACCTCACTCGGCATGCAGGATGACAAACAATATACGCTTTCTTTCTGGGCACGTTCGGGTGCGGGAAATACTACCGTTACGGCTACACTGAATACAGTACCGGGTCTCACGTTCCCCGGTCAGGCCTTTGCGCTCTCGAGTCAGTGGCAGCGATTTGAGCTCGGCCCACTCTATATCCCGGTCGGGACCAATCTGGCGGGTATCCAGCTCGCTCTCTCCTCGACGAACGCAGTGTATATCGATAGCCTGGAGCTCCGTGAAATATTTGAGAATATATACTTGGTCAAAGACTCCTATACGGAGTGCTCGGGATATGAGGGATGTCAGCAGTACACCGATCGTGACGGCGGTTCCCACTATCTGAAGTCGTTTACCCGGCTGTGTGACGAAAATCATGTCGGCTGTGAGGCCATGCTCAATACTCAGAACACCGCCTCACCCTATAGCTCGACCTACACAGCGGAGCGATATCTCCGTGGGGATGTAAACTATAACCAGCGCTTGGATGCAGAAGATGAGTCACTGATCAGACAGCAGGCGGCGGGCGCGGGCTCGTATCTGGATAATGTCCCGCTCCTGGTCGGCGACGCTGACAGTTCAGGCGCGATTACCTTGGCTGATGCTGATACGGTACGAGCATTAGTAGCCACGGGAGCGCTCGCGGCGGAACCATACTACAATTACGATCAGCAAATATCGTCAGATGCGGTTACCTTCCTCGTCAATGATCCGGCGAAGGGGTGTAGTGCTGCGATCAAGGGTTGTATGGCCGTCGGTGAGCCGATTCTCAATGCTGATGGTACCGTCCAAAATTTCCTCACCAAGTATATAGTCAATGACCCGGATGATTACGGGGACATCCTCTGTCAGTTTGGTGAGAATATGTGCGAAGCCTTTACGGCCATTAATGGTTCTGAATATTATTTCAAAGATCCTGGCGTCGCCACCTGTGAGTACAAGCGACTCAGCGGTCAGGATGCTGCCGGATGGTATACTGTCGGAACTAATCAGGGCACGCCAAATTGTCCAATCTCAATCGGTATCTGTGCCGGCGGCGGCATCGATGATGGCAAACTGTGCAACTCATCAGATGATTGTCAGAGTGGATTCTGCAATCGCAACCCGAATGTCGTGTCGCAGCCAACGGATGGCTGGGTCGGCACCTGCCCCGCTTCAGCCAGTAGTTGCACTGAGTACCGTGATCCTGAGGAGGTCCAGAGTGAAAACGAGGTCGTGAGCGCCAACTTCGCTCAAAATCCCAGCTTCGAGAATTTCACCACTACCCCAAGCGCCGCTACCAACACCGACGGCATCATCGATACCCAGCTTCCTGATATATTTGGCGCCTGGGCCAATGCCTGGACCTCAGCCGGCGTGTGTTCGGGTAATGCATCCATCACCTGTAATACCGATCAAGAGTGCGCTCCGTATGGTGGTACCTGCAATACGGGTGGCGGACGAGTCGCCTGCGGGATGCGCCTCCTGGCCAGTTCGGATGCGTACGCCGGATCCACGGCGGCCGCAGCAAAAGTCTTCGATGCCTGTAACAAAGGGGTAAACAGTAGTGCTGTCTATCGATGCGTGGCGGCAGACACCCGAGTGCAGGTTGAGGGCAGCAATCCCAATCCCAGTCTCACCCTCAGTAATGGTATGCAGGGTTGCCAGAGCAATGCTGACTGTCTCAATCCTGCCGAACCAGCCGCGTACTGTCAGGGGGATCCCGCCTACTATACCTGGCATAGTGTCCAAACGGATGATTTGACTGACAACCGCTCGTTCACCGCCTCATTTTACGCGAAGATTGATCCGACTGACCCGAGCTGTGCCCAGGACGGAGTAAACAATTTGCTCGTGTCTAGTTTTGTCCGGACGATTGATGATCGTCCATTCCCTGATAGGCTGGTTCAGTATTTACCCCAGTTATCCGCGACAGTGACGTCTGCCTGGCAGCGCTTTGAGCTGACGACCAATTTCCCGTCGGTCGACCCGGCTGACTGGCATAGTGAATCGGGACCCCTGGCAGAGCAGCAAAACGGGTTCCAAATGGTCTTGCGCAGCCCAAGTTTTGGGGCTAATACCTGTGACATATTAATGGATGGATTCCAAATTTCCGAGACGCGCGATACGTTTGATTATATCCCGTACTATTATCTGAAGGATACTATTGATACCACGAGTTGCAACGGTCTCGTGGATCGTGAAGAAGGTTGTCGCCTCTTCAATGATACTTCATTGTCATCTCTACCCTATAGCACGCTCCTGACTGAGGATGGCAGCCCACCCGAGCCCTGCAGCAATCCATCCGAGTGTGACTCGAATAGCGTGATCGGAGTGAATCGTGATCGTGAGTGTTCGCGTTGGCTCGAGTGTGAAACGTCGGTGCGGCAGGAAAATGCAAATGGCAAGGTGGAGGAGCTGTGCCTGTCGCGTTTCATTTGTGAAGAGATGGATCCAGTCACGGGACAGTGTACCAAGGTAGGTGAATACGAAAATGTCAATCAGACCTACGATACGCCCGAGTTTGTCTCGAAAATCAAAAATTATACAGGGCTCGTCTTGGCTGGTCTCAACTGGGATCGACGCTGTAGTAATAACCAAGATATTACCTGTACTTCAGACGCTCAGTGTGGTGAGGGGATTTGTAGTGACCCGCAAATTTTTGAAGGTAGCCTGCCGGTGGCGGCGATGAGCGAGGAGGGGTCCGTCAGCCTATCCGGCAATTTGATCAAATACGGCGATTTCGGCGACGGTGACTACCTCACCAACCAGGAACTCACCTGCTCTCTGTCCTCGGATGCATCCGGATCGTGCACTGGCCCGACGGATGTCAATGAGCTGCCACTCTCTGACCTGGTGCGGTATTGGCTGGACCGTGGTTGGGCTGGCGGGACAGTCTCAGCCACCTGGACCGAGGAGGATATCAATAACGGAGCCGTGCCCTCGCCAAACGGCAACCTGGATGAAAACAATATCGCTCGCGTACAGACGAGCGGGGATATCGGCGCCGGAAATGCCAACTGGAACGGTATCCAGTATGACCTCGGTGCCACGGCCCTCTTCAACGAGCTGTACTATGCGTCATTTCGTCTGAAATGGGGCAGCACGCCGTCGCCGCGTGATGAAATACGCGTGCAGTTTGCCTATGTCGACTCTGCCAATAACGAAACCGGCTACCTGACCATCGGCGATATTAAACCGACTGAAAAGTGGCAGGAATACTCTATCGGACCGGCTCGGATCGGGGATCAGAATGGCGGCGGCGCTGCCAGCTACCAGTCGATCCGCCTGCAAATCGTCCACCACTATACCGGGGCAGACGCGGTCCCGCCTGTGGAATTCTATCTCGATGACCTGTCTCTGAAACCGGTCCTCCAGACCAAGGAAAACAATCAGGGCCTCCTCTCGCGCGACTGCCGTCTCTATCCGCAGGCCGACGCGCCATACTGTAACTATACCGATGAGAACAATGTCACACATAGAGGCTGGCAGGGCTACTGTCTGGAGCATGATCCGCAGAATCCCAAATACTGTATCAACTGGTGGCCGGTCGATCTCCTGAAGGGTGAGTCAAACGTCTTCGGTACGCTCGGCACCACCGGCTATAGTGGCCGTCGACCGCTCTATATGTGTTTGCAGGGGGACGATTCAGCAAATAGAAATGTTACTGTGGAGGGTAACACAACCAACGTATATAATGATTATTTGGTGAAAAATGGTAGCTGGTATACTTGTGATAATAATACTGATGCTGGCGAGCCGAGTGATGACGGTGTATCACGGAGCGGCTCACCTCTCCTTGGTAAGTCATTCGGTTATAGCCGACCATTTGCAACTCAGTGGTGCCGTCATGAGAAGGGATGTGATGGAGACTGGAATAATGATGATGACTGTGATCAGTTTGGCGATCTCGAAAACTATGCGCCAGTGCGCAACGGGGAAGTCGCGGGAATTATCTTCGGCTGTGATACCGATGATTCGCATGGTTGTGAAATGGCATCAAGTTCAATAAATGTTGATCCACAAGATAGCTATTATAAATGGGAAATTGAGAGCATTGCGGTTATAGCACAAATGTGGTCTGAGGGTAGAGATGGCGGATTCCCTGGATGGGATCCGACGTATGGGCATCATTTTTACAATGATGGTAATTTTACCCCCATCGAAGGTGGCGCAACCCCTGATGGCCCAGCGTATTTCATTTTCCGTCCTGAAGACGCTGATGCGCATCCACCGAACTGGCCATGTAATAATTGCTGGAGTGCCAAATGGAGTGAGTACAGTAGAGGTGGAGGGAATTATTTCCTTATGACATTATATTTTGATGCGAATGACCGACTTACGAATATTGGGACTAATATTTTCGATGTCAATGACGGTGGTTCATTCTGGGCACTGCCTATTGTGTATCTCAAAAATACATGCAATGTTGTAGCTCAAGTTGTATCTGATCATCAGGATAAAGCATGGTTCCAGCGCACGGATCAAAATTCAGTTTACCGCACGCCAAAATTAGTCTATACATATACTCAAAACTACTCACCGTATGGCGGAATCATTCAGCCACGACCGATTACCCTAACTCCATCTCAGTGGACTTATGATCCCAATCGTTTTGGTCCACTGTATACTCAATTGCGGGGAGGTACTAATACAGACTTTGCTCACGCGGGCAGTCCGTATAGTTTCGCTGGAAATGTGAATACGGTAGGTAGGCTCTGCAGCGCATTTGTATCGGGAAGTGGATATACAGGACACAACGAGTGTCGTAATAAAGATGACGTGGAAAAATGTCTGCAAGGCCCGGATGGCAATGCAAATACCGCTGACGATGGGTACTGTATCGGTACGGGCGCGGGATTCTGTCAAGATAACGCTCTGATGTATTGTACGCCGGCTTCCGCATCCAATGACTGTGTTGATGCTCAGGGTAATGATTTTGGCCCCTGTATCGTGGGATCATGCGAAGGTGGTGCTGACGACGGCAAACTCTGCGGCGGTACCTGCAGTGGCGGCGTCAATAACGGTCAGGTGTGCGGCCAGCCCGGTGATTGCCCTGGCGGTAACTGCTCGCTCGATCTGACCTATGACGGCGGATCATGTGCCGGTGGTTTCTGCCGGGTGGGCGGTGATGAAGCGGGACTTGACCTCAACGCCGGTATCGAACGGGCCAAGCGACTATTTGCCTATGTATATGGCGCCTGGACGTGGGATGATGTGGCCAAGACCTACGTCGACGCTGCGGGGCTGATTGCAGACTGGCAGAATAATTACGGGATCCCGATGCCCGTCTGTCCCTATAGCATAGATAAGGAGCGGGCTGACCGGCCAAACTATCCAAATGACTACTGCGGTGTCCCGCCGGTCGTAGATAATATCCTGGTCAGTGCCGGGGGCGAAGCCTCAAACAGCAGCAGTACCATCCTGGTTGGCGGCAAAACGCAGTTATCATTTAATATAAAGGCTGATCCAAACCAGAAACCCATCCAGCTCATCGAAGTCGACTTCACCAATGACGGTGTGCCGGACTACTCGTCAGTCGGACGCTATGACTCCGGCACCGTCAATGTCGCGCATGAGTACAGCCAGGTTCGCACATTCCGGCCGCGTATCCGCGTGGTGGATAACTGGGAATGGTGCGGCGTGCCCGCCAATGCTGGGGTGAGCTGTCCCTTCGGCGACTGCCGCCACGCAACCATCGACGGATCCGCCTGCGACTGGGTCGATAGCAATATCGATATCAGCGTTATCACCCCCTAATATTATTACTTTGATCTCCATGGCACGTCCATGATCCGGAAACTATTTCAGCGTATCCATACTGACTGGACTCACGGTCCCACCCGAAAAACCGCACTCCTCGCGAGTGCGGTGGTTGGCGCTGTCATGGTGGGGCTCATCATTGCCCGTCCGGCGGACGCAGATATTGTAGATATCGCCATCGATTCTATCGCTTCTGGTATTTCGAGCGTATTACTGTGGGTGGCCGCACTACTTGGCAAACTCCTCGTAGTTGTTATTGATATTGTCATTGACATAGCCCAGTATAATGATTTTGCGAATGCCCCAGTCGTGGTGCGGGGCTGGTCGGTCGTGCGTGACGTGGCGAATATGTTCTTTGTATTAGTCCTGCTGGTCATTTCTTTTGGTACCATCCTGAAGATTGACAGTTATCGGTATCAGCGGCTCTTGCCAAAACTCGTGATCATGGCCGTCCTCATAAATTTTTCCAAATTAATTGCTACTTTTTTCATCGACCTCTCGCAGGTCATCATGTTGACGTTTGTCAATGCCTTTGCCGATACCGCCGCGGCCAACTTCACTAGCGCCCTGAAACTCAGAAATATGCTGGATATTTTGCCGAGTGATGGCACCCTCGGGTCCGGGACCACCATATCGAACTGGGAGCTGGTAGGCGTCCCGCTCCTCGCGAACATCATGCTGATCGTGGCGCTGATGGTGATGATCGTCATCCTGGTGACATTGCTAGTCCGGATGATCGCGCTCTGGATCCTCGTGGTGCTCTCGCCCCTGGCCTACCTCGCTTCGACCCTGCCCATGACATCGAAATACAGCGGACAATGGTGGAGTACGTTTGGTAAATGGATAACCACGGGGCCAATTTTGGCGTTCTTTTTATGGTTATCTCTAGCGGTATTGGGCTCAGGGCAGAGTCTCGTGGGAGAGACGGAGATACGCCAGACGGAAACAATCGTTGAGCAGGGATCGAGCAGTCTCTCCGTCACCCTCAATACCGTCTCAAGCTCAGAAAACCTCCTCGGCTTCATGCTGGGGATCGCGATGCTCGCCATCTCTCTCTCTGTGGCAAACGGTCTCGGCGGTACCGCTGGACGCATCGCCGGAGCGATGGGCGATCGGCTCAAACAGGCCGGCTCCCGCACTCTAAAAATCGGAGCAGCGCCGTTTGTGGCGCCAATTAAATGGGCGGGTATTGGTGGTCGCGAATTAGCGAAGAGCCAGGGGCGCCGGGCACGGCGCTGGTATGAGGACAAAGCGCCGGCCATCATGCAGCCCTGGAATGTTTACAAAGGCGCCTCTGAGCGCGGCCAAGAACTCGATCGGATGACCCGAAGCGTTGCCCAGGCGAAGGGACGGGAATTCTGGGAGCGGGCGACAACGGGCGGCGCGGTGAAGATTCCGCATCGCGATCGCGCTGAGGCGGCGATAGAGTCCCAATTTGCCAAGGATTATGCCGGCATGACAAAAGAAGAGAAGGCTGAGTCAGCCAGGCTGCTCTATGATAAGATGCGGAAAGATCCCAAGGACCCAGAAATGAAGCGCCGCATGCGGTCACTGATCCGTGTGGCAGCAGAAGGCGGGCATCTCGACGATATCTTGGAGGATGATTATTTCCGTCACAAGGCAAAATGGACGGCTCTGGATGGCAAAGAGTATACGGGATATGAGAATAAAAGTGCGCGCGATGGTCATGCTGATACAAGTGGATACTATAGCCGCGATAAATTAAATATCTTTTTGCGAAATGCCTTGGGCGGTGGCGGAAAAGAAATGAACGACCAGGATGGTCTCCGTCTCGTGTATGATTTAGAAGAGATTGGTAAAAAAGGCAAGCACGAAGAATACGGCGGACACTCACTGTATAATTCAGATAAGGGTGAACACTATTGGCTCGATCCGAAGGATAACAGCAAGGCTCTCAGTGAGTATAAAAAAGGCACCGGTCGGCAACAGCTTGGCGCGTCCCCACACACATTTACCACCCTGCGCAAGGTGAAGAAGCTGTGGCGGGATCCAAACACCGGCAATTTTGGTAAGGATACGAATGGTAATTTTATTGTTGAGGACTATGAACGTGATGACAGTGGTAATTATAAACTTGATTCGGAGGGCAAGAAAATACCGGTGGCGGAGCGTTCCACCGGTGGTCGGATGACCGATTTCAATCGAGAGACATTCCTCGCTACATTCCGCTCTCAGCCAGCAAATAAGATCACTGAGCATAGTCAGGTGCGTACTGCGAGCTTCCTCCTTGGTGGTGCTGAGGATCAGATTGATAAGGATAGTGGAGCGATGGTAGGCGATAAGACGGACAAGGATCGGATTAAGCACATGCTCGACGAGTGGTATCAGGCACCCGCTGCGTTCTGGAAAAAAATTGGCGGTGAAGGCCTTCTTAAATTCGATGAGATTGATGAAAACGGTCAAAGAATGAATGCAAATCCCCAAAATGTTTTTGATATCATAGTGGAACATGCTCAGCAACAAGGAAAGAGTGTTAGCTTTAACGCGGATGGCAGCCTGGACGCTGCACATACTGACCAAGAGATTGCTGACCAACTTCATGCCGTAGCGAATTTCTATACTGATGGTAAAGAGGTTGGCAAACTATCAGCCAGAGAGCAAGCAATTGCTGATTTGTACATGCCAAAATCTGGCAAAACCTCTGGCGGTGGCACTCCTCCTCCCGGTGGCACTCCTCCTCCCGGTGGCACGCCTCCTCCTGGTGGCACTCCTCCTCCACCTCCTCCTCCTGGTGGCACTCCTCCTCCACCTCCTCCTCCTGGTGGCACTCCTCCTCCACCTCCTCCTGGCGGTGGCACTCCTCC
>JAXDBW010000057.1:0-24967 GCA_034678405.1 Patescibacteria group bacterium | reverse complement strand
TAACAATTGTCGGAGCATTGTTGCTCTGTGCCATACTATTAACGAGCGCTTCTTATTTCATCCGTATTGAGCGAGATTGTTTTTACGCACACGGCTGGCCGATTTCGATGAATAATGAAATTAAGACCGGAGCTACCTATGAAGGGATGGCACCATTTATATCCGATGATCAGAGGGAAATTTTTTGTGGACGAGTTACCTATGAAATGACAATCATGCCTACTTGGAATGCAATCATGGTTGATGTATTGTTTTGGTTTGTAGTCATGAGCAGTCTTTATTTACCGACTTCATTTATTCGCCGACGTCTGAAATCTCAGAAAGGCGACATCAATACTAACGAATCGAATGACCAATCAGGAAGCAGCCAGTAATAAATTAATCACCCGCAGCTTCAAAAATCACCACAAGAGGAAAAATATGAGGAGAAAAATAACAATTGTCGGAGCATTGTTGCTCTGTGCCATACTATTAACGAGCGCTTCTTATTTCATCCGTATTGAGCGAGATTGTTTTTACGCACACGGCTGGCCGATTTCGATGCAGCACGAATTTAAACCAGCACCAATTTGTGAAGTCCCTAACGATTTTGTAGGTGGAGTTGAATGTGATACCTGTGATATTGGGTCATATGAATTTCCGCTTGAGGGTGTAGCACCAATTATTAATACAATTTTTTGGCTCGCAATACTGAGTGTAATATATCTTCCTATAGCACATGTACGCCGAAAGCAAGGCTCGCCCCGTTCCTCCACAGGTCAGCCGGGCGATCAATCTATTGACACTAGCCGTGACGGTCAATAACACCTGTCGCGACTTCAACAAACACCTCTGGAAGTGGGACTGTGAATTGAATATTATTGAGCAGTCATCAGAATCACAAACAAATTACTATTAAGCATGAATATCACCTATTACGTCCACGGGACGACGACGGATAATGAAACTGACAAAGCCACCGGCTGGCTACCCGGCGAGCTTTGTGATCTGGGCATACAACAGTCAAAGGAGCTCGGTGAGCTGACACAGGACAAACAGTTTGACGCAGTCTTTTGCTCTGACCTGCAGCGCGCTATTGAATCAGCTCATCTCGCCTTTGGTGACCGCTACAACATCATCCAGGACAGTCGTCTGCGCGAGGCGAACTATGGTCGGTGGAATGGTCAACCAGAGGAGTTCAAAGATGATTTAGAAAAATTCATTGATCGGCCGTTCCCTGATGGAGAATCGTATCGCGACGTCGAGCAGCGCATGGCCGAGTTTTTAAACTTTCTCAAAGAAAAATATCCAGGTAAGCATGTTGCTATCGTGGCGCATCAGGCACCACAGCTGGCGCTGGAAGTTCTCTGTAATCACAAAACCTGGCCGCAGGCCATCGCGACTGATTGGCGTAAAGCAAAAGCTTGGCAACCGGGGTGGGAATATGTGATATAATGAATACCGTCTAATGTGCTCTACACATGTCATCACTGCCGACCAACAATAGTACTCATCACCCGCTTGATTGGGTTATACGAGGAATTGACGGACTGACGATTTTTTTGCTCTTCTTTGGTTTCATGATCGCACTGGTCCTGGCCGTCTTCGGTGTGCCACTGAATATCCTGAGTTATGGCGCTGACGCCTCCGGAATGACCCCCATGATTGTCGCTGCGGTGGTGGGGGTACTGCTCATGATTGTTTATCCGGCTTTTCTGCGTATGCGGTATCCGCTCCACCTGGGCGATTCATACCGACTTGGGATATTGGTCACACCCCTCGCGACACTGATACTTGCAGCCGGTGCATCGGGATTTGTATTTGCACTGTGGTTGTTAGTCTATATGTTTGGTACATTCGACAATACGTCCCTTGTCGAGTTTCTATCCTATCCGAATTTCATCATGAGAATCATATTTATCGCCGTCATTCTACGCGGGTATGTATCATTGCTGCGACGATTTATTTCCCCGGCCATGACCCCGGGCGCGATAGTCTTTAGCGTGGTAAGCATCTGCGTCTTGCTCGGCATCTGGGCGGAGCTTATCTTTGCTCGGGAACTGATAGAGCCTGCAGATCATAGCTGGATGCAGTTTGCTATCGATATCTGCAGTGGTAGTTCGGTGTATACATATTTTTTGTGGCAGCTCTGGTCTGCTCGCCCATATCAACCGACACATGCGTTAAATGAAGAAAATGGCATGATCAACAGGTAGTACCCAGTATGGTATGATGACTATGCCAATATCATTATATTAAGCACATAGTACAGAGCATTAATCGTATGAAAAAATCAATCTATATTATCATTGCTATCCTCATCATTGGTGGTGGATTGGGGCTGTATGTCGTTCTCCAAAAAGATGGCGACGATACTCCATCGACCAATGCCGTGGCTAACACTACAACGGCTTCTACTAATACCGCGTCGACAAATACTACTACCGACGAGCCGACGACCTACATCGGTGATGGCTTCACTATGTTGCAGCTGGCTGGCTGGGTACAGAGTGACATTGCCGGAACAATTGTTTCGTTTTATCCAGAACACGAACAACAACCCGAGGGTAGCGCGGCCGCGGCTATCCATTTCCAATCATATATCGCCGTCTCCGCTGATCTCACAAACGGTCAGTCGCTGGACGACGTGTATCAGCAGACCGTCAGCGATATCGCCAACGCGATTGATGAGGTAAATATTTTTGCCACCAGTGATGAGACGGTCAATGGGGTCGCCGCTAAGTTTGCAGCCATGGAATTCAATCAACAGGACGTGGACTATACGGTCCTGGTGGCTGTATACTATGCAGATGACCAGTATTACGTGGTGACCTGTAATACCACCTCAGCGCAATGGCCCGAGTATAAAGATAGCCTCTATGAAGTGGTTCGCAGTTTCGTATTGAAATCGCAGTAAGAATATATAAAATAATATGGGGTCTATGAAAAAACCAGGAATCCTATTAGTCGTCGTTATTGCCATGATTGTAGTGGCAGTCATTCTCCGGTTTACGGGGAATGGTGACGACGTATCAGAAACAAATACTAGTCTCGCAAATACCTTAGCTGATTCGAGTACCCCGGACTCTCTAGCCGATACATGGATTTGTGATGGTACCGCCTGGGTGAAGCAGGGGAATCCTACCGGCCCGCAGCCGAGTGAGCCCTGCGATCCCGATCACGCGGCGATACCGACCGGCACTGCTCAGGGGGATATGAACTGGTCAACTATGCAGGAGGGGCCGTACCGGGACAGCGTTACCTATGCCCTCAGTAGTGATTTGCTGACCTGGAGTCCCCGCAAGGTCATCCTAGCCGACCACGCGTCCGTCCCAGCCGCCGTCGTGAAGGGAGACACTATCTTTGTCTATTTCGTCGACGTCTCGACTGACGGTGAGCCAGAGCAGCTCGGCATGGTGCAGACCGATGATGAGGGGGCCACCTGGACCGAGCGACAGATCCTCACGATCGAGGGACTGGGGGATCGAGCCCCCGCTGATCCCGATCCGGTGCTGCTGGATGATGGGCGCATCCGACTGTATTTCTTCGATATCAATGAAGCTCGTATGAATAAGCCGGCTAGTGGTGTCGAACCAAGCAATAAGATCTATTCAGCCATTTCTGATGATGGTATTCATTTCACGATGGAGGATGGCGTGCGGTTTGAGCGAGGGGGGACCGGCATATTTGATCCCGATGTCAATCTGTATGATGGGGTGTGGTATCTCTATGGTGGGGTGAGCGAGGGGAATCAGGTGATCTATGCGACATCTGACGATGGACTGACATTTACCGAAGCGGGCGTGGCCTACACCGGCGGTGGTGTACCGGACGTATACTACCATGATGGGACGTACTACCTCTATACCGCAGGCATTAATATCGCCACCGGGACGACGCCGACGTCATTTAGTGACACCGGCAGTAGTTTCCGCGATTCGGATTCAGAGGGCGCCACGGCCGATCCGTCGGTCGTACCATTGAGCAATGGATTTTATTTGATGGTATATAAGATACAGTAGTACTCATTTAATCTCTCTCACCAGGGTGGTCACTATGACCACCCTGGTTTGCTATGTACCTAGGACATGAGTGGCGGTTCGGACGTCCCTGATTCGTACCGTTCGCCAATCAGTCGGTACGCCTGTCGGAACGGTACCCCCCGAGCAACGAGATCGTAGACCGCTTGGGTTACCAATAGTTCCGAAGTGATTGATTGCTTCAGCGTTTCGACATTCGGCTGAAGTCGTACAAGCACCAGGGTCATCACTGGCAGGCTTGCCTGGATCGTCTGAAAACTTTGCATCAGTGGTTTTTTGATTTCCTGAAAGTCTCTGTTATAGCCCGACGGGAGATTGGTTATCAGGCTAGCGATGTGTGTCACATGCCCCGAGAGTGCTGCAACCTTTGACCGCAGCAGTTCCAGTACATCATAGTTCTTTTTGTGTGCCATGATGCTACTACCCGTAAGCAGGGTATCCGGAAGCGTGAAGAATCCGAATTCGCTGGTGGTAAATAGCATGAGATCAGTTGCCAGTTTATTAACAGTCAGCATCACTTGCTGGAGTGCCTGCACAGTTATCAGTTCAATCTTACCCCTGCTATTCTGGCAGTACAGCGGATTGTCCTGTACCGAGGCAAAGCCGAGCTTCTCAGCAACCAGCTTTTTGTTGTATGGAAGCGGTGTTCCATACCCCGCGGCGGAGCCGAGCGGGCACTGGTCATTGAGTTTATAAGCATGTTGCAGTGTCGACAGGTCATCCTTGAGAGCAGCCACCGTGGCGCCGAGCCACAGCCCGACCGAGGAGGGCATGGCCCGCTGCATATGGGTATAGCCGGGCAACGGCAGGTTGCCGTGCTGAGCAACGCATTGTTCACTCGCAGTGATGAGCGTCTGCACCTGCTGCATCACCGTGTGGAGCTGGTCCTTGGCGTACAGCTTTAGGTCAGTAGCGATCTGATCATTTCGTGACCGACCGGTGTGGAGCTTGTCCGCCACATCGCCAACCAACTCTTTCAGTTTCTGCTCGACGACGGTATGGATATCTTCGTCAGCAATGGTAACTGGCAGGTCAGATTGTTGTGCGGTGGTGAGGAGCACAGTCAATCCTTGTTTCAGCGATTGGTATTCGTTTGCATTGACTATACCTGCATCGAGCAGCCCTTCTAGGTGCCCGAGTGATCCAGTGATGTCATAGACGGCCAGCTGGCTATCCAGCTGTACATCCTCAGCCGAGAGAAATGATTCAACCATTGGATGAAGGGGTTGACTATGTGGTTTATGCCAGAGTTTAGTCATGATCGTGGTGGTTATGCTGATTAATCTGTTGCGCTAGTATTGTCTGCAAGCCCCAGTGTTTGATGAAGCCCACGGCGTCTTTTTGGTCGAGAGTGTGGTCAGCCATAAATGTCGCATGGTGTGTATCATACAGCGCGTAGGGAGATGTCCGGCTGATGACGGTTGCTGAGCCCTTGTATAGCTTCACCGTCACGTCCCCAGTTACTTTTTTGTTCGCCGCAGTGATGAAAGCATTCAGATGCTGGAGCAGCGGTTCATACCACAGCCCGGCGTACACGAGGTATGCCCATTTGTCCTGGATGATACTGGCGAACGAATTTTCGTGGATCGTGGAGACGTAGTGCTGCAGTTTCTGGTGGGCGAGCAGGAGGACGGTCGCGGCCGGGCATTCATAGTAGTCTCGTACCTTGATGCCGACGATTCGATCTTCGATATGCTCGATGATGCCGATGCCGTGAGCGGCCGCGAGAGTATTGAGTTCTGTAATCAGTTGCACCAGATCCATGCCCTGGCCATTTAATGCGGTCGGTAGTCCCTGCTGGAAATGCAGCGTTACCTCGCATGGGGTATTTGGTGCGTTCTCTGGCAGTGTGATCCAGCGTGTGATTTCAGCTTGCGGTATGGGTTGGTCCGGATGCTCGATGATACCTCCCTCGGTGCTTTTGCCCCACATATTATCGTCGATAGAGTAGGGGGAGTCAGCCGTGACCGGAATGGGAATGTGATGCTCGCTGGCATAGGCAATCTCTTCATCCCGTCCCATGTTCCATTCCCGGACAGGGGCGATGCACTGGATCTGTGGGTCGATTGCTGTGGCAGATATTTCTAACCGTACTTGGTCATTGCCCTTTCCGGTGCAGCCGTGAGCAATCAAGTTTGTTTTTTCTTGGTGCGCGATGTCGACGGCTATCTTCGCGAGCAGCGGTCGCCCCAGCGCGGTGCTCAGGGGATAGACCCCTTGGTAGAGCGCGTTAGCTTTGATCGCTGGTGCGAGATACTGCTCAGCGAATTCTTTTTTCGCATCGATGACATAGGCCTGCGCCGCACCGAGTGACAGCGCTTTTTGCTTGATTGCCGCGAAGTCATCTTTGGCTTGGCCGAGGTCGACGGTGACCGTGACCACGTCAGCCTGATAGTGCTCCTGGAGCCAGGTCAGCAGTACGGACGTATCGAGCCCGCCGGAGTAGAGGAGAATGATTTTCTTTTTGGTTGTGTTATTCATGATGATAGTAGTTTAGAAAATTAAAAAACGGCTCATCCATGAGAGCCGCTGCGGATATATTCCTTTGTTATAGTGTCATAACAAAGCAGCCTCATGGAACATGAGTTTTTTGCGACGACGGATGGTACGACGGTAGGTCATAGTATTCCTTATTACTGATTAATATAGTTTGGCTCTGGGACCCGGACTTGAACCAGGATCACTGCATTAACAGTGCAGGGTTTTACCAATTAAACTATCCCAGAATAAACAAAAAACCGGCGCAGGTATATGGCCGGAATTGTGGAATTATTTTAGACAGCAAACAATCCCGGCGCTAGCGTCGGCGATTATTATTACGTGCTGTCAGGAGATGTTTCATAGGTGTCTCTAGCCTAGCGCATTGGTCACTAGCTGTCAATAATCTAGATAAAAAAACAGGTCAGATGCGAGCGCACCTGACCTGATGAGGTACAGAACGAGTGATGTTTACTCCAGGTGGAGCGAAGAGAGCAGCCGGTCGTACTCCCGAAATCGCGACTTGATTGTCACTTCACGGTCCGCCGATTCGATCGTCTGACCGACGAGCTGGGCGTTGGTATTGTCCTGCCGCAACTCCTGGATGAGCCGCCCGGAATCCTCCGGGTCGACGATGATGAGCATCCCACAGCCACCATGGAAATTGCCGTAGGCTTGCCAGTCGCTGATCTCGTACTCAGTGCCGTGCGACAGCTCCTGGGCGTGGAGCAGCACGTCCGCCGGTCGTGGCATGGAGTGCAGCTGAGCGCCAATACCGTCAGGCAGGAGTTCACCGAATTTGCCCCAGACACCGCCGCCGGTGATGTGGGCGATCCCAGCGACCCGTGCCAGCGGGGCGCCGACGCTGCCGTCAGACTGCCAGCCGAGTATCCGACAGACACTCTGAGCATAGCTCTCGGACGGCGCTGTCAGCCGGTGGACGAACTGCATGGCATCGGGATTGGCCATGATCTGCCGAATGTCGGGGCCCCAGCGGAGCAGGACGATATTTGTCAGGACGGTACCACCGTTACAGCGGTAGCCGTGTTCCCCGAGTCCGACGATATGCATGCCCGGACGGATCTGCGATCCATCGAGCAGCAGATCACGATGCGACAGGCCGATACACGTCCCGCCCCAGGTACAGACCAGCTGCTCGTCGTCACCGGTATCGCAGAAGGCAGTGATAGAGTGTTTCATCACCGCGACTTCTCCGGTGATGTTTACCAGTTGGGCCCGTTTCAGCGCGGCGCCGTATCCGGTGAAGAGCGCCTCGACGAGGGGGAAATTCGCCTCAGTGATACGTTTGACGTTGAGGTCATTGGCCATGATGACCGGGAGTCGGCCTGAGCGCGCGAAATCATCCGCGCACATCGTTATAATCTCCCAGCCGAGTCCGGCCATAGCCTCCGGCGTCCCTACCAGGGTGAAGAACTGTGGCTTGCCGCCGGCACCGTCATTTTCGACTTCCTCGAGGATGGCACCCTCAATCATCTGCTCCAGGATGTGGCGCTGCCATCGGAAGCCGACGGGTCCGCGGAAATTCCCCGGTTGATGGGCGACGATGCGCACGGCGCCATTATTACCATGGCTGCTGTAGCAGACGTCCTTACCGAGCTGGGAAGCGCGATCGCCGGGATTGATCACTTCCGTTTGGTACTGATTTTTCTGCATGTGTTCCTCCTATGCAGTGACAGGTGAATGTAAATGTATAACTTTTTGATTTTTTGTATTATGGCATCCTACCGCAATACTACTATTCAGGTCAATGAGTTGATTTTTCAGCTGACTGCGCCTAGGATATAGGTATCAAGACATCAAACCATGGGGCCTATGAAAAAGTGGAAATGTCCCGCCTGTAAACGCGAGTTTAGTAAGCGAAACCAAACGCACTCCTGCGTTAGGTATCCATTGGCTGCTCATTTTCGGAACAAAGAATATGCGAAAGAGCTGTTTGCGTATCTCAAGCAGCGGCTGACCCAGAAGGTGGGTTCGGTGAAAGTAGAATCGCTGCCGTGCTGTATCCACCTAGTCAGTTCATATACATTCAGCGGGGTGTGGGCGCTCCGAGATGGCATTCGCATTGATTTCCGGACACATACTCCCCTCACACCGAAACGTCCCCATAAACACGCTCAGATCTCAGCCCATCGGCATCTGTATTATTTTGATTTGAAATCAAAACGCGAAATTAATGCCGAATTGCTCGGCTGGCTCAAGCAGGCATATTATTTACATGAATAATGGTATGCAAACATTTCTTTATTGGACGCCACGTATCCTGAGTATGGTTAGTATTGGCCTTACCTCACTTTTCGCGCTCGATGTATTTGAGCTGGAGCTGACCGGGTGGCAGATCCTCGCCTCGCTTTTCATGCATCTACTTCCCACGCTGTTTCTCATCCTCACGCTGGCAATCGCTTGGAAGATGGAGAAGCTCGGTGGATGGCTGTTTGTTGCCTTGGGCGGGTATTTCCTTTTTATCGGCGGGTTTGCGTGGGGGGCGATTCTGGTCTTCACTGTGCCGTTGTGGATCATTGGTAGTTTGTATCTGATTCATCACTATAAATACTCCCGACCGCCGTCCATGCCATAGACGTTTGTTTTTATTCAGCTCCAAAATGCAATTCGTAATACTATGGCTACTATTTTTCAAAAACAACACGGCATGAACATCGTGGGTCAGGGAGGGATTATTATCCTCTTCATGCTCCCATCGTTGGTTGCTGCCATCTGGGTTGATGTGTCGGGATTTGATTTCGCCGGACTACCAGACAGTGTCAGTTTCCTTCAGTACATCGGGTATGTACTCCTCGGCGTAGGGATTGTCTTTTGGGCGACGGCTATCGTCCAGTTGCTCACCGGATTTCCAAAAGGCACACTGATTACCACTGGTGCCTATGGCATCGTGCGCAATCCGATTTATTCCAGCGCGACATTCTTCATCCTACCTGGCGTCGCCTGTATCACGCTCGCATGGGTGTATCTAGTACCGGCCGTATTTCTCTACGTCGGCGTGGCGCTATTCATCAGGAAAGAGGAGCGGCAGCTCACTGAGGCATTTGGTACGCAGTATCAGGAATATCTAACCCAGGTCCATCGGCTGTTGCCGTTCAAGAAGCCATAATTTCTCTGTCAACAGGCATCAGAGATGCCATAAGGTGATATTGACCGGTACCTGCCGCCTGGTGAATGGATCACTGGCGTGTTTGCCGTAGAGTGCCACCACCCAGGTTCCACCTCAGGCAATACAAATAATAAAAACGCCGGAATGGGAATTCCGGCGTTGTCGCCCACATTACCGTATATGGTTATCGGTCGGACGAATACATCAGTATTCTATGGACCGGTGTACCGATCTTAGTGGGAGCCTTTCCCGCAGTTTGCAGGAAGAGGGGCTGACCGAGTGTCACGGTCGTTACGGTTTCGTCATCCGTTGACGTCACACACCGCACCGGCGAGAACGATGAGCCTGTTTTCCAGACCTTGCGCAGTCCGGAGACGTAGCTCTCCAGGGTAGCTTCGTTCACTTCCAGTTGGCTACAGCCAACGAAACCATTGGGGTCGGTAGGACCCACGAAATGTAGCACCTGGTATGTGGGCGCCTCGCCCACAATGATGATTACTCGCCCGGTTTCACCGAGTGCGTGCAGCTTAACCTTTTTGACCCGTAGATCTCCTAACGTAACTGACATGCTGTGTACCTCCTCGTGTCTATGTTTGTTTTTTGGTATCCAATCAATATATCAAAGGGCGTTACCACAGTATACAAAAAACTGCGTCCCGTCAAACGCGAGTCCTCATCGATCAAACTCCACACCGGGCTTGGAAATTGGTATACTGTATCTATGCCAGAGCGAGCCGAATACAATCCAGAAGTCGTAACAGAGGAGACCTATCAGAAACATGCAGCCCTGTCCCGGACTGAGCTGGGGCGGCTGTACGATGAGGCGGTGAAGCTAGATATACCACCGCAGGAGTTTATCTTGTCCGATCCCCAGTCGTCATTTGATGAGATGGAGGAGCTGTATGGACCAGAGCGGACAGCGGCATTTAAGGAGGCAATCCAGTCATTGGCCTTCACGGACAAGGATAGTTTCGTGGACGCGGCGTTTGCTCAGGTTCAGCCGCTGATCCGCGATCGGTTATTTAATGATGAGATTCGTCGTCGGGCGAATGAGGTTATCGATCGCAGAAAAGTAGAGGAGATACAGCTAGGGAATTTTAAAGTGGTACGCATGCCGTCTGAGTGGACCTGCTCCATGGCAGATGGCACAATCATCAGGCCCCGAGATCTAGTCTTAAATATTGAATGGCCGGAAAAAGAAGAAGGTGTGCCACCGGCCGGGATCAGAGATGTGCGGTCATCATTTCAGCAGATCGCAACGTATTTGCAGGAGCACCCTGACATAAAGGGTGTGGTTGGTATTTCTTGGATGATGTCGCATCCGGTGACCGATCGGCTGGGCTTCGAGAAATTTCCAGATATTGACGTTCCACAACGGCAGATTCGGTCGATTCTCAATATGGCCGGTGAAGCACGCGGTGATAAGTATGATCGCCCCGTGGGAGAGCAGGATGTGCAGTTCGGCGCGATATCACGTGACGCATTTATTGAGAAATATGGATAGTATTTATGTCTGAGAACTATTTGCCATTTGCGAAACGCCTGGCTATAGCGGCCGGAGAGATCATGCGGCAGCATTTCCTGGCTGATATTTCGTATCATGAGAAGGACGACGGCTCTCTCACCACCGCGGCGGATGACCAGATCAATGACATGGTGATCGCCGAAATAGCAAAGGCCTTTCCCGCTCACTCGGTCCTGGGGGAGGAGCGAAGCGCGGATCATGGATCTGATTTTGTGTGGGTGTGTGATCCGATTGATGGCACCATCCCATATCGTAAAGGCATTCCCATTGCCACGTTTTCGCTGGCCCTCGTCCGAGAGGGCAATCCCATCGCGGGTGTGATCTATGATCCCCATATGCAGCGGCTCTATAGCGCGGAGCAGGGACGGGGTGCCTACCTCAATGACAAAAAAATCCACGTAAGCCAGACGGGTCTCACGCGTCACGCGATTGTCAATTCGACGTGGTGGTTTGACGCAGAGCATGACATCGATACCCCGCTGCACCAGCTATCCCTGGATACGGATACCTATGTGACGAATCTTGGTTCACTGGCATTTGTGAATGGACTGGTGGCAGCCGGGCAGTATGAGGCGAGCGTGTATGCGGGCACGACAGGGAAATATGTGGATGTGGCGGCGTCAAAGGTGATTGTCGAGGAGGCGGGTGGTCGGACGAGTGACCTCTTCGGCCACGACCAGCGGTATGATCGGGACATCCAGGGGAGTATCATGTCAAATGGCGTGATACATGACGAGCTCGTCAGGTGTATTAGTAAGTACATAAAGGAATAATCTATGGTCACACAAACACTAACTGTTGGAGATTCTGCCCCGTCATTTACTGCAATGGATGACACGGGTACGAAACATATACTCAAAGACTACAGCGATAAATGGTTGCTGTTGTATTTCTATCCGAAGGATTTCACCTCAGGATGTACGACCGAGGCGTGTACGTTTCGGGATCATTATGCTGAATTAAAAAAAGTCGCCCATATCGTCGGGGTGAGCGGGGACAGTAGTGAGAGTCATGCGAAGTTTCGTGAGAAACACGACCTGCCGTTTCCCTTGCTGGCTGACCCTGACCGAGAAATTATCAAGGCGTATGGCGCTAATGGTATCCTCTTCCCGAAGCGAGTGTCATTCTTGATCGATACACAAGGTGTCATCCGCAAGATATACAAATCCGTGAAGCCCGCTGCCCATGCGGAGCAGGTACTCAGGGACATCCAGCAGATTGACGGGTAGTTGTTTGAGCGGTATTCTAGTCATACAGCCTTCCCCATAACTAGTGGGGATGTTTATGTATTACGTATATATTCTAACTACCAGACATAATATGATGCTTTACATCGGTGTCACGGGTAATCTCGCGGGTCGGGTACGGCAACACAAAGAAAGGGTGGTCGAGGGGTACACCAAAAAGTATCACGTCACCAAGCTGGTGTATTTCGAAGAATACCAGTATGTGTATGATGCAATAGTGAGGGAAAAGCAATTGAAAGGTTGGCTCCGCAGCAAGAAAGACGCACTTGTCACCAGTATGAATCCCAAATGGAGAGACTTAAGCGATGAATGGTATTAATCTGTGTCATCCGGACTCTTTATTCTCATCCTAATTCTTACTTGTCATCCTGAGCGAAGCGAAGGATATAGTTATATTCTTCAGTCGCCCATGGCTCCTTCAGAATGACAAGGAAGGTTGGCCGAGGGTTACAGTCTTTGGGAGGGTTGATGACAGAACCCGGCTTGTTTAGCGTGCTATTTCGTCATACAATGACAGTATAATTGGTAATGTATACATGTATGGGGTCCGAATACCACGAATCACCACAATCCGTCGGCGAAAAGATTGGCGGCGAGATTGGCAAAGAAGTGGGCAGTGCCATCGGCAAGGAGGTCGAGAATCACTTCCACGAGAAAAAGGCGGAACGCAAAAAGAAAAAAGAAAAGGGACCGATGGCCCGCCGAGTTGGCTATGCGATCGGCATTGTGTTTGCCTTCCTTGGACTGTGGGTGATAAACAACTTCCAGGAGTGGGGCTGGCGCTTCATCACCGATGAGTGGGACCAAGTCGATCAGATCGTGCACTACTCGATTTATCTGTCCTTGATCGTGTACGGGGCGTTCATCCTCTATGATCAGAAGCGGTTCTACTATGCTGGTCGGCTGGCCATGGATGGCTTTGGTATCTACGTCGGCGTGCGGATGTTCCAGGTATTTCCCTTTGACTTCCAATATTTATTTGGCGGATGGGACTGGATGAATATAGTATTTCCCTGGATCATCATTATCGGTATCATCGGAGGAGTCATTGCTATCGTCGTCCGGACAGCTCGCCTTCTGGCTGGTAAAAATATTTACGATTAAGAAGTGGGAAGAATCACACGAAGCCTCATCGCACCATGCGGCATGGATTGCGCACTCTGTATGGCATATCAGCGTGAGCAGGTGCATTGTCCCGGATGTCGGGGTGATGATACCTGCAAACAGAAGAGTTGCCGTACCTGCATCATCAAGAACTGTGCCAAACGAAACACCAATCACTGGAAATACTGTTTCGAGTGTGATACCTATCCGTGCGCCCGGTTGAAGGCGCTAGACAAACGATACCGTACTAAATACGAAATGAGTATGATTAAAAATCTAAACTATATACGTGACCATAGTATCCAGATGTTTGTCATACGAGAAAATAAGCGCTGGGTAAAGAACGGACGAACGTATTGTGTCCATCGGCGCACATATGGTTACGCAGATTGAACATGTATGAACCCCCATAATCGCGGAAACATATTTCCCGGATTGCGAGTGGCGATCGTCCTGAAAAAGGACCAACCCACCGGCAAACTGACCGAGGGCGTCGTCAAGGATATACTCACGAGCTCACCGACTCATCCGCACGGGATCAAAGTACGCCTGGAGAGTGGCGAGGTGGGACGGGTGCAGGTGATCTATTAAAATGCTGCCACTATATATGAGTACGACTGGTAGGTCGCTTTTGGTATACTTGTAACATATGATATATCATCACGATACACGGTAGTATGGAGCACCACGAAGGGGACATCCAGGCACTCGTCCAGGCAGCCCAGGCCGGGGACGAAGACAGCGCCGGACAGCTCTACGACGCTTTTTTTCAGCGAATCTATCGCTATTTTTTGTATCGCGTGAGTGGGCCAGAAATAGCCGAGGATCTGACGCAGACCGTCTTCCTTGAAATGGTTCGGTCATTGCCCCGATATAAGCAGAGACGGGCCGCTCGATTCTCGACCTGGCTCTTCCAAATCGCTCGCCACCGCTTGATTGATCATTACCGACAGCACCGAGAGACAGAAGATATTGATGCGGTGATAGAGCGGACCCATATCGAGTTGCGGGTTGATCCTGAAGAAAGTGCCTATGATACCCGAGCTGCTGCAGTCTGGCAGGCGCTCGAGCGGCTCCCGGAGAAGTACCGCAGCGTCCTCCGCCTGGCCTATGTCGAGGATCTCGATGCCCAGGAGATAGCGGCGCTGCTCGGCATCACCGCTGTAAACGTGCGCGTCCTCAAACATCGAGGCATGCAGCAGCTCAAAGACTCTCTTACTACACCCACCCTATGACACCACATCCAACAATAAAAGACATCCTCCAGCAGGCACCGCGCCCACAGGCTGGCTCTGATGCTACCGGACGTATCCGTGAACGCATGCTCAGTGAATTTCGAACTGTAACGAAATCTGCCGCAGACCGATACAATACTACAGAACGGCACTCGTTCAGCAGTTTATTAGTAACAAAACACTATATGATACCCATACTCATCGCTGCTATATTACTACTTGGTACGACCGGTACCGCCATCGCCGCAGATCAAGCGCTGCCTGGCGATCCGCTCTATGGCATTGACCGTGCCCTGGAGCGTTCATGGCTCGGACTCTCACTCTCTGACACGAGTCGGGCTGATCGGCTCCTGCATATGGCCGAGGAGCGGGAACAAGAGATTGAACGATTGCGGGTGCAAAACAGATTCGATGATGTCACACAAGCCCAGGAGCATGAGCAGCAAGCTCTGCAGAATGCGCAGCAGGTGATTAATCGTCTCCAGGCAGAGCATACGGACAATGGTAATTCGTCAGAGGCTCTGACAAACGTAGCGCAGCGATTTGGTGAAATCAGTAGCAGATTTCAGGAACGGGAGCAAGAACACGTCCAGTCTGGGCAGTCTGATTCAGATGACGATGATGCAGACGAAATGAATGAAAACAGCGATAGCGATGAGTCTCCATCAGATGATGACGTCGATGAGACCGAGGTAAACGGAAGTGATAACGCTGCGGGGAATGTCAATCGTGAGCAAGAGCAGGATCACAATCGCAATCAAAACCTAAATCAGAACGTGAATCATGAACCCGAGCAGTCACAGGAGCAGGAGCAAGAGCATCTCCAGAATCAGAACCAAAACCAGAATACCAATCGCGCCACTAACACTGACCAGAGTCATAGTGATGACCCAGATGACGAAGCGGATGACTAACTCCGAAACCCCTTCGTGAAACCACCTGCCCAGAATCTACCGCAGGTGGTTTTTGGTACGGGCGTGACAAATCCACTCAGTCATGTATACTATATACCGCTTATATGAAAGCAGTCATCGTTGTCGATTCTGTCTACGGTAACACGCGCAAGATAGCTGAGGCCATGTACTCCGCCCTGGGGGATGAGGCGCAGCTGATCAAAGCCTGGGAATTCCAACCAGAGATGCTGGAGCATGCCCAGCTGGTAATTTTTGGCTCGCCAATAAATGTATGGCGACCGACGGCTAATATGTTGGACGCCCTCAAAAAACTCAAGGAGGCAGACCTCACCGGGAAAAAGGTGACGGCCTTTGACTCACGCTATGACAAATGGTGGGCAGGCACTGCTTGCTATCGGATCGCCCGGGCGCTGAAAAGACAGGGCGGCGAGCTGATTGCGCCACCCCAGCATTTCATCGTGCTCGGACCTGAGGGTCCGCTGCGCGAGGGCGAGCGGAAGCGTGCAGCTGAGTGGGCCCGGAGATTGAAAGAAAAAGCAGGAGTATAATTGTTTGGTATAAAAAATACCCCGAAGTGCGTATGCACTCCGGGGTGATTTGTGATCTGCGGCCGCAGGTCACGACGTTACGGAAAGTAGAGGTTGACGACCATGCCGTCGATGAAGTTGAGCTTGTTGAACTCGGTGAGCATATTGTCAACCATCGCGCGCTTCTCGACCGCCGTCTTGGGGAACGCCATGCCGCGGGTCCCGACCCAGGTACATCGTTTCTGGGAGTCATACCGGGCATCCCACTTGTCGTCCTTGATCGACACCGTCTTCAGGGCCTGGATGTCCGGATCGGAGAACCCGCCCGTACAGACAAACTGCAGGTAGCCGTCGCTGTTGCACCAGGCAAACCAGGAAAAGTTGAGGGTGTCGCCGGCGATGTAGTTGCCGGTTCCATAGGCGCATGCTTCGTGAAAATCCGGGAGGTCATTGTACTGGTCGGCGACCAGCTGGGGTACCTCGATGGTGATGCGGGCGGTAGGCTGACGCTGGTCGTTCATGATCTGGGCAGTGGTCGGCATGGCCAGCGCGCAGATAAGCAGCGCCATGACCAGGGCGGTGAGGGTGATACGATCGCGCATGGGCAATCCTCCTACAGAGGGTTGTATGATTGTGGCTGGTTGCATTCCCTGCAATCAACCGGTTAATGAGCAGAAAAGATAACCGTACATACTAGTACAGTATTGGTGTTTTGTCAAGGCTTCTTGCCACATGGGGATGATTGGGTTACACTAGAAGCTACCCTATGACACAAAGCAACCCCAAAGATAACCGGGTTTCATTCCCAGAGCGGGAGGAGGAGATACTAGCCTGGTGGGAAAAGGAAAAGATTTTCGAGCAAAGCCTGGAGAAGACTAAGAATGGCAAACCATTTGTCTTTTTTGAGGGACCCCCGACTGCCAATGGCCGGCCGGGGATTCATCATATCCTGGCCCGCTCGTACAAGGATATCATCCTCCGGTACAAGTCCATGCAGGGTTTCTATGTCGAGCGCAAAGCTGGTTGGGATACCCACGGCTTACCGGTAGAATTGCAAGTCGAGAAAGAGCTCGGCATCTCGGGCAAGCCAGAAATCGAGAAGTATGGCATCGCGGAATTTAATCAGAAGTGCAAAGAGTCGGTATGGGAATATAAAGAAGAATGGGAACGTCTGACGAAACGCATGGGTTTTTGGCTGGATCTCCAGCATCCGTACATCACCTATCAGGATGACTACGTCGAGACCCTCTGGTGGATCATCAAACAAGTCTGGGACAAGGAGCTCCTGTATCAGGGGTACAAAGTCGTCCCGCACTGTCCGCGCTGTGGCACGGCACTCTCCTCGCATGAGGTCGCCCAGGGCTACGAAGAGGTAACGGATAATTCAGTGTATGTGAAGTTCAAGGTCAAAGATCAGGACGATACCTATATCCTGTCCTGGACCACGACTCCCTGGACCCTGCCGGGCAATGTCGCGCTCGCCGTCGGACATGACATTGACTATGTGAAGGTCAAAGCCGAGGGGAACTATTATATCCTCGCGGCGTCCGTTGCCGACCGACTGGAGATGAAGTACAAAGTCGAGGAAGAAATGAAAGGTGCCGATCTCGTCGGACTTGAGTACGAACCACTCTTCGATATCAAGGCGCTCAAATCAGATACCTCATACCAAGTATATCCAGCTGACTTCGTGAATACTGAGGAGGGGACTGGCGTGGTGCATACAGCCGTCATGTATGGTGAGGATGATTTCCAGCTCGGGTCGCAGGTAGGGCTGCCGAAACATCATACCGTGGATGAGAATGGCTATTTTACCGATGACGTTCCGGAATTCGTCGGTATGTTTGTCAAAGACAAGGACGTGGAGCGCAGTATTATTTCATTATTGAATGAACGTGGTCAGCTCCTTCGCGAGGAACCATACAAACACTCCTACCCCTTTTGCTGGCGTTGTGGCACGCCGCTCTTGTACTATGCCAAAGATTCCTGGTTTATCGCCATGACGAAGCTGAAGGACAAACTCATCCAGAATAATGAGACCATCAACTGGGTCCCGGACCATTTCAAACACGGCCGCTTCGGCGAATGGCTCAATGAGCTGAAAGACTGGGCCTTCTCCCGTGAACGGTACTGGGGCACGCCGCTGCCGATCTGGAAATCAGACGACGGGAAGTTTCTCTGTGTGGGATCATTCGCCGAGCTGAAAGAGTTGGCGAAGGATCCGGAGAAGATTGATACATGGTTTGATCCGCACCGTCCGTTTGTCGATGATATCGTCCTAGAAAAGGACGGCACTGAGTACCGCCGCGTGCCAGAAGTGATTGACGTTTGGTTTGACTCTGGCGCCATGCCCTATGCTCAGTGGCACTATCCGTTTGAGAATGCGTCACGCATCGATGAAGGGGTAAGTTTCCCGGCTGACTATATCTCAGAGGCCGTCGATCAAACCCGCGGGTGGTTCTATACCCTCCTCGCGGTCGGCACGCTGCTCGATAAACCCGCTCCGTACAAAAATGTCGTCTGCCTCGGTCATATCCTCGATAATAAGGGCCAGAAAATGTCGAAGTCCCGCGGCAACGTAGTCGATCCCTTCGACATCATGGATCGCTATGGGGTTGACGCCCTGCGGTGGTTCTTCTTCACTGTCAATCAGCCTGGTGAGGCAAAACTCTTCGACGAGAAGCAAGTCGATGACATCGTGAAGAAAAACTGGATGATACTTGCCAATGTCACTTCATTCTGGAAAATGTATGCCCCGAAACTAAGCGGTGAGCCATCTACCCCCGCATCCACACATCTCCTCGATCGATGGGTGCTCGCCCGTCTGCACCAGGTATCGACGTCGGTTACCGAAAAGCTCGATGCCTATCTGATCACTGAGGCAGCTCGCGAGCTCGGGACCTTTATCACTGATCTCTCGACCTGGTACCTCCGCCGCTCACGCAATCGTATGCGGAGTGAATCAGTCGATCAGAAGAATGCACTCGACACCCTCCACTATGTCCTCGTTTCAACCAGCAAACTACTCGCACCATTTGCGCCATTTTTCAGTGAGTGGCTATATCAGGAAACGACCGGCACAAAGGACGGGAGTGTGCACCTCGCTGACTGGCCTCAGGTGGATCAGTCATTTGGTGATGAAGAACTGCTTCGGGAGATGCAGACAATCCGTACGGCGGTGGAGTTGGGACACGCCTTACGTAAGGAGAGAGAGATCAAGGTTCGCCAACCACTCTCTCAGTTCATTATCCAGGCTCAGGGAGTCACGGATGGCACTCTTCAGATTGCCGCTGCTGAGTTAAACGTTCAATCGACCGCTGTTGTGAAACTACTGCCATCCGGATCTGAATTCGTGACCAAAGAGTCCGGCGATGTGAAGGTAGCACTTGATACCACTATCACGGATGAGCTGAAGCAGCAGGGCATTGCCCGGGAAATCATCCGGCACTTGAACGCTCTGCGCAAAGACGGCAAGCTGACGATCGATGATCGGATTACTATCTACTATGACATCGCCGACGGTGATCTTGAAGGCATCATGCAGCATTATAAAGATACTATTTGTACCGATGTCCTGGCCGATAAATGCCTCAAGGGTATCCCCGAAAACGTTGACTTGAAGAAGGTGCTGGATATTTCTGGCTCGAAACTCCTCTTCGGTATCAAGAAAGTGTAGCCACTGTCATGGCCACCTATCAGGTCCGCGGTATTCTCCTCCGGCATGCTGATACACGCGATGTCGATCGTCTGATCAACCTCTACTCATCCGAGCAGGGGAAGATTGTGGTGATCGCGCGCGGGCTCCGCAAGATCTCGAGTAAACTAGCGGGCAGCCTGGAGCCACTCTCAGAGGCGCAGGTATCTATCGCGCAGGGAGCCCGCATCGACACCGTGATCGGCGTCGAGCCGCTCCAGATGTTTCGCCGGCTCCGAACTGATCCTGAGCGACTGGCCGTCGCACAGTATTGCGCGGCGCTCGTCGACACCCTCACCCGGGAGCGGCAGCGCGATCATCGGGTCTATGAGCTTCTACTCACCATTCTCCAGACACTCGATGCATCGAGAGAGCTCACCATCCGTCAGCTCCTCACGATACGCTGGTACTGCATCTGGCGGCTGATGGAGTATCTCGGACATCAGCCTGAGCTCCGGCAGTGCCTCCAGTGTCGACAACCCTTATCCGCTGCCAGCTGTCATTTCTCGCCCGGGCGGGGCGGCATGGTTCACGCTACTCATCATGAGCGGGGAGGACTTCTGGTTTCGGTGAGCAGTCTGAAATTACTCCGGTATATCTATGACCATACGCTGGATGAGTGCCTGGTCGTTACATTCGGGACATCGGTCGCGAAGGAGCTCGAGCCGATCGCTGTTCACTATCTAGGACATATAGCTGAGGGAGATTTTTCTTTTGCCCCGTTTATCACGGACTGAGAAATTTGGTATACTTACATATATCTATGGCGCGTAAAAAAAGCACAAAAAAATCGACGAAGCCCACTCCAGACGAGGGGGAGTATGACGCCGATGAACTAAAAGCGCTGGCGGACGAAGCCGCGGCAATGCAGCCCGCGCAAAAAATTCCCGTGACGGAAGTGCCTGATGATGAGACGTCAGCACCGAAATCAGAACGTGAGCAATCAGCCGAAGCGCGTAAGCAGTTTTCTGATTTGTATCGCCGAAGTGGCGATGCAGCTGATTCACTGCGGCATTTTGACCGTCGAGATCCCCGGCGCCGGACCAAGATTATTATCTGGGTAGTGATCGGTTTGGCAGTAATCCTCGGCGTCGTGCTGGCTGGTTTTTACTATTTTGTGAATCACGAAGATAAATTTGCCAATACCTCAATCGCCATTGCGATTGACTCCGGTGCGACGGTAAAATCAGGAGAAGAGTCGACGATTATCATTTCTATTACCAATAATGAGGCAGTGGCTATCACTAATGCCGAGCTGACCCTCCAGTTACCGGATTCGTTTACCTTCACCTCTTCCATCCCTCAGCCGACTAATGAAGCTGACAATGCCTGGGAGGTCGGCACGATTAACCCTGGCAAAGAGAAACTCGTCAGCATTACCGGCACATTCCTCGGGGAGAAAAACTCGGTTCACGACCTGGGCGCGACCCTAAACTACATGCCTGCTAATTTCAGCTCAGTCTTCCAGACCACCCAACCACTCGAAGTGACGATCGGCGGTTCGGTACTCGCCCTGACGATTGACGCTCCCGCGAAGAGTATCGCTGGCCGAGATGACGATTACACGGTGACTGTGGAAAATACGGCCGAGGATGCGATTCGGGATGTGACGGTTTCGATTGCCCTGCCAGACCAGATGTCGACCGGTGAATTTGATCCGGCTCCCGAAGCGGAGAATGATTTGAGTTGGCACATTGATGAATTTGCGGGAGGGGATACCTATACCATCAGTTGGCAGGGGCAGATTGATGCACCGCAGGGGACGAGTGGCGAGATCATCGCGACCGCCGGCTATACTGACCTGCAGGGGAAGTTTACCACGCAAGCGGAGGAGCACGCCATCGTTTTCGTGGTCAATCCGCAGTTGCTGGTGACGCTGCGTCAGGATGAGAGTAGCAGTGGTGTCGCGCGGGGATTTGGTGATGTGGTGACATACGACATTGAGCTCGAAAACGCCAGCGACTCAATCATCAATTCCCTCTCCGTCGAACTCGAACTCGACAGCACCGTGCTGAATTGGAGCGAACTCATCGATCCGTACAATGGTGAACAGCGAGGTGCTACTATTCGGTGGACCAGTGACGAGGTCTCCGCCCTGAAGACGCTCCGGCCATCAGAGAGTGCCAACATTGAGGTGAGCGTCCCCATCCTGGAGAGCTACACTGCCCAGACGCAGGATGAGGGTCAACTCAGCATTGCGGCCACGGCTCGAGCCGCATCCGAGGATGTGGCCGATCTCGAGGGTCAGCCACTGACTGCTGAGTCAGCGACCGTCACGACGAAAATTACCACCGATCTCTCGCTGCGAACCGAAGCTCGCTACTATGACGATGAATACATCAAGGTGGGTGATGGCCCGGTACCCCCCCAAGTGGGGACGGCGACTACCTATGTGATCTACTGGTATCTGCAGAATACAACTAATGAAGTATCCACCGTGTCTGTCACGACTGAGCTTCCGACCGGCGTCGTGTGGGCAGATAATGGTTCGGTGTCAGCTGGAGATATCGTCTATGATCCGACAGCTCGTACCATAACGTGGACTATCAATAAAATCCCACGACACGTTGGCCAATTCATTCCTGAACTATATGGAGAGTTTGCGGTGACCATCACTCCACAGTCTGCCGACATAGGTTCAACCGTGACGTTGCTCCAGCAGTCACTTCTGACGGCGACCGATGTATTTACTGATGCAAGCATCCACCAGACGACTGGCCTCACGACCACTGACCTACCGACCGATCCAGTAAAGACCGGCCAGGGCGAGGTCATCCCGGCTCCCGTGACAAATACAAATACCCCGAATGCGATCCTCAATACCAATACTAATTCAAATACTAATACGAATTAGGACTGGACTGGTTGCTGCGGTTCGCGTAGGAAGAGGTGGAGCATAATGCTCAGCAGGGCAAACAGAGCGGCGAGCCAGAGAATAATTTCTGCGGCGGTATTGATCATCTGGCCGCTTGGCGTCACGAGGAGAAGTCCTACTCCGACGCTCTCGAGAGTCATTTTTATTTTGCCGGCATTATTTGCCCCGAGCTTGGGTCGGCGTGAGCTATAGCGCTGGACCAGGGGGCCGACGACGACCGCCAGGAGGACGAGTGTGAATTCGAGTCCGACGATCGTGTAGAAGACGAGCGCCGACACTCGATCAAGGGCGGTGATGAAGAAAGCGGTGATGATGAGTAGCTTATCCGCGGCCGGGTCGAGAAGTTTCCCCAGCGTTGTCTCCATATTGAGCCGGCGGGCCTGGATCCCGTCGAGCGCGTCAGTACAGAGCGAAATGAGAAATAATACCACTGCCCACGCAATATATCCTGCGCTATACAACAGTACCATGAACGGAATAAACGCAATCCGCAAAATTGTGATTACATTGGGCGTCATCCAGCGGGGCAGCCAGCGCGCGATCGTGCCAAAAATCGTATCCTTAACTTGATGGAGCCGACCGGCGAGCTGATTATTTATCGAGTCTGCGCGCATAGTGTATACTACATACTGTACTTATTTTTTTCGTACCTGTCCATCGTATGGCATTTCGCCTGATCAAAAAAAGTAACAAAAGCCGAGCGCGCCTCGGGAAGCTACGAGTGGCTCACGGAACAATTACGACACCATTTTTTATGCCGATCGCGACTCGGGGGGCCGTAAAAACGCTGAGCAGTGAGGACGTGCAGTCGCTGCATGCCCAGATCATCCTCTCCAATACCTATCATCTCTGGCAGCGGCCCGGTCTCCCCACCCTGAGAAAATTTAAGGGACTGCATCGGTATATGCGGTGGTCAGGACCGATCCTGACAGACTCAGGCGGGTATCAGGTCTTTTCTCTGGCGCAGCGACGGAAAATTACCGAGCGGGGAGTGCGGTTTCACTCCGAGATAGATGGGCAACCACTATTTCTCACCCCGGAGAAAGCGATTGATATCCAGCGGGTGATTGGCTCTGATATCATGATGGTCCTGGATGAATGCCCTGCTTATCCCACGACCCGAGGCTATGCGCAGTCATCTATGGATATGACGACGCGGTGGGCCAAGCGATCGATTGCCTATAAAAAGAAAAAACGTATCACGCAGCAGCAGCTCTTCGGGATTGTCCAGGGGTCGACCTTTGCCGATCTCAGGCTCGCGCACGCGGAAATCATGGCACGGCTGCCATTTGATGGATTTGCCATTGGCGGCCTCGCGGTTGGCGAGCCACAGGTAGATATGTATCAGATGCTCGATGTCACCGTCCCCGTCCTTCCCGAAAAAAAGCCGCACTATCTCATGGGCGTGGGGAAGCCCGAGCAGATAGTTGAGGCAGTGAAACGGGGTGTCGATATGTTTGACTGTGTCATCCCGACACGCAATGCTCGGCATGGCCTGCTCTACGTGTGGCGCACAAGTGGCGTGACAGGTCGATTCTACGATGTAGTCCATATCCGTCAGTCGCGCTACGGAGCTGACCCGACACCTATCGACCGTCGGAGTACGGCGATGACTTCGCAGCAGTATTCCCGAGCCTACCTCAGACACCTCTTCATGTCAGGTGACCCACTCGCTCTCCGTCTCGCCACACTCCAAAACGTTTCGTTTTATCTCGAATTGATGCGTCGGTTGAGAGTGGCTATCAAAGGTGGTAGACTATAGTATATGAAAGCGTTTTTCAAACCAACCTGGGCAAAAGTAATTATTATGCTACTACTCCCGCTGTATCTCGGGTATGTGGTTGAGTTGTCACGGACTGGTGGGGATGGCAGTGCCCTTGTCGTAACATTCCAGGGGTGGCGAATATCGCCACTGCCCTACCTCGCGCTCCTCTTCGGGGCACTGAGTGTCTTCCTGGGCGATGAAGGATTTTTCGCCGCGCTCAACCAATTCTCTCTTGGGCAAAATCTCTGGTATTTTTGTTTAGAGATTATTGTGCCGCTCATGATCAACTACCTTCTCGCATGTTTCTTTGTTTGGCTGTATCATAGGGCTTTTCCCAAACGAAAAAGTGCATCGACGCAACCGCCACCAGCTGAACCACCAACCGAAGAGGGGATGGAGCTCTAGTCTCAGGGCGAGTCGATGGTTATGCACAGCCGGCGACGGTTGTTTTTTTGTA
>JAXDBW010000056.1:0-6992 GCA_034678405.1 Patescibacteria group bacterium | reverse complement strand
GACTGTCCATAGTCACCTCGCTTTCCGAAGGCTCTGAGCGAAGCTCTATACAGAGCTGAGCCGAAGAGCTTTCTTACTCATCTAATGAGCGTTTTGTTGGTTTTGGGTTTTGCGTGTTAGTTGATATATATTTTTTCCGAATATAATAAATAACCAAACCAATCAGCCCATAACCGGCCACCACTAGAATATAAGGCCATTTCTGCGTCCATTTCGAGACGACCATGACTGATGTAATGATAAAGTATGAAAGAAACCAGCTCCACGACAGGATTGCGTCACGGCGATTTACAATATTCTTGCGGTGAATCAGCTCAATGAGGAATCTCAGCAGCGCCGCACCTCCCATTGCTAATACAAAACCTACTTCGTACGTCATATAGTGAAAAGAATCTTTAGTCCCATGGCGACAATGCCAAATACGAACCATCCCAGCAGCGCGCCCTGGGCATATTTTTTATACTTCTGATCATTGAGGGTAAAAAAGGCAATGAAAAATATCGCGGCGCCAAATAGCGATGGTGCTACTGCTGAATACCATGGGCTCGTCGTCAGGATCAAAAGCCGAGCGACTTCAAGTGCGGCAAATGCCACAAAGGCATAGAGAAACCCTCGAGTGCGTTCTCGAGAGAAAAAAGATTGTTTGTTATTATTCATTTCCATAGATTGAATGTTTTGGGGAAGAGAAGGGTCTTCTCTTCCCCAGTGTATCGTTATGTGGTGATCCAGACACCGCCGGCCCAGGTGTGGCCAATGCAGAAGTACCCATAGGAATAATGATATCTGCTCGCGACATACCACAGCGGGTACGCATACCCACTACGCGACATGAGGTCAAGCATCCATTCCGCCGAATACTCAGAGTAGCACTCTTTGTACCCCCACCAGTACCATTGGAACCATACCTTGGCAGCCGCGCCAGACTGATTCAGTTCCTGAATCTTCTGGTTTGCTATCGGAATACCATCCTTCAGCTGACCAACGATTTGCTGGTCAGACTCCGGCAGCGAGGCGTGCTGGCTGACGAATCCCGCCTCGTCAAAGGCGTACTGACCGTCCTGACCTTCGGTCACGTACGGATCCATGGCTTCGATCAGGCGCTCGTACTGCTCGGCGAGCTGCATCTGCTGCTGCACGTCGGCTGGGATATCAGATTCCTGGTGCTGTACCGCCTGGGTTGGCGATTCTTCGTTTGAGCACCCGACAATCACAAGCATGAACGCCAGGGCACTCACTAATAACAGAGATTTGAAACGTAACATGATAACATCCTCCAGATGTTCATGTGTGTGCCGCGGGTGCTTCGTGTCAAAAAACGAGTAGTTAAGAAGAGACCCACGTTATCTTCTTAAGCCACATCGGAGTTTTGACCTCCTTTCGTAGACCCTGAGCTTGTCGAAGGGTCTGGTTTCAAGGTGCGTGTAGCGAGATGAAGTATGTAGTTACCCACAGGATTTTCCGACGGCGATTGTCTGCGACGGCGCTACCTTTTTCCGTCCGTCGCGGGGAAAAAGTGCATTTTTGGCATCACTGCCGCCGTCGAAGTTTTCTCATCTCAATGTCCATTTCTATACTAATTATAGCAAAAAAATGAACATCAAAAAACTGCTCGTGATGCCCACATGATACTGACCGCGCTGTTGTTGGGGTCAGACCTAGCGGCTCATATCACAACCCGTCGAGGGTGGTAGTAAATTAGCACGAGAGTTGTATAATTACCTGTAGATAATTTATTTACTATCATTCAAAAATGGCCAATGGTAACGGAGGAAGTATCGAGCAATACATGACGCTCGACGAGTTTGAGAAATATAAGAAGTTTGGGGCAAAGAAAGAAACGCCATTCCTGATTATCAGCCTTTCAAAAATTGCCGAAAAATTTGATGAGCTGAAGACAAACTTCCCTGCCGCCAAGGTCTACTATGCCATCAAGGCATGTCCGATCAATGAAGTCATCACCCTCCTGGACAAACGGGGGGCGTGTTTTGATCTGGCCTCGACCAACGAAATCGATCAGGTGCTCAGTCTCGGCGTCAAACCAGAAAAAATCAGCTTTGGCAATACCATCAAAAAAGAAAAAGACATTGCGTACGCCTATCGCAAAGGCGTTCGGCTGTTTGCCTCTGACTCCATGTCCGATATAGAAAAAATCGCCCGACAAGCGCCCGGCAGCAAAGTATTCTTGCGGATCCTCTCTGAGGGGGGTAGCGCTGACTGGCCACTCACTAGGAAGTTTGGCGCCCACCCGGACTTCATCTTCCAGGTTGCGCTCCGGGCAAAGAAATTGGGGCTCGTCCCCTATGGCCTCTCGTTCCATGTCGGGTCACAGCAGCGCGATATTGGGCAGTGGGACAGCGCCATCGCCCAGACAAAATATCTCTTTGAATCTCTCAGTGAAAATGGCGTACGACTCAAAATGATAAACCTGGGAGGTGGACTCCCCGCCAACTATCTCAAACCAACCCAACCACTCCACGTATACGCAAAAGAAATAACCCGCTTCCTCGAGGAAGACTTCGGAGATCATATGCCGGAAATATTTATCGAGCCGGGTCGCAGCATCACTGCCGACGCTGGGGTACTCGTCACCGAAATAGTGATGATCTCGAAAAAATCATCCACCGCGGACCTCACCTGGGTCTATCTCGATGCAGGTAAATTTAATGGTCTCATCGAGACAATAGACGAATCAATCAAGTATCCGATCTTTGTGGATGGCCCTACAGAAACGACGACTAAGGAAGTTGTCTTGGCCGGCCCCTCCTGCGACTCGATGGATACGCTGTACGAAAAATATAAATACAAACTACCAACCGATATCACAGAGGGTGATCGGGTGTATATCTTATCTACTGGTGCCTATACCGCCTCATACTGCTCGGTCAATTTCAATGGCTTTTCACCAATGAAAGTATACGTGATGGACTGAGGTCGCATGGGAGTCCGTGTGTCATGGGGTCCTTTTTGAAAATGCCAACTGCTTCTATTCTGAAGGGGGGGGAAGAAAGAATAAACCAAATATTAAAAAAACGCACGGACAGGATACTGTCCGTGCGGTCTGACTGTGACATCATTATTAGCTGCGGTCGCCATTCTTGGTGCCGAACATGCCGTCGATCGCGCTGATAGAGCGGCCGGTATTATTGCGCCAGATGGCTTCACCAATCAGTTCGCCGGTGCCGAGGACAGTGATCAGGTCGTCAGGCAGATAGCCCGCCGGATGCATAATCGAGTCAGTGATGTAGAGCTGGGTAACACCCGACTCGCGAACACGCTCGATAGCCGGTCCCGCCAGGACGCCATGGGTAATCATGGCGATCACTTCTTTGGCGCCGAGCTCTGTTGCTTTTTGGACAACTTCCTTCAACGAGCCGGCGGTATCGACCAGATCATCAAACACAATGGCGGTTTTGTCCCGAACGTCACCGAGGATACCGTGCACCCGCACTTTGTCACTACCAATCCGGCGCTTATCGCCGATTGCGTACGACATGGTGTTAAACTGCTTTCGGTAATGCTCGGCTATTTCCGCCGATCCGACATCAGGCCCGAGCGGCACGACATTGCTGAAGTCACCGCCGGTGATCCGGTTTGCCTCCTGAACAAACAGTACCGTGGGATACAGAATATCCGAGGGAATCTCGAAGAATCCCTGGACCTGCTTGAAATGCGGATGCAGTATCATCACGTGCCGCTTGCCACACGCGACCATCGCCTTTTCGATCTGCTGGGCTCGCAGTTTAGCAGTGATGGGTACCCGCGGTCGATCCTTGCGATCCTGACGTAGACCGCCCATATAGGGCATCACGGCAGTGACCCGTTCGGCTGTCGCCATAGCAGCTGCCTGCAGCAGCTGGCAGAGCACTCCATAGTTCTCCTCGGGCGCATTGGTAGACTGGACAATGTACACGTCAGAGTCGCGTACGTTTTCCTGGATCTGCGTCCGGTATTCCCCGTCAGCAAAGTCGTCCTTCTTGATCTGAATCAGCTTGAATTCTGATTCAGTCAATCGTGAGATGCTGCGGACAATCCCGTCGCTGATTGTATCGGTACACGCTGGCCCGACAATCACCTTCAGTGGATGTGGATACATTGGTTCCTCCATATAGGGTTATTGTATCAAAGGGCTATGTAGTTTGCACGATGAAGTCCTTCATCTTACTATTCGCCTCGCTGACCGTCAAACGACCCTTGTCAGTTTGCTGCATCTATATATAATAGGTAGAATTATGCACATGCTGGAGTGGCGGAATTGCCCTGAACCATGTGGGTTCAGGGCGACCATGCACCCTCTGTGGTGCATGGTGGTAGACACGCAAATATATGTATTCAGTATATATTCTCCTGCTATCAAATAAACAATTATACGTAGGCGTCTCGAGAGATATTCGTCGTCGACTACAAGAACACAAGCAAGGTAAAAGCCCCTTTACTAAAAATAGGCTACCCGTTACACTCATCTTTTGTGAAACTTTTGTTAGCCAGGAAGATGCCGAGCGCAGAGAACACTACTTTAAAACAAGCAAAGGCAAGAGTACGATTAAATTGATGCTCCGGTCAACATTGAAAAAAATAAAATAACCTATGCCGAGGTGGCGGAATTGGTATACGCGCTAGCCTTAGGAGCTAGTCCCCGCAAGGGGTTGGAGGTTCGAGTCCTCTCCTCGGCACCAAAACACAAATGCACGGATAGGACGTATCTGATGCCTGTGTTACAATGCGAAGAGAATATAGATAATATCAATGTGATGTCCGCCAAAAAAATCCCCTCGACCATGCGTGCCCTCGTATTCCAGGGGCCAGAACAGCTCGAATATCGCACCGACATCCCTATCCCAGCGATGGGTGATCATGAGGTACTGATGCAAATCAAGTCAGTGGGTATCTGTGGCACCGACCTCCATATATATAGAGGGGGTATGAACGTACCCGCGGGCACCATCCCCGGTCATGAATTCTCAGGCATCATCGTGAAAACCGGCAAACAAGTACAGAACGTCAAAGTCGGTGATCGTGTCGTGGCTGAACATGTCGTCACCTGCGGAAAGTGTGACTACTGCAAAGCGGGCAAACCAAATCTCTGCGGTCATCGGGAAATTATCGGGGTACAACGTCCCGGCGCCCTCGGCGAATACGTCAGTGTCCCGGCGGACCTCGTCTATGCCATCACAAACTCTATGACCTACGACGAAGCTGCCCTGATCGAGCCACTCTCAATCGCTGTCTATGCGGCACGCGAATCAGGGTACCTCCTGAATAAGCGCATCGCCATCATCGGACAGGGGCCGATCGGCCTCCTCCTCGACCAGGTGCTCTCCGCTGGTGGCGCGCTGGTGACCGGTATCGATATTCGTGATGACTCGCTCCGCTTCGCGAAAAAAATGGGCTGGGCACATCATATCATCAATAGCAAAACCGAGTCGCTCAAAAAACGGATGAAAGAGATTAACTCACCTGATGGTTTTGATATTGTCTACGAGGTAGTGGGGATCGAGCAGACCGCGGAAATGGCCTTTGAGATTACGCGCCGGGATGGGTCAGTCTATCTCCTGGGGGTCTTTTCATCTCCCGCAAAAATTAATATGATGAATATAGTCAAGAAAGAACTCAATGTATTTGGCTCATGGACCTGTGCCTTTTCCTTCCCGGATTCGATTGATCTCGTCGCCCGGAAGAAGGTAGACCTGAAGAGTTTGATCACACATCGCTATACTATAAAACATGGGGCTCGGGCATTTGCTGAAGCAAATGTATACTCGCAGCACCGCATAAAAACTATTATTACCTTCTAACTATGCCCGAATTCCCCGCCACCCTCATCGAGAAACGCGAGATCGCCCGTGAGACGTGCGAATTTAAGTTTGCCAAGCCGAAAGGGTTTGATTTCAAGCCGGGGCAATTTATGACGCTGATCCTGCCGGACCTGGATCCGAAGGTGCCAAAAGGCAACCGCCGTAGCATGTCCATCGCCTCCTCTCCGACAGATGAGTATGTGGCCTTTGGCATGCGGATGGGCACATCGGCTTTCAAACAACGCATCGACAAACTCCAGCCCGGCGAAGAAATTTCCATGATGGGTCCCTTTGGTCAGTTTGTCATGCCGGAGGATGAATCGGTGCCTCTGGTCTTCCTCGCCGGAGGTATCGGCATCACGCCATTCCTCAGCATGATTAAATACTGCGCGGATACAGAGGCAAAACGCAACCTCACACTCATATACTGCAATAGTTGTATTATTAATTCATCATATTTACCTGAACTTGAGGAGCTAGATAAACAATACGATGAGCTCCGCTACCTCCCGACCATGACCGACCTCGAACATCTGGAGCACGAGTGGAAAGGGACGACCGGCCTGATCACCGCTGATATGATTAAAAAAGAGATTAAGGACTACACAAAGCCGCTATACATGATTGTCGGCCCGCCCGGTATGGTGGAGGCGATGGTGGCCATGCTGAAGGAGATCGGCCTCCCAGAAAAACAAATCGTGATCGAGAAATTCACCGGCTACTAAAAAACCAACCCAAAACCGCCTCATATCCTGAGGCGGTTTTTGGTTTCCTAACTATCCTTTAGTCAATCGGTTCCGTCGCGCTCTATTGCTCCGCGCCAGCCAGCCGGTACCACGGCGATCGAGGCAATGGTAAACAAATGCTGCGCACTCCCACATGAATGTGCCCACATGTATCCGGTACCGCGCGCGGTGGGTAGTAATCCGCATACCATACCCCAGACGGAATGTCAGCCAGATGCGGTTGAGATGCGTCCAGTGTGAAACCGCCGTCATCGTGAATTTCTCGATTCCAGCCTCATGGAGCAGCTCCATGGTGTACTTAATATTAGTGAATGTATCGCTCGACTGGTGCTCAACTAAAATCTGACTGGCGAGAACGCCGCGCGCTACCAGCCAGTCTTTCATCATGGGTGACACAAATCCGGAAACGACAATCCGGTCGTACCCGCCACGCCGCCACAACGCTAATCCAGCC
>JAXDBW010000055.1:0-3932 GCA_034678405.1 Patescibacteria group bacterium | reverse complement strand
ATCAAACCGGTCGAGGTTCTGCCTGACCATCATCACCTGATCAGTCTCGTTGTACAGTTTGAAATCCGGCGGCAGGCCGATCTCGATCGCGCTCTCCTTCAGCACCCGCTCACAGAATGAATGGAACGTGGAAATCCATAGGTCGACATAGCCATACGGCAGGAGGACATCCACGCGCTCCTCCATCTCTCCGGCGGCTTTCTCGGTAAACGTCAACGCTAAGATATGGTCAGTCGCTACCTTCTGCTCCATCACCAGCCAGGCGATCCGCTGCGTCACCACCGTTGTTTTCCCAGTGCCGGCGCCAGCGACAATGAGCAACGGGCCGTCCTTGTGCGTGACGGCCTTTCGCTGAGCAGCATTGAGATTATCGAAGATGTTCATATATCTATTGTAACACACCATTACCAAACATATAAAAACCCTCCGAAGTGAACTTCGGAGGGGGGGCTGGTGTCGAGCTTGGATTACTTGAGCAGCACCATTTTTTTGCTGACGACCGCCTCAGCAGTCGACAAGCGATAGAAATACACACCCGATGCATACTGCCCAGCGTCCCATTCGACACTATGTTCGCCGGCCTCTTGCGGGCCATTGACCAGTGTCGCGATACACTGACCGAGCACGTTGTAAATGTCCAAACGGACATCGGCAGTAGTCGGCAGCGAATAGCTAATCGTCGTCGTCGGATTAAACGGATTCGGGTAGTTCTGATTGAGCGTGAATACCTGCGGCAGCGTCGATTCAGAGGCAGCTTTCGCTGCAAATGAACGGCTGTAGGTCGAGTATTCCTCGACTTCGATTGCCCGACCGTTATTGAAATTCTGCCGCCACCGGCTCGATGACACCTTATAGGCGTTGCCCGCCGGCTCACCGAAGACGTTCCGGGCACCGCCAGTCTCGTAGATACGGGCAATCCGGTAACTGACGCGCGGATTCCAACCGGCGGTTGTCATCCCCAGCGTCCCCGACGGATAACCGTTCTCTGTCGCACACGCGCTGTAAACAATCCAGTGTACATAGCGGTAAGAAAATTCCTGCCGCTGTGCGTTCGAATTGTTCAGGTACGCCTTAGTCAGCGGGACGCCATAGCGACCACTCGGGCCATTTGCCTGAGCATACCCCGTATTGCACGGGTTCCACCAGAAAGTGCCATACAGGTAAAATGCGTACCGCGCACCGCCACACGCATCGTACACGATCGAGCCGTGCTGATAGTCCTGGATCAGGATATATCGCGAGACCTTATTACCATCACGAAAATGGTATCGATCAAAGGATGCGGTCGGACCCCACCAGTGCGGACTCCCGACCTTGCTCCCCAGGGCGGAGACATATGCCCGATCAAGCGCGCCTGTATTGCTGGACGTATAGGTCTTATTACCTGAGGGAACCAGTTGGCCATTAAAGGCGACCTGGACTGAATACCCTCGTACCCGGTACTCAAAGTGGAGATGGACCGGATAGTTTGGCGTACCGCCGATCAATCCGAGGGACTGCCCTGTCGAAACAGCTTCACCGACGACCACAAACGGGGTTTCGGCGAGATGACAGTAGTACGTCGTATCAGTCGTGCTGTGGGCGACCTTCACCATGTTACCGAAAGATGAGTTCCACCCCGCGAACGTCACTTTTCCGCCGAGTGCAGCCATCACCGGATGATGCAGATCATAGTCGCCCGACCCGATATTGATATCGACAGCGTACTTCGAACGACCGACGTGTTTGTCGGTGTTATAGTGGCCGTTCGTCACGGCCGAGGTTCCCGGTTCGATCGGCAGCTGCAGATTCACCGCACCTGCCACAGAAAAGCCGAACATAATCGCAACCACCAGGGCCGCAATTGTCAGATTAAAACGATTCATCAAAAGCATTATTTGCCTCTTGTACAATTATCTGGGTTATGGACACGGTATAATCAACAACGATTACACCACATGAGCTATTCATGAGAAAAGGCCCACTATGAATATCAGTGGGATGATACATCGACGCAAGTATGCGTCGCCCGAGTAGAGATGATACAGTAGTGCCGCTGACCTCCTTTCATAAACGGTTACGGACAATTCGAGGAAACTTTATTATAAAGTTCGCCTCCTATTGGGTTGGTTGGTGTGTTTTCAGTTATCAAAGAGCTTCGCGCTATCCTACCTCCAGTATACCACCACGTCAAGTGAACATATCCACCTAAAATAGCGCCGTCGCGACGGCGTAAGAATAATTCTATGGGTAATTGGCTTATTTATTTCAGATACTGATCGAAGAATTCCCGCGAGCGATCCATGAAGCTGGTCCACCGTGGCCCAAACTCATGTGCCTCACCATCATAGACAGTCAAATCAGCATCCACCCCCGCTGACTGCAGCTTGTCCAGCGTGTCATATGACCAATCAATGGGCACGCTATCATCAGCGGTGCCATGATAAATACGGATCGGGGTAGTTATCTGATCATAAAATGTCTCTGATGAAATGCCATCCCAAAACGCTGGCGACTCATCTGGTGACCCATACAGCTCAGTAATATCATCTATATTATTTGACTCGCGGCTAATCCATCGCTCATAACTCCGGCGCATGTCACCGGATACCGGCGCATACAGCACTGCTGCATCGACGAGTCCCGGCTGCGAAACGAGCGAGCCGAGGGTTACCTCGCCACCCATCGAGTGCCCCAGCATTCCGATCTTGTCAGCATCGATGTACGACAAACCCGCGCGCTGTAGCGCGTAGACAGCATTGATCGCATCTTCTGCATACGCGAGACGAACGGCCAGTGTGTCACGGTCATCCGTTTCCGACTGGGCATGGTTGCGATAGTCAGTATGCAGCACTACATACCCATTGCGGGCGAAATAGTCTTGTTCGCGTTTCAATCCCCGACCATTGGTGTACACACTGATATCAATATGCCCGTGATTCAATACCAATGCCGGGAACGGACCATCACCCTTCGGCACGTTCATGATACCGGAGATCGTCAGTTCGCCACTCTGATACGTGATGTAGTATCGCGTGTAACTAGCCGTTTCAGCGAGCGCCTCACCGACCACGAGATTGGATCCATCATACTGCTTTTCGCGCATGGCAGCATATGATACCGGATGAACTTCCCCTGTGTCCATGTCCGACTCTCCGAGTACGGTTGGCTTCGACACTGAATCAGACACCTCGACAATGGCCGGGCCTCCCTCAAATGAGGTATCAGGTGAATACATAAGCATGATAAATGCCCCAGCAGCCAAAACCAGCACAAAGGCAACAGTATTGTTGGGAATGTGTTTCATATACTCTCTGATTCAGAGATTAGTTCCCAACAGGTAGATTACTAAAAAAACAAGAACAGGTAAAACGGGCATTTAGAATAGGTTGGTGCGGTGGGTATTGTATTTCGGGTAATACGATTTACTCGTGTCCACCAGCCACCAGAAACACCCCGAGCACCACAATCCCGATGATCAGTATCGCATGCACCAGCAGGATGGTCATAAACCCGGACGTCTCGGCCCCGACCTCGAGCTGTTTGGCGCGACGCTCGATGAGCATCCCCGCTAGCGCACCCTCCAGGACATATAGGACCATCTTCGTCCAAAATATCGGGCTACTTCCCAGCTCGTCCCACTCGCCGCTCGCCAGGCCGATGCCCGTCAGCAGTTGCCAGACCGATGCCCATTTGCCAAATGATCCGATGAAGTGGAGTGTGGCAATGCGCTCCGGCGACCACGTCTTGCGGAATGCCGCAAAGAGTGAGAGCAGCACCACACCGAGGATGAGGCCTGCCCCGATCACATGGAGTGTGAGCAAAATAATATGAAAATCCATATCATTAACGATAATTATTATCAGTAAAAAGTATAGCACAAAAAATAAAAAAGGACCGGGGTGAGCCCTGGTCCAATCACGCTACGTCAGTGACTTGCGTGCTCATGCAGC